>JAGAQG010000032.1 GCA_017622875.1 Lachnospiraceae bacterium
ATTTTATCAAGGAACACTGTACAGGTTTAATAGATGTAGAGAATGTGACCGTGGAAAATCATCCACAGTTGCCGTTTTAGCATGCAATAAAACACAAGGCGATGGATAATTCTATACGGTGTCTTATTCATCGCTTACAAATATTACATCAGTAAGATTTAGAAGTCAAGTTATCTTTATATAAAAAGGCTTCTGCCGGGAAGTATCATACATTTTCGCAAAAGTGATACCTTTTAGCAAAAGCCTATTATTCAGCAGAGTCTCAAAACACCCCACTGTTTTAATATTCAAATGTTTCATTCAAAAGACCTGAAAACACACATTCATTTTCTCCCCTTAATATCCCACAAACCGCAGAAAATCAAGGTTTCTTTGAAAGCAGACAAACGATTTCAATATTCCCTTGAACTTTGATTTTATACTGCATAGCGAAAGTATGCAATGGGTTTTCAAAGTGGGGTAATAGTTTTATCCCCATTTTACAACATTCCTCACGTTACGTTTCTATGTATATCTACTTAATCTGCAATAACAACGGCAACAATGCAATTCCTACATCAACACCTTTATCAGCAATCCATTTAACAATTCCTTTTGCATTTTCCCACTTTTTTGATTTGCGGTCTGAAGATTTAACAATTTTTTCTAATTCGTTAATTTTATTCAAAATTTCCTCTATTTCAGCATCCGGCAATGCCGACATATTCTCAATTTCTTTTCTTACATCACTAAAGGAAATATTGACATCAACTTTGTTTTCGTTTGTATTTGTTATCTGCACCATTGGGACGCTCTGAGGAACCGTTTCTTTCAGTGAAGGATACCCCAACGCTTTAAAAGACAACATTTTATTATATACTTGCTTAAGATTATGAAATAACGATTCTCCAGACACATCATCATAAAATGCATATGCCTGAATATAATCATATAGACCATCGCTAAGTTTAGGTATATACGGATGATACTTTGCAGTTACATCTTTATACAGCTGTAACTTTACTGATTCTGGTGTCTCTCTATTTTCAGCATCGGAAATAGCTTTTTTCAACGACTCCAAATCATCCTCATACATAACTTTAAAATTAAACAGAGGATCTTTGTCATTATCTGTTACAATGAGTAACTCTAATTTTTCTTTAATTGCATTCAACTCTGGTCTATAGTTAAACTCTCCACCTCCAAAAGCTGCCTTTCCAGAGGTTGGTATGTCCTTTTCAAAACCTTCAAATATTCCATTATATTTTGCAATCAATGCTTGGTACAAACGATGCGTACCTTCATTTGAACTTTGAGCATCTTCACATCGTTTTATATCTTTTTGCATTATCTCTAATAACTCTGTGGTCATCTTATTTCCTCTTTTCTTCCCATACTTCAAAATTATTATTTAAAAAGCTCATTGAGTTGTTCTTCCACTTCCTCGTTCGAAGCTGCAACTAAAATAGTTATACCTTTATTGGATGGTTTCATAGCACACTCAACACCGAAGAAAATATATGCCATTTTCTTTGCCGCCAAGGTATAATTAAATCGGACACCGTTGTCTGCATCATCCATGCCTTCAACCCATTCATTCCCCGCAGTAACCAGCAAACCACTTGACGCAAGACCATAGTCAGAATCCGAATTCAATTTAACAGGGTCTTCTGTAATATTATCCCTCAAATATAATAAATCGCTATACAATGTACGATCTGTCAAAATCATTAATCTATGGTACTCATTATCATCAATAAAGCCATCCATTTTGGCGTTAAGAATCTTTAAAAACAAAGGAATCTTCTCATTTTCCTCAATTCTATTTATTACATTAAGCACAAATACACTTTCTTTATTAAACTTCTCTTTGCCAAGAAGTTTCATATATTTTTGCCTTTTCTCCAGAGGTATCGTTGTTAACCCCTTACAATACCTCTCAAACTTTTTCATATATAAAGCTGTTGGTATGCTTGCAATTTTCTGTGCAACCTTTAGCGATTTAATGGCTCCAGAAACCGCTTCACCAACCTGTGATAAGATTTCTGTTCCATCTTGCACAATATCTGAATTCATCACCTGCACAGCAATATCTGTTGCTTCGTTCATAAAAGTCTCAAGAATATCTTTTAATACATCAATGTAATTTGTCTCACTTAAAACATCAAGCTCATTATGTTCTTCCATACGACACCTCCTACTTACTTTTGCGAAAAAGTGTCCTTTCGCCAAAATGTATATTTCCCGTCCTCCAAAGCCTATCCCCTGGGGTAAACATCCGATTATATCATCACTCTACGGAAACAGAAACACACATCTATTTTATTCCCAAAATGGCGAAATCCTTTGATTTATTGGGCTTTTCTCGACAGAAGGCAGACAGTTTCCACATGGCTTGTGAACGGGAACATATCAACCGCCCAGGCCTCCTTCGCCTCATATCCATTCTTTTTGAAGTAAGCAAGGTCTCTCGCCAGTGTCTCAGGATTGCAGGAAACATACACAACCTTTTTCGGAGCAAGTTTCACAACAGAAGACATAAACGCTTCGTCACTTCCTGCTCTTGGCGGATCCATAAATACAACGTCGATGGCGCCTTTTCCTTCCTGTGCTGCCATCTGAACCATAAATTTACCCGCATCATTCTGATAGAACTGAATATTCTTCACACCATTGATCTTCGCATTGGCTCTGGCGTCTTTCACAGCATCAGGATTTAATTCTACCCCGATAACCTCTTTGGCGTGCTTTGCAGCTGCCATTCCAATCGTTCCGATGCCGCAGTAAGCATCTAACACACGTTCTTTGCCCTTTAAATCAGCCAGTTTGATAGCCTTTTTATAAAGCACCTCTGTTTGCTCTGTATTGATCTGATAGAAAGATTTCGGAGAAATACGGAAAGTCAACCCACATAAAGTATCTTCGATGTATCCTTTTCCATAAATTGGTTTCTCCTTATCACCTAAGACCATACTTGTCTTCTTGTCATTCACATTCACTACAATGGTCGTAATCTCCGGATGAAGCTTTAACAATGCTTTCACAAAGTTGTTCTTTCCCGGCATCACAGGGTTTGAAAGAACCAGAACCACCATAATCTGTCCGCTATGGTGTCCAACTCTTACCAACACATGACGTAATAAGCCATACCCTGTATCTTCGTCATAAATCTTTATCTTAAAAGACTTCGCAAGCTCTCTCACGCTTCGAATAATCGCATCTGCCTTCTGATTTTCAATCATGCAAGAATCCACTGCTACCACACGATGACTGTTCGCCTCATAAGTACCGGAAATGATCGTCCCGTTTTTCAGCCGCGCAAATACCGCATGGACCTTGTTACGATATTCATAAGGATTTTCCATTCCTAAAATCCCCTTGACCTCACAATATGGCTTTAAAAGCTTTGCAACCTCTTTTTTCTTCTTTTTTACCTGCTCATTATAAGGAACTCCCTGATATGCACAGCTTCCGCACTTCTTCGTTACCGGGCAGACTGCCAGCTTCGGCCCCTTTTTCACTTCTTTTTCTTTGCTCTTCTTCCCTTCCATCTCTATACTCCCTCATTGGTAAACGCCGGTATAAAACTCTCCTCTGCGGTCTCTCCCTCCTGGATAAATCCATTCTCCACGCCGAGAGAAATCGCATAATCCACCAGCCTGTCATACTCAAATTTCTTCAATTTTCGATCAATCTCAGGATATTCCGCCACATGCGGCAGCGGTGTATACTGATTCATCAAACTAATATAAATGCTGTCCCCATAGGTCTCATACAGATATTTTACCACAGCTTTGGAATCCTTAATACCACCCGGCAACATCAAATGACGCACAATCACGCCCTTTTTCATCATTCCCCGCTCATCAAATTCCGCCCTTGGCTGCTGTCTGACCATCTCAGCCAAAGCATTTTTCGCCACTTCCGGATAATTCTCCGCACGGGAATATCGTTTTGCCCTCTCGCTATCCACATATTTAAAGTCCGGCAGATAAATATCCACCAGTCCCTCCAGCATTTTCAATGTTTCCACACGTTCGTAGCCACCACAGTTATATACTACTGGAATTTTCAAACCATTTTTCCGTGCAAGTTTTAGCGCAAGAACCACCTGCGGCACATAATGAGTCGCTGTCACCAGATTAATATTGTTCGCCTTCTGTTCCTGTAATTCCAGAAAGATTTCCGCCAGTCTCTCCACAGAAATCTCTTTTCCCTGCTCGGCTCTGGCAATCTGGAAATTTTGGCAGAACACGCACCGTAAATTGCATCCTGTAAAAAAAACAGCCCCGCTTCCTTCTTCTCCGGAAATGCAGGGCTCCTCCCAAAAATGCAGTGCCGCCCTTGCCACGCGAAGCGTATTTTTCACTCCACAATATCCTGTTGTAACCTCGCGGTCTGCCATACACATACGCGGGCATAAGCTACACTGATCTTTCATATTCTATTTTCCCGGCTACTGAATACCGGTTACCTCACATAATTTTGTACCCTGTAAATAGGTAAATCCAATGATGTCATTCACATCATAAGTTACAATTTCAGGATATTCGCTCACATCTACATCATAGATGCCTTCTTTTCCGGCAAGTGTAATGTAATAATGAGAGTTTCCTTGGATAACGACTGGTGAAATCTTCTCGATCACAGCCTTCATTTCAAGACCTGTACCGTTTTCTGCAGAAGAAATGCCATTCTGTTTCAAAAGATTCTGATAATCCTTCACACATTCTGCAACCGTATCTCCGATGGCAACATTCTGGTATTTTGCGATATTGACCATCGCATACATTTTTACAAGTCCTGCACTGTCCTTAAGCGCCATAAAGTAGGTCGGTTCCCCAGACACATTTAATAATAACGGGAAGGTTGATGTATATCCCAAATGCTGTACCTGACCCTGTGCAGAATCCATTGCGGAATATTCCTCCGCACCCGGACAAGCATAGTAGCGGCTTTCCATAGTTCTCTGGTTCATCAGTACGAAACCAACATTGGATTCATCGCCTGACACAGAAGTAACACCTGTGTAAACCCAAACATCATCATCTTTTACAAGGTAGTTATAACCATCGGTTGTCATAAGACATCCCTTCTGGCTTAAAATGCTGTTCAGGTATCCGTTCTTCAATACTCCGTGATAATCATACAGCTCGATCAGAAGCTCTGCAGAATATACATGGTCAATCCATTCCGGCACATCTTCAATATCATAACAAATGGTATCACCAGTCACTGCATTGCAAAGCACCACTTTTCCAATGGTCTGACCTCCGAAAAGTCCCACATTGAACTTCTTCACCGGACAGATCCAGTATGGAGTACCCTCTTCATCAATTTCAAAGCTTAACTCATCGAAAATATAAGTCGGATAGTTAAATCTCAAATGTCTGTAGATATTTCTGTTAAAATATTCTGCCGGAGAATATTTAATATACTGTCCCTCAGGGAGTCTGACACATTCTGTCTCCTGAGTTGCCATGTCGATCATAATATAGGCCGGAATACCATCTGCCTGATTTGCAATCCATTTGATCGGACTCGCATAAACAAGCGGTGATACTCTCACCGGCTTGTCCTGATAATTAATCTGTGTATACAGATTGCTTACCTCGAACTGGGATACCATGTCTACCATCGTACCCATTTTTCTGTTACCCAGAAGTGTGGCAGATGCCTTGTCCAGCAATGGTACGCTGTTAAAATCTGCCGGTTCGATTTCGGTAGCGAAATCACCTTCCTGCACATCCATCAGCTGCTGATATTTCTTCGCATTGATGATTTCAGAAGATAACAGACTTCCAAGCAAAAATACGACCACTGATGCTGCAATGATTCCAAGCAATGTTCTGATCAGTTTACTCTGACCAAGCTCAATAATCTCCGTCTTTGTTTTAAAGATTTTGTATACTGCAACGATTCCAGTCACTGCTGCCAGTGCAAAAATCAGGGAAAACCAGAATCCTGCAGAATGAATATTGATTGCCGGCAATGTCACATAATAATATGCCCCCGCTGCCACAATTGCTGCCAAAACTGCAGCCAATTTTAAAAGTTTTTTCATTTTTCGTCTCCTTTTTAAGAAAACTTACAGATCATATCATTCCATTTTGCTCCGCCATGGGAAGATTCAGACACTCCCACATGTTCAAAACCAAGTGCTTTATAAAAGCTGATCTTTTCGTCCTTGCAGGTAAGGATGATCCCTTCCTTGCCGCGCTTCTTTGTCTCCTCTTTGAATGTTCTCATCAGCGCACTTGCGATTCCTTTATGCTGGTATTCCGGCAATACAGCGATTCCAAATACTGTCTGCCATGCGCCATCCGGCTTATGAAGGGATGTATTATGATACAATGCATCCGTAAGCTCCGGACTGTCAGTCACACATCCATTGATATGGCCTACCACTTTTCCATCCACCTCTGCTACCAGAAAGCATTCCGGAAATGCCATAAAACGCTCAAAGAAGCTTTTTAAAGATGCCGCTTCCGCTTTTGGAAAACATTTTTCTTCTATTTCTGCAACCTTTGTCACATCATCAGCAACTGCCTGACGAATGACGATTTCTTTTGTACTCATTATTCTAATTCATTTCCTCCTTGTGCGCATTTTACACACATGTATACTATAACACAAAAGGGTGGTCTTTTGACCACCCTAACTCTTAAAATTCTATTAAGTATTTAAAAAAATACAATCTTTAGAAAATTGCGCCAAGTGCACCCAGCACTCCTGTACTTGCAACACCCATGATGATTCCGGCTAAAAGAACACCGCCCATACATGCCAGTACGCTGGATTTAAAATCCATATCCAGAATACTCGCAGCAAGTGTTCCTGTCCATGCGCCTGTACCCGGTAATGGAATACCTACGAATAAGAGCAGTGCCCATGGAAGCCCGCGTCCTGCAGTTGCTTTTAACTTTTCTCCGCCCTTGTGGCCTTTTTCCAGACAGAAAGTAAAAAATTTACCAATGACAGGTTTGTCACATCCCCATTCCAGAACTTTTCTTGCAAAGAAGAAAATAATTGGGACAGGAAGCATATTTCCGATAATACATACAATATAGGACTGTAACAACGGAAGGCCCATTACCTGTGAGTATGGAATTGCACCACGAAGTTCAATCAGTGGCACCATTGATATAAAAAATGTAATTAAATACTGTTTTAACATGTAATCTCCTTTAATGAATCAACTTACTCTAATAGCATACCGGTTGTTAGAATAACTGATTCCTAAATAAAAGTCAATGAGACCACCTTAAATTTAACAATTTCTTAATATTTTCTTAGCTGATAAACATCGCATCTCCAAAAGAAAAAAATCTATAACGTTCTTTTACAGCTTCTTCATAAGCGGCCATCACATTGTCTCGTCCTGCCAGTGCAGATACCAGCATAAGAAGTGTTGATTCCGGCAAATGGAAGTTTGTAATCAGCGCATCCAGAATCTTAAATTTGTATCCCGGATAAATAAAGATTTCTGTCCATCCGCTTCCTGCGCGAAGGATTCCATCTTCCCCAGTTGCAGATTCAATGGTTCGGCAGCTTGTCGTACCGACGCAAATGACTCTTCCGCCATTTTTCTTTGTCTCATTGATAATTGCAGCCTGATTCTCTTCTACCATATAGAATTCAGAATGCATATGGTGGTCTAAAATGTTATCCACCTTGACTGGTCGGAATGTACCAAGACCTACATGCAGTGTTACTTCCGCAACCTTTACGCCTTTCGCCTTGATGGTTTCCAAAAGTTCCGGTGTAAAATGAAGTCCTGCTGTCGGCGCAGCCGCACTTCCGTCATGTTTTGCGTAAACTGTCTGGTAGCGGTTCTTATCTTCCAGACGGTGTGTAATGTATGGAGGCAGCGGCATCTGACCTAACTGATCTAAGATTTCCTCAAAAATGCCTTCATATTCAAATCTGATGAGACGGTTTCCTTCTTCCACCACATCAATGACTTCGCCTACCAAAAGACCATTTCCAAAGCTGATCCTTGCTCCCGGACGAGCCTTTTTGCCAGGCTTTACGAGAGTTTCCCACACATTGTCCTCTTTTCTCTTTAAGAGAAGCACTTCAATGCCTGCGCCGGTTCCCTCTTTTTCACCCATAAGGCGCGCCGGAATAACCTTTGTATTGTTAAGAACAAGACAGTCCCCCGGATTTAAGAAATCCACGATATCACGAAAAACGTGGTGCGAGAACGCACCACTGTTTTTATCGAGAGTTAATAATCGTGAGGACGATCTGTCTGCCAGCGGATCCTGAGCGATCAGTTCCTCCGGTAAATCATAATAAAACTCTTTAATATTCATAAAATAGAATTCTCCATTAAGCTCTCATCTGAGCGCTAAACTGTGTTTCTAATGCCTTTAATACTTTCGCAATCACTTCATCTGTCATAGCATCTGTTACATCTTTTTCAGCAGAAGCTAATTTGATGTTAAATGCCATACTCTTCTTATCAGCACCTAATTTTTCGCTTTCGAAAAGGTCGAACAGAGTAACCTTTGTGATCAGTTCATCACATGCTGTGATTGCATCCACGATGCTGCCACATTCTACTTCTTTACCGATCAGTAAGGAAATATCACGGCTGTTTCCTGCAAAACCTGATTCAGGAACGTATTTGATACCGCTCTTGAACAGACCTGCCAATACGCTGTAGTCGATTTCAGCGATGAAGATCTTTGTATCAGCCTTCTTACCGCCTGCAATGTTCATATTGTCAACGATTTCATAACGTAACTGTCCGAAATGACCGATCTTCTGTCCTTTGCAGTAAACTTCTGCAGTTCTGCCTGGATGTAAGTATGCCACATTTCCACGTTTATATGTGAATGTTAAGTCATTTGCTCCTGCAAAGGATTCTAAAGTTCCTTTCATGGAGAAGAAGTCTTCTGAAGCGCCGCAGCTTCCTAAGCAAAGCATTTTCTTTTCTACAGGTGCTTCTGTAAGTGGCAGTGCCTTTGGAAGGTATACATTTGCCATTTCGAAGAATCTCATTTCTTCATGACCATTTTTGAT
Source organism: Lachnospiraceae bacterium (assembly GCA_017622875.1). GTDB lineage: Bacteria > Bacillota > Clostridia > Lachnospirales > Lachnospiraceae > HGM12587. The sequence continues at coordinate 9,010 of JAGAQG010000032.1, forward strand.
ATTGTTTTCGATCACACGAACCATGGATGGAGCCATGATTGTTCTCATGATGCTTAAGTTTTCTGTGATTGGATTTAATAATTCAACTACTTTTCTTTCTTCTGCATCTTCTGGGATTAAGAACATATCAAATTCATTCTTTGCTGTCATCGCAATTGTCTGAATTTCATAATATCCCTGGTTGCATAAATATTCTTTGACTGCAAGTTCTTTTGCCTGATATGCATTTAAACCACCGCTTGTAACCTTTGCAGCATCAAGGAATGTAGGAACTACCTTATCATAACCGTATTCACGAATTACTTCTTCTGCAATATCCTGATATGTTTCAACGTCATCACGGTATCTTGGAACAGCCAATGTAAGAACGCCATCCTTTAATTCTACTTCGAACTGAAGCGCTTCAAGGATTTCTACCATATCTTTTTCAGGTACTTCGATACCTAAAACATCATTTACCTTTGCAGTCTGTACATTGATCACACGTTTTTCTGTAGAAGCACCGCCAGATACGTCAAAGTGGCTGGAGCTAACTTTCGCAATGCCTAATTTCTGAACAAGGTTTAATGCACGAGCCATACCGCATTCTACTGTGTATTCATCGATACCTTTTTCGAATCTGGAAGCAGCATCAGACTGTAAACCTAATCCTCTTGCTGTCTTACGAACGCTGTCACGTAAGAATTTTGCAGATTCAAAGAGAACTTCTGTTGTAGTTTCTTTGATTTCACTGTTAAGACCACCCATAACACCTGCAAGACCAACTGCTTTTACTTTATCGCAGATTAACAGGTTGTTTGTGTTCAGTACACGTTCTTTTTCATCTAAGGTAGTAAGTTTTTCGCCTTCTGTTGCTCTTCTAACAACGATAGAAGAACCTTCCAGGTCATTTAAGTCAAATGCGTGCATTGGCTGACCGATTTCTACTAAAACGTAGTTTGTAACGTCTACCATTGCATTGATTGCATTGTGTCCAACTGCGATGAGTCGTCTCTTCATCCATAATGGAGATTCTGTGTATTTTACATCATAAATGTAATGTCCTAAGTATCTTGGACATGTTTCTTTATCCAGAACTTCAACACTGATGTTTTCATTGATTGTACCATCTTCTACATAGCTCATATCAGGAGCTTTGAATGGTTTTTTCAGTGCTGCAGCGATTTCTTTTGCAATACCGATTACAGAATGGCAGTCTGGTCTGTTTGCTGTGATGGAAATATCAAATAAATAATCATCTAATTCCAGATAATCTCTCATTTCCATACCAAGTGGTGCATCTTCTGCTAAAATCATGATTCCATTTACGTCTGCGCCCGGATACCAGTCTTTGTTTAAGTTCATTTCTTCGCCTGAGCAGAGCATACCGTAGGAGATCATATCTACCATTTTTCTTGGCTGAATATCAAGCCCGCATGGAAGCTTAGCGCCTACCAAAGCTGCAGGTACTTTTGCACCAACGAATACGTTTGTCGCACCTGTTAAAATGAGGTGATCTTCACCCATTGGTCCACAGTTTACATGACAGATCTGTAAATGTGTTCCTTCATATTTTTCCATGGATGTAATCTGGCCAACTACTACTTTTTCAAGGTTTTCGCCAAGATATTCCATGCCTTCTACTTCGAACCCAACAGAGAACAGTTTGCTTTCCAGTTCTTTTGGTTCGATATCAATATCTACATATTCTTTTAACCAACTATATAAAACTTTCATAATACCCTCCGACTTATGCCTTGAACTGTTTTAAGAATTCAATATCATTTTCAAACAATTTGCCCATGTGGTTGATACCGTATTTTAACATGGCAATACGTTCGATACCGATACCAAATGCAAGTCCGGAATATTTGTCAGGATCTACATTACAGTTTTCAAGAACTTTGTTATTTACGATACCGCCGCCGAGAACTTCGATCCAGCCTGTACCTTTACATAAAGAGCAGCCTTTGCCGCCGCATTTGAAACAGCTAACGTCTACTTCTACAGATGGTTCTGTGAATGGGAAGTAAGATGGACGAAGTCTTGTCTTAACTTCACCGGAGAATAATGCTTTTACGAACTGGTCCAGCATACCCTGTAAGTCGCAAAGTGTAATATGTTCGTCTACTACGAGACCTTCCATCTGGCTGAACATTGGTGAATGAGTTGCATCACTGTCAGAACGGAATACCTTACCTGGTACTAATACTTTGATAGGTGGTGCCTGATTGTCCATGACACGAATCTGTCCCGGTGATGTATGGGTTCTAAGTAATAATTCATCTGTTAACCAGAAAGTATCCTGCATATCACGGGATGGATGGTCTTTTAATACATTTAATCTTGTGAAGTTATGATCATCATCTTCGATTTCAGGTCCTTCGAAAATGTCAAAGCCCATGCCTGCGAATACATCAATGATTTCGTTTTTGATACATGTTAATGGATGAAGGTTACCAGCTCCATTTCCAGATGCCGGAAGTGTAACATCCAATGTTTCTGCTTCGTAACGTGCAAGCATTGCTTTCTTTTCGATTTCTACTTTTTTCGCATCATAGAGTTCCTGTGCAAGAACCTTTACTTCGTTCACTGCCTGACCATATGCTTTCTTTTCTTCGTTTGGCACTTTTTTGATGCCAGCCATTAATTTCTGAATTTCTCCGCCTTTGCCGAAATATTTTGCCCAGAAATCTGCCAGCTGTTTTGCATCTTCCACCAGCGCAAGAGCTTCTTTAATTCCAGCTTTAATTGCATCCATGTTCATTTTTCATATCTCCTTTTCTCTGATTTTTCGCCACTCGCGAAAATTAAAAAATCCCTCGTAACTTTCGCTACGAGGGACGAATCAATTCTTAATCCGCGGTACCACCCTGATTTCCGTATTCTACGGACTCTCATCCTGTGTCATAACGTACACGACCCGTCTTTTCCTACTAAAAATCGAAACCGTTCAGAAAAGCTGCTCCCGTGTGAATTTCACAGATTCCATTGAACTAAAACAGGCTTCCAGCCGATGACCCATTCTCTCTGATAGAAACGAAACCGCTACTGTGCACGATCAAAGCATTTATCACTGCCCATTATTTTAACATAGGAAAAAGAAATGTCAAGTTTTTTCCCGTCTTTCCGCCAATAACTGGTTAAATTCTGCACCGATCAGGGTAATATACATACCAAAATACAGCCAGAGCATTAAAAGAATAATGGTCGTTAAGCTTCCATACATATTTGACATTCCGCTGAAATCATCCACATAGATGGAAAATACATAGGAAAACGCAAACCATCCGATAGAACTTACCACTGCTCCCGGCAGATGTTCACTTAATGGCATCTCATTGCCTGGCATAAATCGGTAAATCAATGCAAAAATCACTGTCGCATAAAATAACAGAAAGATATTTTTTACGTCACTGATCATTCCTGTCACATAAGCAACCAGTGGAAACTTCACTGCAATCAGATTTAACAGGGAATCTCCAAATACTCCCAAAAGCAAAAATACGATAATTGACAGCAGGAGCACTACTGTATAAAGTGCTGCACGTATACGAACCGCAAAATAGTTTCTAGTATCCTTAATTCCCGCAATCCATTGCAAACCTTCTGTCAGTGCCATCATGCCACGCCCTGCAGACCATACAGTCGCAAGCGCAGAAATCGATACTGTAGATGCTGTTTTGCTGTATGCCTCTCTGATAATTCCTGCAAAAAATGTCTGCATCTCTCTCGGAAGTATATTCTGAATCATCACAGTGATCGTTACCTTATCAATGCTTGTAAACTGCAGCAACGAAAACAGCAAAATAATGCACGGAATGAAGGATAAGATAATAAAGAACGCCGCATGAGCTGCCGCTGCATTTAATCGATGTTCCTTAAATCTATCTAATATACTTTGTATTCTCAAAATCATTCTTTTGGCAAACGATATCATTTCACTCACAAACCTTTCTCGTTTTGTATTTCCCCCAAAAGATTTTTCCATAGTAGCACATCTGTTTTCGAATGACAAGTCTTTAAATCTCAGAAAGCGTCGTACCTTCGTAGAACAGATTCAGGATTTTCTCAAAGGATTTTCCGGCTTCTGCCATATGATTTGCCCCATTCTGGCTCATTCCGGCACCATGACCGAAACCGCCGCCCCGGAAACGAAATCCCGTCAATTTTCCCTCCTCTTCCACTCTGTCTACTACAAAGAAACCGCTTGGCAGCATCGTTCCACCAATCGTATCTTTGCCATAAGTTCTTGTGATGGTCTGACCTTTGCCATTGAAAGCAACTCTGATCGCGTGTTCATACTCAATCTCGACTTCTCCTTTTTTGCCCGTTACCAGTACCTTCTGAACAACACCGCCCTCATTTCGTTCCGTCACTTTAATATCTTTTACTGTTCCAATGTTTTCAATCTCCTGAATATTTTCGGAAATCTGTTCCACAGGAACTGTCATATCCCAGCGATACCATGCTTCACCGCTGTCATAGGTTTCATAAGTCTCATTTAAAATAAATTCTCTAAAATCATTTTCTCCTGTCAAATCCAGCTTTTCCATAGAGTCATTTAGAAGCTTTCCGGAAATATAGCTGTTTTCCAGAAGACCGTTTTTCCAGATGGTTTCATTTGTCGTATAACCGCAGGAAGTGGAATAATAATAGGTCGTCGCTACTTCATCGCCAAATTTCAGCACCATTCCAGCGGTCTCATTGACTGCCTGAATGACCTTCTCATCTGTCGGCAGATTATTATATACCTGATAGGAAACGCTGTCATCCACATGGGCACCGTAAGTGGCATAGCCATTTAATAAAATCTGGCGGTAAGCATAGCTTCTTGCACAAACTGCCTGTGCCTTTAATGCCTCCAGTTCATAGCTTGCCGGCATCTCGCTTGGAACCACTGCATAAAGATAAGATTCCAGATCGATATCATTGATGATGATCAGTCCCCCAGAATCCTTTACGACCTCAATTCTTCCATAATAGGACGGTGTTCCATAATTTCTCTCAATACTTGTAATTTCAAGCTGCGCATCATCACTCTGCGGAGATAAAATCACTCGCTCCTCTTCAAAATATTCGCTGCCTGTATTTAATGATAGTTCTTCTCCATCACTTAAAGTTTCTATTTCATCTCCATAAGTAATCTCAAAATCTCCATGGGCCTTTACAGTGACTGTAGAATGAACAATATCCGCAAAATCCGTTGTTTTTACAAGAACCCTGATTCTTTCCAAAGAAATCGGCGCTGCCAGAATCGCCGCACAGATCTTTCCTTCTGCCACCACCAGCTTTGCGTTTTCATAGCCAACGATCAGCCCTGTGGCTGATTTCTCCGCATAATCTCCGTAGGTCTCATAGAACCGAAAATTCTCATCCATCGGTACTACCCCATAGCCTTCCAGCTCGATTCCATCAGTTCGAATTGACAGAATCTTCCCTGAGATACTGTCTTTCTTCGTGGAAATCTTCGTAATACTTCCATTTGTCAGATAGATGTCCACAATTTCATCAGAAAAACTGACTGACAGGTTTTTGCAGGGAAGATCAACGCGAAATCCTTCGGAAAACATGGTCACATATTCCGCGGTATTATCTATGACCAGACAATTCTGAAGCTTCACTTCTCTTTGAAGCAGATTGTTGATATGTAAAATTTCATTTCCTTCTGTCACTGCCTGTACACTCTGGTAAAGATACGGTGACCAGTCAATCGTTCCTTCAAAGGTATAAATTCCTTTATCTGTATATACCTGATTTTCTTCCAGACCTTCTATTGATTCTGCATTGCCGAAAATCACCAGTTCCTCATTTGCAACCGGTGTCTTGTCCTCAAATTGTCCACCTTTTTGAAACAATTTTCCTGTCAAAATCAGAACCAATATGACAAGCAGTCCTAAAGCCAAAAGATATATCTTATGTTTTCTTGATAATCTTTTTAACTGCATCCAGCACTCCTTCCAGCTTCTATAAACATAAATAAGGGAGATGTGAAACACATCTCCCTTTATCTTTTGTAAAAAGCCCAAAATGCAACTCCTACTTTTGACGCCTAGCGAAAGCTAGGTGGGCAACCGCAACAGCTCTTCTGCCTTCCACTGCAAACGGAGGCTTGACATCCAAACTGCAATATAGGAATCCCATAAACGTAGATGTAGGTTCAAAATTGTAGAAGCATTCATCTGCATTTCAGGTTGAGATTATTATACCCCATCTTAGGGCAATTATCAACCAGAATTGTTGGAAAATACTGTATACAATTTAGACAATTCCAACTGTTTAACAAAAAAATCCATCACGTTATACCGCTGATTTTTTCAGCTTTGAAATCTCAATCTGCTGTTCTGCAATGATGAGCTTCAGCTGCAGGATTTCTTCATCCCGCGAAAGCGATGCAGGAATCGTTCTTCTGCTGTGCTGCAGGCCACTGGCACCTTCCTCATTATATTTTTTTAACCAGGTACAAAACAGACTATGTGCAATCCCATGCTCTCTCGCAAATGTCTTATAACCTACCCCGGAAGCGTAATATTCCTGAATCAGCTGGAGTTTTTCTTCCGGAGTACGGCGTGTATTTTTTCCACCTTTTGGTCTTGCCATAGATTAATTCACTCTTTCTTTTGATCTTACTAATTTTTTCCCATTTTCTGTTTACGTTTTTTTGCAATACCAGCTGCCGCTGCAACCGCTGCAACCAGCACTGTCACCCAAACCGCAATATTAGCGTTGTCCCCGGTTTTTGTCGGAGCAGTGATGACAGGCACATATGGATAGATTTCCGGCTCTTCGGGCTCCTCCGGATTACTTGGATTATTGCGTTCTTCTACTACAAATACCCAGTCAACTTCACCGACACGATTTGCATACTTGTTTCCTAATTTAATCGGTACGTTTAATTCGACTGTAAGTTCAGTGCTTGCACCTTTACCCAATTTTGCAATCAGTACATTGTCCTTCAAGCCATCCAGTTCATCTGGTGAAGCTTCAAAAAGCACTTTGTCACCCTGTTTTACAGTCATGGAAAGCTTGCTTAAGAAATCAGTCATCGTTACAACTGTTTCATCACGCTGGCCATCGATGTTGGTCTGATCCTTGCCATCTGTATTTTCAAAGGCTTCGCTGTAAGTCAGAGGATTGCCGTTTTCATCGTGAACCACGGCTCTCATATACAGCTTAATGTAATCGCAGTCGCTGGCTTCATTCTTGACCAAAATGGTTTCGGTCAGCTTGTCGCCGGGCATAACATCCTTGAAGTTATCAAAGAGGTCCGTTGCGGTGTATTCGCTGCCGGGCTGGAAGTCGAAGCCCTCCTGTGCCCCTTTGAAGGTGATGGAAGAATCTGCTGCAAAGGCTGTCACGCTTAGGCTCAGGATCATGACCAGTGCGAGGAGGAAAGAGGATAAGTTTCTAAATGTTCGTTTCATTCCCGCACCTCCTTACTTACTAACCAATGTCCACTGCATGGGGTCTGAATTGGAACTATCAACTTTAAGTCCGCTGCTTGCCCACTCAGTATTGAACACATTGGCTGGTTTATTCTGGATGCCGGAACCGATGATTTCAACGGTCAGGTAATAACCATCTGCTGGCGCAGTTCCCTTGAGAGAAATGCTTTCAATCAGATCGCCAGTCACACCTGTATTTGCAGCAACAGGGGATGGCCAATAGTAGAAGCCATCGCTGCCAGTTTTCCAACCGCTACCCCAAATGATGTCATAATCTGTTTTCGCAGGAACCTGACCATAGACGTTGCCCTCGGCATCCTGCCAGGTGATAACCACAGCGGCACGAATCCAGGCATCGGTATCGCCGGTATTCTGAATCTTTACATCTTTTTTGGTGTTGCCCTCCAGTGTTTCTTCAACCTTGGTCGTTACATCAGAGGGATTGAACAGGTTGTGCAGCGGTCCATCGCTGTCCACAAGGAAAGCGATGGTGCTGCCAACGGTTACGGTCAGGAGCAGAAGGAGGGAGACCAGCAATGCAGCGGATTTTCTCGTTCTGCGAGATTTTTTATGATGTTTTTCTTGATACATTTTCATGGCCTCCTTTCTTACTCGATTACTTCATCTTCGCCATTACGTTTCTTGATAGAGTTATCACTCCACCAGTTTTCGCAGTAACTGTCACCGGAGAGCCAGAAATGATCGGTACGGGTGTTGGTAAAAGTCACCGTTCCTTGCTTGTTGTAGGAAGACAGCGATACAGTTCCATTCGCAGGCTCAGATGCAACTGCATCATATCGCCAGGACCAATTTGTTAATTCCTGAACAGTATACTCGCCCTCAGGCAGATGTTTGATCGTGGTCGATTCATTACCAACGATAACTACATCCATGCTAAAGGAATCAGGTCCTGTCACCCGGAAAATGAAACTTTGATTCTCGTCCTTCGGGTCAGCACCTTGTTTTGCTATGGTCAAGTCTCCGTAAACATTCAATTCGTACACATTCGTTGCTGTGTAGGAATAAACACGGGTATTGCTGAATGATGTATCCGCTGCTTTTGTTTTTAGAACAAGATCCGTAATCGCCACCAAATCATTCTCTTTAATGACATACGTTTTATTCGGGTCTGGATTGAATTTACGATTACTGCTATCTACAAAAGTGGCTGTTCCATACAGTGTCTCTGTATCCACCGTCACATCTGCCGTCGCAACAGGGGAAGATGCACCGCTTTCATACAAGCCAAAGCTAAATGTATGATCTTTAAGCAGAGTTCCAATTCGGGTCTTATCCTCGTCGGATAGACTGTTGTAGTTAGATACCTCTACCTTTTTGGTTACATTAACACCGTAGCTCTCAAAGTAAATCTGCAGAATATTATGGCCACTGTAAATTTTGTCCAGACTTGTGGTTGTAGCAAAATCTTTACCGTTGATCTTAGATTTTGTGTGGGTATAATCACTAAAGCGGCTGTCGCTCATGTGCTTTGCCGCATGATTGATCATTGCTGTGCCGTCACGGTCCAAGGGTACAGTATCCAATTCTGTCAAATCTGTCTGCAATACGTCATCAATGTAGTACTCCACTCTCCATGGCAGTTCATTGCCAAAGCTAACATCATCGATGAGGTTTCCCACAGTACCTGTTACATTACCCGTGGGATGGCAATCATCATAAAACGTCGGGCCTGCAGCAAAGAAGTATCTCGTCAGATATTCACTATTACCTACAATATATGGAGTAGTGTTGTTGTCATAATACCTCCATTGCTGATGATTTCCGGTGATTTTTCGGATGCTATAAGTAATAGTATATCCATCAACCGTCTTGGTTATTTGCGTTCCGTCTGTATTCTCTCCAGCAGCTGAAATTAAGGCTTTCAATTGATCTTGGGTTTTAATATGCGAAACTTGTGCAGTAGGGGCCATAATGACGTACATAGTATCTATGGCATTCTCATTCCAATAATTATTATTGTCTTTACCATAATTGCCCTGATAGTTTCGCGCTCTATGTGCAAGAGTCCAATACATCTCTGCACCTGGATATGTCAGAACATCTTGATATAAAGCTCCTGGATTACTACCGTTAATTTCCGCCAGCTGGTTACCGTCTGGCAAATCAAAATCTGGTTCAACACTATCTACCTTTGAAAAGTCAGGATTAGTCACTCCATCTTTTGGTTTAACAATTCCAAATACATTCAGGAACGAATTTGCGCTACTATCATATGTTTTATTTAAATACTCAACGTCCCAAGCCAGTGTACCGTTATCATCTGCCGGCATAGTGGTCGACCAGTATAGTCCCTGTGTTCCATTGGCAAAGCCTGTGTTTTCCGCCTGAGCAATAGGATACTCAAAACTGCCGTTGATTACCTCGTTGCCATAGGGTACCGTAAACGATGCTGAGGCAACTTCTTCACCGTCTTTTTTCGCACAAACGGTATAGGTTTTCATTTCACGGTTGCCGTCATTATCCACGCCGCCACGATCCATGGAAACATTTACTGCGCCCTTTTTGACTGCATAACCCTCCTCCAATGCGGCATCATAAATTTCCACATTGTCATCTCTTGACCACACGAATTCTATGTCAGTAGTGTCACGGCCATCCCTAAACACAGGCACCAGACAACCATTCTGCGGAATCTGGTTATCCACATACAGTTCATTGTTTGTTTCCAGAATTTCAATCGTAAAGCATTCAGTTTTGATTGATCCATCAGAATCCTTGTACTTAAACTGCAACTTTGCAGTTCCTGGTTTCAATGCACTTACCTTGAGCCACAGATATGCAAAACGATAATCATTTAATTTACCATCTCCATCCGGATCCATATAACCGTTTGGGACAGAGTTATACACTTCAAAACGGACATTGTCTTCTCCCTGCTCAACTGTCCATGTACCCTGAGTTGCATCCAGAATATCCTCACCATTATTCCACTGCCAAACGAAGTACTTCACTTCGTTGCGATACATATTTACTGAGGAGCCGTTTTGGATTGTATTTTCCTCGCTTCTAACTATTTCAGAGGCAAACCCCTGTACAATAAATATAGAAAAGCTGTCCGTCTCAAAGGAGATGGTCCCATCCTCATTTACCGTCACATCACCATCCTCGGAACTGAGCATGGTATAGTAAATGGTATTGCCGCTGTCGTCGGTGTAAGACTGTGCAGAATCGTTCTTGATGGCACGCTGAATAGCTGCCTGATCATCAAGAATGTGGTAAACCTTAACTTTCTGATCATCCTGAATATCTGTTGTATCCAGAGTTATGGTCACATTTTCTCCGGGCTGCCATTTTGTGCCCTCAGAAACGATGGAAATATCAAAAAATTCCACCCAAGAGAAGTATTCGCCCATGGCAGGGAATACCTTATCCATGATTTCAGCCATCGCCTCGTCGTCGGGAACATCAACGGTAACGGAAGCGCCGTCAGGCAGGCTGCCGGAAATACCGACGGTTCCATCCTGAGATTCAATCTCACCGGGTTCAGATTCGTCCGGTTCTTCCACGCTGGTATTATCCACATGGACATATTTATAGCCACCCAAAAGAAGAAATGCTTCGCCCCAACCCAAATCGGTGAATTTGAACTCATACCACTGGGCATTTCCTGCTTCGTCGGTCAGGATAGAAACAACTTCGACTTCGTAGTTGCCCCGCAGTTCGTAGTAGTCCTTATCCACATTATTGTGGTTTTTATAAACCCGGGAGCCGGTCTTGATCCAGATCTTGTCGCCAATCTGAGGAGTGTTATCGGCAATCTCCTCAACGGGAGCCACATAGAATTTGCAGCCTTCCTGATGCACGCCCTCAACAGGCTCACAGGTGCAGAGGGTCAGGCAGGTATCCAGATGCACTGCACCTTCGGTCAGCTCGATGCCGCAATGCTCACACTTAGTCACAGGAGCCTTATACTGAGAGCAGGTATCCAAGTGGCCCTCTAACTGCTTACACTCATTACATCCTACATCGTTGCCACCAACCGTTTCGCCGTTATTATCGGCAGGGGTGGTATGGTCTACGCCGCAGCTGTCTTTCTTGCAGGTATCACACCATGCTTCGTGGGTGCTCTGGCAGTCCACCGTGCCGCACTTATCGCAGGTGGTATGGGTCAGACCGCAGTCGTACTTTTCGCAGGTGTCGCAGTAGACGTGGGTCGTCTCACAGTTTTCAGCACCGCATACGGTACAAACCACCGGGGTATCATTATTCAAAAGATTAATTGGATTCAAGGAGCAGGTATCTGTATGTGCGTCAGATCCGCCGCATTCCTCGCATACTTCTGTTACCACAACATCGTTGTCACTGACACCTTCCGTTGCAAAAGCATTGATCGGGCCGTTTGTCAGCATAAGGAAACAGAGGAGCAAAGCGGTTGCTCGTTTCATCAATTTCATTTCAGTTTTCCTCCTTCCTTATTCAGCAGGCCAACCGGCAGCTTCCAATGCGGATGCTCCATTGTTGGCTGTCTGCACACCCTGAGCTTTTACGATCACCTCAACGGTGCAGTTCTGATATTCATTGGTCATATTGGGGCCGTCAAAGACGACTTCCGTAAAGAAGGCTTCCGTCGATTCGCCGGTCTTGACGGGGGCATTGTAATACCACCATTCACCGTCGCCGTCCTTGCGAAGCCAGTCCTCACCATTCATGGTCAGGGTAATGATACTTGCCAGAGTTTCCGGGGACAGCTCCATAACTGTCTTATCTGCTCTGGTAATGACTACCTCAAACTTCGCACGGATATAGGCTTCCGCCTCCAAATTTTTAATTGTTGCAATTTTGCTTACAGTCACACCGGGCATGACTTCGATTTTCTCATCCGGATACGGATTTCCAATCTCGTCCTGCCATTCTTCGATCTCAATGTCCACAGCGCCTGACGTGATCACATTGTGAACCTGATCTTCGGATGTGAAGTAAGCGAGCGTTCCTGATGCAAGGATGGCCGCACATATTGCCACCGCTGCCAGGAGTAAAATTTTCTTCTTCATATACCGTGCTCCTCTCGGTCTTATTGTTGCATCGTAAACGATGACTTTTTGTTGATTTTTATGGCGAAAGCACCATATGAGAATATCCGAAGCCGATTTTTCAACTTCGGGTACTCTCATATGGCCCCTGCCCAAGGAGGGCAGGGAGCCAATAGGAAAATTCAATTAAGGATTAACGGTTGCTTCGGTATCAACCCAGGTCTTACCAGAAACAGTCTTCCAATCGATCTTGCTGGTGTAAGTAGGAGCAGTAGGATCACCGAATGCAGTGTTCAGAGCTTCATAAGCATTTTTGAAGCCTGCTGCCTGAGTACCTTCTGCTGCTACGTAGATATACCAGTTGTCACCCAGAGTCTTCTTAATCTTGGTAATATCGTCGTTAGTGGTCTTGGAATCCAGATAAACCTGGCTCATAGCATCAACAGTAGCTTCGCTATTCTTCAGTGCGGTTTCATAGGTCACAACGTAGACGTTGTAAGAAACGTTGTCGATATTAGTCTCGTAGAAGTTCCAGTTGCTGCCAGTAGTGCCATCAACGGTCTTAGACCAGTTCCACTTGCCATCAACAACGGAGTCGTTGTCGTAGTTGAAGTGCAGAACGTTCTTGGATGCATCGAAATCAGGCTGAGCATTATCCAGAATGGAAGGAATAGCGATGTGCACACGAACATAAGCATCTTCGGAGCCAGTGTTTTCAACATAAACTTCCTTTTCGATGCCGTTCTTCAGAGTGCCATTCTGAGCAGAACCAGTAGCAGGGATCAGTTCCTCAATGCCCTGATCATCGTTGTCACCGAAGTCTTCCCACAGGTCAATAGCCACATTGCCGGTGGTGAAGGTATTCTTCTGTACGTCAGTATCAGAGAAGTAAGCCAGAGTGCCGCCGATAACGGCAGTTGCTGCCAGGGCTACGACCAGGCAGAGGGAAAGAATTTTCTTCTTCATAGTTGTAAATTTCCTTTCTTAATTTGGATTTTTTGCTTGTTATGTAAAAGGCTTTGCCTTTTGCATCAAAATGGGGTTAGTTGCCGGAAACATTTTTCCACGCTTCATACGCTGTGAAGTTTTCTGTATTGTTCTTCCAATACTGACTTGCGTATGCAGTGAATGTCAGTGTAGGCTTGGTTGCGTCAGTAACTTCATTCATCATTTCCTTGGTTACATCAGGCTTGGTTAACACTTCCTGCTTATCCCAGGTGAAGTTAACGCCGTCAAAGGTATATGTACCTGCATCCAGAATCTTGATGTTACGGTCTTTTGTAACTTCATTTACGGGTCCGGATGTCACATAAACGCCTGCAACTGCCTTGTCCTGGTCATCCGTCAGCGGAGTCCAGTTAGCTGTATCAATCTTGTATCCAATGAAGTTATCAAAGCTGTAGGTTTTGCCGTCAACAGTAACGTTGCCGCCTTTCTCCTCAACCTTGATAAATACCCAACAGTCTTCGCTGCCGCCCTTGACTGTTACCCAAGGGTCTTTCGGAATCGTCCAACCAGGGATCATTTTGTAGTTGTCAACGCCGGTGGTCGTTTCCGTATTGGTCAGCTCGTCTTTGTCTGGATCGTACTCATGTTCCTGCAACGTAATGTCAATGTCGCTGGTAGTGAATACATTGGTGACTTCATTGGTCTTGGCAGTCAGCCAAGCAACTGTGCCGCCGATCACACCACCAACCAGCAGGACGCAAGCCAGAACCAGAGCCAGAGACTTGCTGCCGAATTTTCTACGGTGATGGCGACCTTTATGTTCGTATCTGCCTTTGCTCATGTCGTGTTCCTCCTTTCTTCGATTTTTTGCTTTGGGTTATTTCAACAGATGGAGGAACACGGGTTCACATCCGGTGAAAACAATGTGGATTGAAATTTACTTGCTGAACGCAGCCCAGGCTTCATCGGCATCAGCGAAGCCATCGGCCTGAATAGCGTGAGCGGTAACAACGATTTTTACATCTGCCAGATATGCCAGGTGCTCGTTGTCAATCTCGCCGGGAACGGTAATCGTCTTGAACAGGTCATCCAAAACTGTTTCGTTAGCAGACTTCACAACAATGCCATTACCAGGGTTTTCGGTATCGTTACCTACATAGCGGAACTCATAGCAGTTGGCGTAAGTGCCTTCGGCGTGGAATGTTTCAAACTGCCATACGTCTTTATTCCAAGTCAGATTGCCGTCCTTATCCACACACAGGTTCTGCAGCAAGAACAGATCATTATTGTAGAAAGTAGGGAATTTGTCTGTGGGCATGGCTTTTTTCAGACTGTCCAGACCTTCGACCTTAACCATCATACGGACATAAGCATCTTCACTGCCAGCATCTACAGTTACGGTAGGATCTTTGTAGTAAGTGTGGCCAGGAAGCAGATGGTACTTATTTGCCTGCACACGGGAGTCGTGATTGGTTTCATAGGAACCATCCGTTTTCACGTCAGCTTCATCCAAAGACAGACCCACGGAGCCGACTGTGAATGTATTCGTGACAGTATCTTTGTCGGTCAGGTAGGCAAGCGTGCCGAAGATGGATACGGCTACTAAAAGTACCGCACACATCGACAGGAGCAATGCCTTGTGTTTGCTTTTCATCTTGGTTTCCTCCTTATTAAAATGTATATAGGGAGCCTTTCGGCATTGCCCTCGTTTCGTCAAAACAAGCTCCATATCCCTCGCTTCCGTCCAAAGGCCAAAAGCTCGCTCATTTCGCTGTTTTTCCTCTTCAAATCGAACCCGCTTCGCTGGGCTTCGATTTGATTGCTTGTTTAGCGGGGCTGTTCAAACTTGCCCTGCTTTTTCTTCTGCTTCTTTTCTTCATCTTCATCACTGCCAAACAGATCAGGCAGGAATACCAACAGAAGTAGGATTGCACCGGCTGAAATCGCAATGTATGTACCGGGCGGGTTCTGGATATAATTGGCTACATAGCCCAGCTTCGGAATGGTGAACACCGGAGAGCCAATTACATTTTTATAATGTACAAGGGAGCCATCTTCCGCTTCGTTTGCATCGCCTTTGGTCTTAAAGCGCACAACGGTGGAATCTGTCTCGTCGGGAACAACCTCCACAATGCGGTGAGTGGCAACCGTGTCCTCATCCAGCATAAAGGTGATCACATCACCGCTTTCCAGTTCATAAGGGTCAACATCCTTTACATAAATCAGGGAGCCGACATGATAGGTAGGTTCCATGCTTCCCGAAAGGACTGTGAAAACCTGCAGGCCGATCAGCCTTGCACCAACCAAAAGCAACGCAAGAATCACAACGACTGCCACAAAGACAGTTGTGAACCAGTTCCATATTTTTTTTACAGTTTTACTCATGACTTTTATATATGACCTTCTTTCCTTTTTGAGAGAAGGGCTTCTCTCATCCCTCTTGAAAACAGGAAAAGCGACGATCTGCTGACCGCCGCCTAATCTTTTTATAAGCACGGCCACGATCATGACTTGCAGTGCTGGCATGCCGCAGACAATCTGCTTTCGCTCTGCCGCACATAATTCATATAATGTCAACCTGTAGATATGAAAGCGTCCTGTTTGGAACGTAATTCATATAATGTCGTGCTTATAGACTGTTATTCAGTTGTTAAAAATAGCTTTACCTATTTTTGAGCGCACAAAAGCACACCCTCCCAACGGTTTTTTTGAAAAATCGACTATGAGGGTGTTTTTGTGTTGCCCGTCGATAAGGCAAAAAACTTTTATGAGTTTGCTTGAAAGTGAAATGTACTTTTTCCATGTCCTATCTTGATTTTTTCAGCTATGTATGCTATACTTGTGTCGATTGAAAATTGGATATTTATGATTGCAGATACTGTGTTCCCTGACATAATATGAATTATGTTAGGGCTTTTTTATTCCCTATACAACCAGCCCCAGTCACTCGATTTTTCTGCGATGTTCGGTGCCGGTGGTCATAATATAAATGCGTGTGGTATCAATGCTGCTGTGGCCTAAGATGTCTGCCAGTTTCGCAATATCCTTTTCGATTCCATAAAAAGTTCGGGCAAAGAGCTTACGCAGATTGTGTGGGAATACCTTGCTGGGATTTACACCGGCTTCCTCGCACAGCGCTTTCATCTGCGCCCATATACAACTGCGATTCAAAGGTTTTCCGTTTCGGGTGAGAAAGATCACGCCGGAGCGGATTTTTTCTTTTTTAGCATACTCCAACAGCAGCTTTCTCAGCTTGCCGGGAATCAGAATGGTTCGGGTCTTACCCTTACAATTCACAAGGACTTCGCCCTGTTTTACATCTTCAACCGTGAAGAACTTCAACTCTGAAACACGGATGCCGGTGCCGCAGATCGTCTGCATTACCAGCTGCAGTTGGGGTTTATTTTTTGCCGCTTCCAACAGGCGCATATACTCTGCCTTGGACAGTTCCTTTTCTTCGGCGCAGTAGACCTGTTTCTGCTGTTTGATGGCTTTCACCTTGCAATCAGACCAACCGAGAAAGTCCAGCAGACTGTTCAGACTTGCCAACATGGAATTGATGGAACGCACCGCATATTCTTTGATCTGCAATTCCTTTTTGTAAGCCATCACCACCTCTTTCGTAATTACTTCACCACCAACATAAACGACAAAAGCGCGAGCATCCCGGAGATATTTCTCCACGGTTGCCGTGCTTTTTTCTTCCCGGATCAAATATTGGTGATATGACTCCATTTGGGTATTTGTAATTTTTCTTTCTTCCATTTTTGGTTTCCTCCTGAGATTTACAATCAAATTTGTTCAGTATCCATATTGTACCCAATCTTCAAACAAATTTGCCGCAAGACACAGCAGGAAAAGCACATTTTCGTTTCTGATACACAGTTGAGCCAACTGATAATCTCAATTATGCGCAGTATAACTGTGTAAGTCAATGCAAATCCGCAGTTTGACCGGGCAATAATAACCACTGTGTATTGTAGAATTGTTTACAGAACAATTAGAAGGTGGTGATCTGTATGGAAAGAGAAGATTTTTGCAAAAGACTGACGCAGCTGCGCATGAATAAAGGCGTTTCTGCCAGAGATATGAGCCTGTCCATTGGCCAGAGTCCCAATTATATTATTGGCATTGAAGGCGGCAAGAATTATCCTTCGATGGAAACTTTCTTTTATATCTGTGATTATTTCGGGATCACACCAAAAGAGTTTTTTGACTTGGAATCCACAAATCCGAGTAAAGCGACTGAATTGATTGAGATCATCAAGTCCCTGCCTAACGACCAGTTGGATCTTTTCATTGCCCTTGGCAAAGCAGTAAAAAAATGATGTAGTTTTCAGCTCCCTGCGGGGAGCTGCTCTATTATAATAATATTTAGAAAGTACGAAGGATAAGATACGTCAGAGAAAACTGGCAAGCAATGCTTGTGGCTATCCACATAGCCCCAAACGCTTGTTGAGGGTTTCCCCCAAGCCCCCATGAGAACGCATGATTTCATCATGCGGCTACGCATCCTTCGGACGCTTTTTACAGTAGAAAAAACAGATGGATATGTTATGATATTTCCAGAACAGCAGGTACATCTGATCTATTTTTCTATGTCGGATTGCTGCGGCAAAGGAGGTACAGCGATGGATTATACAATGGATGATGCAAAGAGAATGCTCCGGAGGGTCGCAGAGATTATGCGTGCTGGACTGGCAGAAGATGCGACCGACGAGGACAAAGCAAAGATGCAAATGCTTGTGTCCAACGATTACCGGGAGGTCAATGCCATGATCGAAAGTTTGCTGGCTCCCGATCCGGAGATAGAAAAATAAACTTTGGAGATAAATTTTAAGACGTTTTAATAAGCCAATAACTAAAAAATGAGCCACGACTACTACTCTATTTTCGGAGCAACAGTCGTGGCTCAATTTATCGCTGTTCTTGTTTCTTCTGTTCTTCTTCCATACCGAGCATACAATCCACGTTAGATTTGACGGTAAGCAGTTCCCGCATTTCATCACGGGCTTTTCGGAACTCACCAAAGGCTTGCTTCTTTTCCTCCAGCAATCGGGCATACTCTGCATCAAGGCTTTTCTTTGTGGGGATCTTTGTCAGCCCCAACTCGTCAAAGGCTTTCTTTGCAGCCTTATGAAGAATAATATCCGATTCGTGCTCCGCAAGGTACTTCTTGGAGTATCCAGACTTCCGGTAGGCCACATACACCTCACGGGTTTTGGAATAGTTGATGATATGTGTTCTAAGAACTGCGACTTCTGCCATGCGAGCTTCCGTTGCCTTGATCTGTGCCGACAAGGTATTATGCCTGCTGGTTGCTTCTTCGGTTTTCTTTTTCAGGGCATTGTATTCCAGAAGGTTATGATCGGTCAGGTAGTTCATAGCCTGTGCCATCTGCTTCAGGTTATAAACCTTTGCCCACCGAGCATATCCAACACCTTTTCTTTTCAATCTCGTCTGAAGATCAATAAGCAGATTGACCTTGGGATTCTCCGCAGCAACAGACTTCTTCCTGCGGGGGTTATGTTCTTTCTCACCGGATAGAACATCCAGCAATTCATCCTTGGAATAGCCATCGCCCAGCGTGTCCAGGCGGATAAAACGCTTCTGATCTTTTCAGCGGAACGCAAGTTGCTTCCCTTCCTTGATTTCATAACCAGCATCTTTCAGTAACTGCAACAGCGCATCCAAATCATCCGGTTTCTGCGCAAGAGCATTGTCAATGGCTATTCGTAGCAATTCTCGATGGGAAGGCTTGGCCTGATCGCCTAACCACTTATCGTAGCTCTGACTATGACCCTTTGAATTCTCTACAATGGAATACCCATTTTCAATACAGATGGTGTCATTCAGCCTGCGAACTGCTTTCGTACTGCCCCAAAAGTTCCGGAACTTCCGGTCACACTCCAGGGTCGTGGAGTTCCATATAATGTGATTGTGTATGTGCTTCTTGTCAATGTGCGTACAGACAATGTAAGCATGATTGCCCTTTGTGAATCGCCTTGCCAGTTCCTGTCCAAGTCGGTTTGCTTCTTCGGGGGTAATCTCGCCGGGAACAAAAGACTGCCGAAGGTGATATGCAATTACATTATCACTGCCACGATCCCGACCGGTCTTTCTCTGGTATAGCTGCTTCGTGTATAGAAATTCGGCATCTGCTATTTTACTGTTACATTGGAAACAGGTAATCAGCCTGCCATTATCCGTCTTTTGCGGATTTGCAACATAGTCGATGATGTCGCTGATTGCCTGACCAACCGTGCGCCCCTTACCGGCATGGAGCGGCATAATTCGTGTGGTAGCCATAATACGTTCCCTCCCTTCCAACGAAAAGGAGCAGCCATCACGACTGCTCCTTAGGTATATTGCTATTCTGTTTTTGTGATTTCAACTGTGCGGTGCGTTCCACATCTACATAATGCGTTGCGTATTCCCGTTCAATTTCCGGTCTGCCACTTTTACTGAACCGAAGTGGGATCACAGGCTTGTGTCCCTGCCCGTTTTTCTTCTGAACGCCCCACTGCTTATAATAGCAAAACGACGGTTTCAGATTCTGCTTTTTGGCATAGATCCGGATCTGATGCATGATAAAGGACAGCTTGCGAAGATTGACAGTACAAACGCTCTCCAGATAGCTGACTTTTCCGAAACGCCATAATTCATACTGCTTCTTGGGCAGCACACCAACATCCATCAGCACATCCACAGGGGCAGCATAACCACGCTCTTTACATTGCCTGTACATTGCAGAATGAACAGCACCAATCAACTGCGCATCATTCATTCTTGTTCTCTACCAAACAAATCTTCTGATTTCTGGAATGGATACGTTCCGGTTCCGAATACACAACTTTTCCTTCGGCAATCAGTTCCTTTATGGCCTTGGTGATTGTACCGGATACTTTCGCATATCCCATGGCCGCTGCCAGCTCCGTTGCCGGGAGATTTCCAGAAGTCTCCAGCGTGTCCAAAATCAGCAGTTTGATTTCTGCAAGGGTTCTTCTTTTTGCCTTGCCCTGGGACGGAACGGTATTGTCAGCATGAAGGAAACTGTCGTGAACCGGAAGAATGACTGTGAAATAAGTTCTCTCCGCATCCGTTTCAAAAATCGGTGGTTGTGAACCATTGGTTTCCATTGCCCGCAGTATCGTGGGGATACCGGTGTTGCGTCCTTCTACCAGCTTCAGTTCCTTCAGGAAGTCACCAATACGGCGATTGCGATACCGTCTGGAAATCATGCGCCGGTTCTGGATGTCCTCATCAGAAATTGTCCGGTCAGGCCCCGGCAGGCTGGTAATTTCCATGCGGTCAGGTGTAATCATAACCGTGATCGGCTCTCCGATCTGATACGACTTGTGATAAATGGCGTTGGACAAAGTTTCTTCCACAGCATCATAGGGATAGTTATATATCCGTACTGCTTCAGCCTGTCCGGAAATCTTCGTCACCTTTTCCTTAATAATATAGTTCTTGATATAGCTCAGTGCGTCCCGCAGCTGGCGATCCAGCGGCCCGGTGAAAACCTTTTCCGTCATCCCGATGCCGGTAGGGTCAGGCTTATCGACAACCTCAATACGGGCATAGGGGAAGAACGATTCCGGCTGTTCATTAAAGAACATCAGACCTACATTCAGCGGACGCCGCATCTCAGAGGGGCCGCCAATCAGCCGCATGGATGTGGCGATTTCTTCCACGGGTCTGCGCAGAGAAGCACTGTGAAGATCACTTCCCACCGTATGCAGGAACTCAGAAATCAGGCTGGACTTCATATCCTCCACCCGTGCCATCAGGTTTGCCCGGTCATCGTAAGGCTGGTTGTTTGCCAGCAGAATCAATTCCTTTTCTTCCAGAGCGTTGGCACGGATGCTGTTGGACATTTTGCGGATGTAGTATGCCTTCTCCGCTTTCTTTGCCTTTTCCGTAGGGAACGCCACCGGACACTTATACGGTCTGTCAGGGCCACCCGGCACCCACAGTACAATAATTTCCTTGCCGTCAAAGGTGGTCTGCTCCACGATGGGGATGTACCTGGGTTCGATCAGATTGCACTTTTGCAGCAGTTCTTTGTTAATACGGTCGATGGAACTCTTTTCAAGGCCCCGGATTGGGAACTTGGGCATACCATCTTCCTCGTCGATGCCGATGATGATATAGCCGCCGCCCCAGTTGTCAATATCATTGGCAAAGGCACAGATAGAGTGCAGGATCGGCTCCGGATTCCAGTCACCTTTGTATTCCACACGGGCGTTCTCTACCACCCGGCGATTGATCAAATCAGATATATTGATTGGTAATGGCATTGTCTGCCTCCTCTCTGGACAAGTAAAGCGAGCGTTCTTTCCCTTTAACTCACTCTCTAACTCTCCCTTTATCTCACCCTTTAACTTACCCCTTTATTTTAGCAGATATACGAAAATAATCAATAGATTTTGCAAAGTCTCAGAACAACAAATGCTCCAATACCACCTGGCACCGGAGCATTTCCGTCATTTGTTTTGTTCCCTATCATGCCGACCCATAAGCAAGCCGACAAAAAATGTGATGATTGAGAAGATTATAACCCGGAGAACATTCATTGCCAGTCCTCTCTTACCAAGACAGGATAGCACAGCGCAGATCCTGTACCTTACCGATCATCCATGCCGCTGCCATCGGAAGTCCCATCGGACTTGCGACAAAAGCAAGGACAAAAAGGATCACAGCGTTCTGCACATTGCCGGAGATCAGAACCAGCAGGCCAAGCAGACCAATCAGCGTACCGGCAAGGCCGAATACAAAAGAGGAACAGTAAAGGATTGCAGAGCAAATCCAAACGAACAGCGTCAATACCAATGTGACGGGAGCCATCAAAATCTTAAAAAGCACCTTCATGGGAAAACCTCCTTGTGCGTAATCATTGTTTCTTATCTACTTTAATTTTACCGTACCTGGATATATTTTCAAGGATGCGCAGAACAAAAGAAAAAGAGCGGAGGGAGCGACGGTATAAACTCCGTTTCTCCCTCCGCTGCATGGGGTTTTTAGTCCATTTACGAGATTTTACCCAGCTGGGTCAATATCTCTTTCATCCCGGCTAAGAGGGCATCTTGTTTTTGGAGTATATCTTCCAAGTCCGCATCGTAAATGCGCCCGGTTTCATGCACTCGACGGGTCGGCTGATTGATGTTGTTACTGGTGTAGCGCAACAGGGTAAGCATTTCTTTGATTTCAGGCATATCCAGATTTATCACATATCCGTCAATCGCCATCTTCCGCAGATAGGCTTCTCTGTTCTTCGTCCCAACTTGGGACATTTTCTTTTCGATCAATTCAAGCTGATGTTGCGACACACGAAAATTCAGCTGAATATCGCAGGTTCTTTTCGCCGCCATATTCTTATCTTTCCTGTGTATGCTTCTTAGGACTGGTAGTTCTGGTAGTGTCCGGGGCAGTTCTTAACTTGTCACGAACCGAGGGTTTCTTCTCCAAGTCCTGCTGAACTTTACGGGCTTGCTTCAGGAACAGGTCAGTCAAACCGGGATGACTGTCCACCACGAAGTAACAATTACGGTCGGTTCCCCAAGGATCGGGGTTAGGAGGAATCACTACGGTCGCTGCCCAGGCTTTATTGTCCGGAGAAAAACGAGCGTCCCAATCCTTCTGCTTCACCGTGTTGGCAAGCACATACATCATGCGTTCCATTCCGAACTCTTCCAGCACCTGATTGACAGCTTTGCTCCCCAGCCGGTTATCACGGTAGTGTTCCCGGATGGCCGCTTCAATCGCTTCCTTGCAAGCGATATTTGCTTTTCTGGAAGCACGATATTGGTCAAGTTCGTTGTTTTCCGCAGCCTGGGATGCGGGATACTTATAAACGGGAATCTGCCAGCTTCGCAATATCCTTTTCCATATTATAAAAGGTCTTGGCAAAAAGCTTCCTTAAATTATGCGGAAAGACTTTTTTGGGATTTACCTTTGCAGCCATACACAGTTTTTTCATCCTGGACCAGATATTGCTGCGATTAAGTGGTTTTCCATTTTTTGTCCGAAACAAAATTCCTTCTGAAATCTTATTTCTCTTTGCAAAATTCAAAAGCATTTTTCTTAATTTGCCGGGAATCAGAATCGTTCGATTCTTATTTTTACAGAAAATATGAATTTCTCCCGTTCTGACCGCTTCTACTGTAAAATAGGAAAGCTCAGATACCCTGATTCCTGTTCCGCAGATTGTCTGCAAAATCAATTCTAACTGTGGCTGTTCTTTTGCAGCTTCCAAAAGCCTCATATATTCTGACTTTGACAGCTCTTTATCTTCCGGACAATAGGTCATTCTCTGTATCTTCAGATTTTTTACTCTGCAGTCTTCCCATCCCATAAAACGGAAAAAGGCATGTATATCTCTTACATATTTTTCTATCGTAGCCTTACTCTTCTCTTCTTCCTGTAAGTAGGATTCAAATTGTACAAAATCCTGTGATGTGATAATCTTACTGCGCATATGCGATACCTCCTATCAAGTAGTCATAGTATCTGCATTTTACACCCCTCACTATCCATAAACCTTCTAAAATATATAACTATTTTCTCATGCAAAAAACGCCCCGTTTTCACGGAGCGTTTTTCTATGTAGAATCTTAATATTTGCTTAGTTTAAAGCGTCAACTAATTTCTGAACTGCTTCAAGTGCTTCATCTGGAAGTTTGTCATATCCTTCTTTCTTTGTAGCGAAGCCCTGAACAGCATCAACACGGTTCTGCATAGCAGCTTTTAATGCAGCTTTGTATTCTGGGTCGTTCATATCAGGTGTAAAATCTGCTGTCTTTCCAGACCAGTCATACATGATTTCAACGTCTTCAAATGGTCCCCACTGTTCGAATTTAGCTTTTCCTTCAACGATTGTTTCAAGAATTCCTAATGTATCAGCTGGTTTACATTTTGTTCCCATGAAATCACCTGTGTTAACGATATAGCAATCTACATTCTTTTCTTCAACTAATTTTTTGAATTTTTCGTAGTCGTTAACCAGTGGGTATGTTCTGAATGGGTTAGCATATGGCACGATACGAAGAGCATTTAAGTCTGTACCTGCTGCAACACGTTCTGCTGTAGAAGTCTTTGTTGCAAGTGTAGCACCCATAACAGATGCTAAAGCAGCACCTTTCAGTTTGATTACTGGTGGGATTGTAGGGTCTTTCATGATCCAGAAAATAGCATTAACTGGAGCATCGATCTTATCTACACGGTTTGGAGACCATAATTTAGATTTAATTGCACGTCCGTTACCATTTCTGATATCTTCTGTTACTAACTGAATCTTTCCATTTTCGTCTAATGTAGCAGAGCAGTTCTGAGCAGATAATAAGTATTCGTTATCTGGGCATCCTGTTGGGTAATCTGCTGTCTTGTCGAAATATGTAGGTTCAAGAGCTACAGAAGAACATGTATCTGTGTTGATGATGAAAGCGTCATCATGTAATACAGTGATTGGATATTTTCCACCGTGTTTTGCATGTGTTAATGTAGATTTACCAGATCCTGATAAACCATATACAGATGCAACGAATTTAGATCCGTCTGCTAATGTATATTCTTTCTGTCCGCCGTGGCAAGCTGCATAACCATTTCTGTTAGCTAAAGCCCAAGCCATTGTTAATGTACCTTTTTTGTGTTCTCCGAAGTATCTCATACCAAGAATTGCAGCACAGTTCTGGTTTGTATCGAAGTAGCAAAGTGTTAATGGGTCGCTTAAGCAGCTGTAATCAACGTCTGGTGCATCGTGTGGTGCCCACTGTGGATCAGAGAAGATGTAAATGTCTGGTTCTTTTCCATCGCCGATTGGTTTGGAGTTTTTGTACATTTTTACATATTCATCTGACATATACTGGAAGTTGATCATCCAGTTATAAAGAATGTTTTCTTCTCCTTCTGGAATAAGAAGGTGAGCTTTTACCATGAATTCTGGGTCAAGACCTACGAAACATTCTGCATGATACATAGTTTTCCAACGTGCTTCATATACAGCGTCCATAACTACTTTATCAAGTTTTGCTTCGTCTACACCTGGTTCGCCTTTGATACGACGAGCTGCAGCGTAACGACCTGTTACAGCACCGTCATTGAATAATAATACTTTTGCGTCTTTTTCAAGACCGAATGTATCGCCATCTTTTACAGGCATATCTGTAACAATTGTTCCTGGTGAATTTTTAGCTAATTCATAAGCCTCTTTTAATGTGTTAATTTTAACAACATTGTTTCCGTAGAAAGCAGCTTCAATGATAGAGCGAGTTCTTGAAAAACCAACTTTACCAGCGCCGATTTCGGAAATCGGATAATAAGCTTTTGTAGACATATAAGTTTTCCTCCTATTATTCAAAATCGAGTTAATTATCGCACATTGTTAAAAAAAAATCAACGTTTCTTTTCCTAATTTCTGTGAATTTATTATCAAATTTTTGCGCATTTTCTTAAGAATCTATGAACAGTTGTAAACTTTCAAATTTGGGGGAGATTTTTTTTGAATCTTATGATATGATATGCAAATATGGAAAAACTTGAGAGGAGAATTTGAATGCAGAATATTAATAGTTATTCAGAAATCACACCGGAACTTTTAGCGCTATCCAAATTGTCCAGAGAACACGGACAGATCGATCCTGCCCTTTATACAAAATATGAAGTAAAACGCGGACTTCGTGACTTAAATGGTAAGGGTGTGCTGGCAGGTCTTACTGATATTTCAGAAATCATTTCCTATACTATTGAAGACAGTGATATGATTCCTTGTGACGGCCGTCTCTACTATCGCGGCTATAAGATTCAGGACCTTGTTTCAGGCTTCGAAAAGGATAACCGTTTTGGCTTTGAAGAGATCGCTTATCTTCTGCTTTTCGGAAAGCTTCCCGACAAAAATGATCTGGCAAATTTCAAACAGATGCTGGGAGAATATCGTTCTCTTCCAACACATTTTGTACGTGATATCATCATGAAAGCACCGAGTAAAGATATGATGAATGCACTTGCCAGAAGCATCTTAACAATGTATGCATACGATGACCGTGCCGATGATACTTCAATCGAAAACGTTGTGCGCCAGTCCGTACAGTTAATCAGCTTATTCCCGCTGATTTCCGTATACGCCTACCACGCTTATAACCATTATCATGATGGTGCGAGCCTGATCATTCATCCGCCAAAACCAGAGCTTTCCACAGCGGAGCATATTTTATACCTGCTTCGTCCAGATGGACGGTACTCTGAGCTGGAAGCCAAAATGTTGGACTTGGGACTGGTTCTTCATATGGAACACGGCGGAGGTAACAACTCTACATTTACCACACATGTTGTATCCTCTTCCGGAACTGATACTTATTCGGCCATCGCTGCTGCGCTTGGTTCTTTAAAAGGGCCAAAACACGGTGGTGCTAATGTAAAGGTTGTTAAAATGTTTGACGATCTGAAAGCAAATGTTCCAAACTGGAGCGATGAAGGAGCGTTACGTGATTATCTTTGTAAGCTTCTTGATCGTGAGGCCTTTGACCATAGTGGTCTCATCTATGGTATGGGGCACGCAGTTTATTCTCTTTCCGACCCTCGTTCCGAAATCTTTAAGACTCATGTAGCAAGTCTTGCAAAGGAAAAAGGACGTGAAGAAGAGCTTGCACTTTATAACACTGTAGAGCGCCTGGCTAAAGAAGTCATCTTTGAAAAACGTAAAATTTACAAAGGTGTCAGTGCGAACATCGACTTCTATTCCGGTTTTGTTTACAGTATGTTAGATCTTCCGACAGAGCTTTTCACACCAATGTTCGCTTCTGCCCGAATCGTCGGCTGGAGTGCACATCGATTAGAAGAGCTTGCAACTGGAGGAAAAATTATTCGTCCTGCATACAAGAGCGTATGTAAAAGAAAAACCTATGAATCACTCAAAAAACGTTAACTATTAAAAAGGGTCTCCGCAAATTGAGGAGACCTTTTTCATACCTGCTATTTCTTATTTAATGCTTTGTTTTTAATGGTACTTCCAGTGGAAGCGCCTTTCTTAAAATACATCTGATTTGCTTTGCGAAGCTGTACACAGTACCAGACCAGTATCCCAAAGAAACCTACCAGCGCAATCCAGATGACTGCACCAAGACTCTGCACATAATCATTAACTGCAGATACTGCTCCAAAGACAATCATTGCGATCGATACGATCAAAAGCTTGCTTCCAATGCAGTCTGCAAATCCCTGAAAATCTGTACACTCTTCCACGCGGCTGTCTCCGCCTAATAAGAATGCCTTTTTAATTTCCTGCTTTTTCACAAGCATATACCAGGAGTAAATCCCATAGACACCACACCCCAAAACAATGATGTCCATAAACCCAAACATTGAACCTGTATCCATTTTTTACCTTCCTTTGTGCTAATTAGATTCCTAAGAACTGTTTTACGATCATCTGCATTTCATTCGCATCACATACAGTATTATGACGAACCTCTGCATTTCTGATTTCTTCGATTGCATTAGGTACTGCAACACCGGAAATTACAGAAAGTTCATCTACCAGTTCAAAATCTCCCATTGCGTTATATTTTTCTGCATCAATGGCATTCATAACGCTTCTTGTAAATTTGTATGGACTTGCTGTGGAAGCAATCACCGCTTTCTTTGCATCGCCTGTTTCTGCCACATATTTTCCATAAACTGCACTTGCTACCGCTGTATGAGTATCTAATACATATCCTGTATCACCGTACACCTTTGCGATTTCTTCTGCGGTTTCTGCTTCTGATGCATAGTTTCCGTAGAAATCAGCAAGTTCAGCTTTCATTTCTTCACTAATTTCATAGCTTCCATCAGTGTTTAATGATTTCATCAATGCTACATCCTTGACAGCATCATTTCCTGCTATCTTATAAACAAGACGCTCTAAGTTGCTGGAAATCAAAATGTCCATGGATGGAGAAGTTGTTAAGATAAATTCTCGGTTCTTGTCATAGCATCCTGTTTTGAAGAAATCATATAATACTTTATTATCATTAGATGCACAAATGAGCTTGTCGATTGGCATACCCATCTGTTTTGCATAATATGCTGCTAAAATATTACCAAAGTTTCCTGTTGGAACAACCACATTGATCTTTTCGTCTTTTTCGATTTCTCCGTTGGCATATAATTTTGCATAAGCATATACATAATATACCACCTGTGGAACAAGACGTCCGATATTGATAGAGTTTGCACTGGAGAATTGGAATCCAGCTTTATCCATTTCTTCTGCAAGAGCTTTATCTGCAAAGATTGCTTTGACTCCACTCTGTGCATCATCGAAGTTTCCGTGAATACCTACGACAAATGTATTGTCACCCTTCTGAGTGACCATCTGTTTTTCCTGAATCGGGCTGACACCGTTCTTTGGATAGAATACGATGATCTTTGTTCCCGGTACATCTGCAAAGCCTGCCAAAGCAGCTTTTCCTGTATCACCGGAAGTTGCTGTTAAGATGACGATTTCATTCTTTGCATTGTTCTTCTTTGCTGCAGTTGTCATCAAATGCGGCAAAATAGATAATGCCATA
Source organism: Lachnospiraceae bacterium (assembly GCA_017622875.1). Lineage (GTDB taxonomy): Bacteria > Bacillota > Clostridia > Lachnospirales > Lachnospiraceae > HGM12587. The sequence goes on from JAGAQG010000032.1 coordinate 37,921, forward strand.
TCCTTAAATGCGATAGTTGCTCCATGGAACAGTTCCAGATAGTATGCTTTATCAGTTTTTACGAGAGGTGCGATCTCCTCTGTATCAAATTTTGCATCATATGCGTTTGCAATACATGCCTTTAACTCTTCTTCCGTAAAATCTGTCAGGAACTGTTTCATCACCGCATAAGCTGTTTCCTGATAAGACATGTCTTTTAATTCATCTAAAGTCACATCCAGTTTTGGAAGCTCAGTAGGAACAAACAGACCACCATCTTTTGCAAGTCCCTGAAGGATTGCCTGAGAAGCTGTGACTGTTACGCCATCTACACCTCGTGTGCTTTTGTACAAAATACTCATTTTTTCATCCTCATTTCATTTTTCCAAATGTTTCGCTCATTCTATCATACTTGCAGGTAAAAATAAACCAGAAATTGCGATTTATTCGTAAAAGAGCTCAAAAGGCACGCTGATTTACGGCGTGCCTTGGAACATTTTATGTTCTGATTATGCATTTACGGAATTGTTGATTGCTGTAACAAGGGCATCAATAGATGCATGGATAATATCGGCATCCACACCGGCACCCCAGTAGAGCTTGCCGTCACGTTTTGACTCAATACCAACGTATGCAATCGCACGGGAGCTTGAACTCTTTTCCAGCGCATGTTCTGTATAAGTTACTACGCTATATTCTAAGCCGTAAGCTTTCTTAAGCGCATTGCTGACTGCATTGAGACGACCATTTCCCTGTGCATAAGTAACGGTTCTCTCTCCATTGCAGATAGAGTGTACTTCTGCTGAAATTCCGTTGCTCTGTCTGTAATGTACTTCCGGTACTTCGTATGGCGTTGTAACATTTTCGAATTTTTCTTTGAATAATTCGAAGATTTCTTCCGGCTGGAGTTCTTTGTTAAGCACATCGGATGCATCTTTTGTAGCATAGCCCATTGCTTCGCGCATTTTTGGCGGAAGATTGAGACCGAAGTTTCTTTCCAGAATATATCCAACACCGCCCTTTCCGGACTGGCTGTTGATACGGATCACATCTGCATCGTAGCTTCTTCCCACATCTTTTGGATCGATTGGAAGGTATGGCACTGTCCAGTGATCCGGGTCCTTCTCTTCAATCCATTTCATACCTTTGGCGATGGCATCCTGATGAGACCCTGAGAATGCGGCAAATACAAGAGCACCGCTGTACGGGCTTCTCTCATAAATCTTCATGCCTGTATATTCTTCGTAACCTTCTGAAATTTTGTTCATATTTGTGAAATCCAGTTCCGGATCCACACCCTGAGAATACATATTCATGGCTACTGTGATAATATCCACGTTACCTGTACGTTCCCCATTTCCGAAAAGTGTACCTTCTACACGGTCAGCGCCTGCAAGTAAGCCCATTTCTGTATCAGCAACACCGCATCCACGATCATTGTGCGGATGAAGAGAAATCAGTACATTTTCACGGTATTTCATATTCTTGGACATATACTCAATCTGCTGTGCATATACATGCGGCATGGAATGCTGAACCGTTACAGGAAGGTTAATAATTGCCTTTCTCTCAGCTGTCGGCTGCCATACATCCAGCACTGCATTACATACTTCCAGCGCGTATTCCGGTTCTGTACCCGTAAAGCTTTCCGGGCTGTATTCAAAACGATAATCTGCACCTTCTGCTTCTGTCAGTTCTTTTAATAATTTTGCACCTTCCACTGCGATTTCAAGGATTTCTTCTTTTGATTTTCTGAAAACCTGTTCACGCTGTGCCAAAGATGTCGAATTGTAAACGTGTACAATAACATTCTTTGCACCTTTCACTGCTTCAAATGTTTTCTTGATAATGTGTTCTCTGGCCTGAGTCAGTACCTGAATCGTCACATCATCAGGAATTAAATTCTGTTCGATCAATGTACGAAGGAATGTGTATTCTGTTTCAGATGCTGCCGGGAAACCTACTTCAATTTCCTTAAATCCGATATCCACCAGTAACTGAAAAAATTTCAACTTCTGATCCAGCGTCATTGGAACCACCAATGCCTGATTTCCATCACGAAGGTCAACACTGCACCATATCGGCGCTTTTTCTACGGAATCTTTTTTTGCCCAGTCCATGCAGGTTTCAGGCGGCATAAAATACTGTTTTTTGTACTTCACTACATTTTTCATCATCATTTTTTCATCCATCCTCTTCTATTTATTATTCCGGAGAGCAATTCCTCCGTCCACTTCTACAACTTCATATCCATTTTCCAGAAAATAGCTGCTGCCTGCCGCATCTTTCAATGACTCTACGTCCATCCAGCAGACCACCTTCGGAACTTTCTCCGGATATGCTTCATAATATTCTTCAAGAAAGTTGTCTTCCCCGATAGTCCATAGCGAATATGCCGCTGCCGGAGAATCTATGTATAGGTACAGCCATGGTGCTAAATCCAAGAACAGAACCGGTTCATCTTTTTCCAGTTCAAGCGAATCCACCGCATCTAATGTATCATAATACCATTGTGCATCTTCTGCACTTGTATAAATTCCTTTGGCCGGTCCTCGATCCAGTTTTTCGGTACATTCTGCTACAGGAGTACTCCACCATGTATACTGAATACGATGGTACAGCAACAATACTCCCTGCAAAATAAATACCGCAATCATCATAAATAAAATCACTTGCGATGTTGTTTTTGATAAATTTTCTTTATTATCTGCAAAAGTTTCCCCCAACATCAATACGCTGCCTGCTGAAGCAACAACACATGCTGATGACACTGCCAAAATTCCTGTATTGGTCGTTAATTGTACACAAAATGTATATACGATTGCGGGAATCATCCACCCCCAAAACAGCAACGGATTTTTCTTTTTCCCCAGTGCCCAGATACTGATGCCTAAAAACATCATCGGTACGCAGATAAAGTCAATTGGCACATAGTCCGAAAGGTATCCTTGAGAAATCAAGGCGTGAATCGCTGCTGCAATTGCCATTAAAAAGCTCATAATTTTCATATATTGCACAATTTTTTGATTTTTCAGGAATCCTACAACCAGACAAACTCCCATAATCAAAATCTGATACTGATAATAGCGGTAAAATCTTTCAAAATATTTTGTTACCTTATAATGCAGGTCCATCTGATGTTCCGGGTCGCTCATAAGATACTTAAAGCCATTGAGTACTTCATCCAATCCGGCTCTCATAAATATGACTGCTGCAAAAGCGACTGATACCAAAAATGCTCCCAGTCCCACAAAAAACCACGTTCTGAACTTTAACAACGGGTGCAGTTCTCTTTTCTTTCCAAATGGGATTGCTGCGACAACCACAGCTCCCCACAAAAGAAACATTAGAACCGCATATGGCTGACTTAAGACCATTACTGCGGTTAGCACACCTGTACCGATCAATGTTCCTGCCGAATATTTTTCTTCCGTAACCAGAATTATTAGAATCAGAAATATACATCCAATTCCTAATGTGTTGTAATTCAGTGTCAGCATATTATTCTGCGTAGAAAGCAGATATAGCATCACTGCCGGAATTCTAAAATACTCATATTTTTTCAATTTACAATACGCAAATACAGCTACTATGCCCTGAAATGCCACATATGCCAGTCTGGATGCCAGCATAATACCATCATTGGTATCTGAAAACAATCGAAACAGCCAATATAGCGGAGCTAATATCCAGGAAATCAACTGCTGTGCCGGAAACCAGTCCTCTGCAAGCAAGGCATCACCTTTATAAAAACGCCATACAGAACTTATACAATACGGCTCATCCGCATAATTCACTGAATAAAAACATCTCCAGCCCAGTATCAGCATACAAAACACAAAGCCAGCCAAAACAAAACGCTGCTTCTTCGTCATTACCATTCCTCCATCGTGCCGCACATGGTACTGTAAATTGTATCAGCAATCTGGTAATATCCTGCAGCTGACGGATGCACCGCATCTACGGCTACCATTTCCGTTTCTTCGGAATAAGGATTTACCGTCCGTTCTTCCATCTCAAAGACGTTTTCGCTGTCTACGCTGATTCCTGCCGGTACAAGGTAAACATTCTTTTCATTTCCCAGCTTATCTGCCAGATATCCCATCAGATTGAATACTGCCAGGTCTCTCTGCTGCTTAAACTGTCCCTGGAACATCAGGCTTCCATTATTCATTTTCATAGAACCGATGCCATTCTGGTCACTCTGGTAAATCGTATTTACCACATAGATTGGAATGTTCTTATCATCTTTTCTGATCAACTCTACAATCTTGCAGATATTATCTGCATTCTCTTCACCGGACAGCAGTCCATTGGTTCCAAGATGTAACAGAATCACATCCGGGTTAAAGCCGTAAGTTTCTTTGTAATAATTCCAGTCGAAACGTCCGCTTTCCGGATTCCAGAACTTATGGACTTCTTCTCCTTCTTCCAGATAATATCCTGTTTCAGACAGATAATCAGCTGCGGAAAATCCAAGTCTTGCCTCTGTCAGAAATCCCTCATATCCTCTCGTACCATTGCAGATCATCTGATTTCCCAGATGCTCCTGCAGTTTTGCATACAGGGCTCCGTTTGCTGAAAGGCTGTCACCGATCGCAAGCACTGAAAATTCCCACTGCTTTGCTTCCACAATACTGAGTGTAGATGTTTTTCTTGCCAGAGCATTTCCTTCCACATCATATACAGTCACTGTCAACGGATATTCACCAATCAATTCATCCGTCGCGGCAATACTGAATTTACGCTCCAGCATCTCGCCCACTTCACATTCCCATACCACATTGTATTCTGTAATATGGGTTCCCTGATTTGTGATCTGGCTATTATAGATTTCCATGGTCAGTCCGCTGGCCGCGAAATATTCATCCGGCAGATAAATCTCCACCCCTGAATCACCGATGGTCGTTTTTTCTGTCGTACCGGAATCTGCGTATTTTTTCAGTTCCAGTACATTGACTGCCAGAACGCCTAGCAGGATGGCTAAAATCACCATCAGAACAGTGATTACGATCACTATTTTACTCTGTGTTCTCTTTTTCATAATTCACTCCTATACCCTGTAAAGTAAAAAAGCCTTTCGTCTCTTATCCAAGAGACGAAAGACTATAATCTCACGCGGTACCACTCTTATTTGCGAATCACTCGCACACTCACCGGATACATTCATATCCTCGCCCCTGTAACGGTGGGTCTTCCGTCTGCTCCTACTCTCCTACGATTTCAGGCAGCTGCTCCAAGGCGAGTTCCGAACTTTCTCTCCTCTGCCTTTCACCACCCGGCAGCTCTCTGTGCTCAATTTCATCCGTACTATTCCTCTTCAACGCTTTAGCGTATTCACTTGCAATAAAGAATACCAAAATCACTATAAAATGTCAAGTTCTATTCCGCCAGAAGAACAGATAGGGTATCTTTTCGAGTCTTTAAAAATTCACGAATGGACTGACAGCGATTATACGGATTCATTTTCCTGTAACAGCTGGTCTCCATGACGCTCATAGCTCCAATATGATCTTCATACCAACGAAGATTTTTCACGCCCGATTCCGATTCAAACGATTCCTCCAAAATCATCCAATCAATTGCAGGCACAAACTTAGACTTCCAAGCCTCATTTACAGCGTTCCTAAAGTCTTCATGAATCCAGAAACTACTCCAGTATGCACTTAATGTTTCAGAATCCTTTAACCACATCTGTTCCATCGGACCATACAAAAGGTAGGAATGTTCCATGTCCCACGGAAAACATGCATGTAACAGACCGTCTCCGGTTACGTCCGATTCTTTGTAGAAATAAATACTGCTGCTCATGCTTCCTTCCTGCACAAGCTCATATAATAGCCACTGCATAACAAAACTGTCCATGTCGATATATTCTGAATAATGCTTTCCATAGCTGTTTTTCCCTGTTTTGGAATACAGCGCATCTTCAAATTCCTGCCAGTAATCAGCCATATAGTTTACCTGTTCCTTTGAAGAACAGCGTGCTCTTTTCATGGTCACTTTCACGCCACGCTCCGTCACGAACCGGCTTTCCTTTAAATCATAATCTTCCACATCAATTTCCAAAAGATAGCCTCCGGTAATATCTTCCGGCTGCTTATCTACATCATAGAAATATCGTTCTGCAGAAGATTTTTCATCCTTCCATTCCTGAAATTCAAATCCGTCCAGATAATTGCTATTCAGCTTTTTGGTTTCTTCGTATAAATTCGAGATTTCAATGCGGTTTTCATCGATTTCAATCTTTTCAGCCAAAAAATAAACTCCGGCATACTCCCCTTCTACATAAAGATTAACCAGACGAAACTCTGGCGCATAATCAAACCCCAGCTCTTTGATCAGGGAAGTTGTTGTTACATAACTCATTAGAGAATCGTCTCTGTAACCTGCCAGGAGAACGAAATCCTCATTCTCACCCATACCAAGAAAATCCACACGATTCTCCAATTTCAGATTATAGCTTTTCTTTTGTGCTGCCCAGGAATCGTTTCCGTGACCATAAATGCCTTTTAATACTTCTTTTTCAATATTTCCAGACTGGTCCAGAATCATGATCATTCCCGGAATCTCTTCCCGTTTATTTTTATGAATATACTCCAGATCTTTATTTTTACTTAATTGAATATATAAGGTATCAATATTGTCTGCTGTGAGAAAATCAATCAGATATTGATATTCTCCCTGTGTATATAAGATTTCATTTTCTGATGCTGCTCTTGAAAATATTTCCTTATTCCCATAATTCGTTACTGCAGTCATCGTCATTGCTTCAGCCTCATAACCTGCCGGAATGGCAATACACCAATGATTATCATTTTGTGAATAATATCCTTTTAATTCGATTTCCTCATTATGAATATAAAGCTTGGCTGAAAGAGCTTCTAAAACCTCTGCCTTATCAGTACTCAGTCTCAGTTCCCCATCAACATCCCACAAACACAACTCATAGTCATCATGAAATGCACTGCTCCTTGATAAATTTGCATTTAAGTTACTTTTTGCCGTCTCCGCATCAATTCGTTCCTCTTCACCATCTGCGAGAATATATTCGCCTTCATTTTTATAATAGCACTGCTCTACCCATCCGGTGTGCAGTTCACCCACAATCTGTTCCCCTGTAACTACACAATTAAAAATGTATCCGAAAAACTTTCCTGCAACCGTACCATGCGTTTCACCTGTTGTTCTTGCATCCAGATCACAATTTAATACCACTGCATTCACCATAGACTGTGCAGTAAGTGCACCACAAATATTCCCTTCAAAATCGCAGTTTTCTAACCGTAGATTTTTAATGATACCTCCAAGATTTGCAAACATTCCTGATACGCCATTCGGATTTATGATCTGTAGATTTCGAATGGTATGCCCATTACCGTTAAAAGTACCTTTAAATTCAATCAGTTCTTCACTCTGCAGACCAATTGGCATAACATTTTCCACACCCAAAAAATCCAAATCTGCATTCAGCCTGATTTCGCACCATTCGTACTTGTTCCCGTCAGCAACTGTCTCCGAAAATTTCAGATAATCTTCTACACTCGTAATCTCGTAGATACCTTCCTTTTCTTCTGTTGAAAATTCTTCATAAGAAACTGCCTGCTCTAACTGCTCCCGATATCCCAGCACCAGAAATACCAATATTGTGATCATCGCCGCCATGATCAGGACAAACAGCCCTTTTCTACTTCCACTTTTCATGGAAATCAGCTCCTTTTTCGTTTACCGTGTAATGTCTGCTACATATTCATCCATTACTTTCAAACGTTCTTTCACATAAGCCTTAAACAAGCTCAACTTTTCTTCTTTTTCAATATAATGTGCGTGAGGCCACCGATTTGCTTCTCTCTCATACGCTCCTGAATCAAAGATCTGACTTTCGTATTCATCCAGCATCTGCATCACAGCCTCTTCTGACCAGCCAGTTTCCCGAAGTTCTTTATATCTTTTTGCAATCAACACTTTGATGCTCTCATCATTATTTTCCATAAGTACATGTACCACATTTTTGTCCATAATCAGATTCGTGTCTGAACCAAATGTATACTGTCCGGTGGCATAGGACGCAGCCCAGTTATATTCATTGCCCCATGAAAGGTCAAAATCCCATGGCGTGATCAAAAATCTCCCCTGATTGTCGTAAGCCTTATAAGTCAGATATATATTTTTCGTATCTCCTTCATGTGCATTGTCCACGCCCTGAATCAGATTAAAGAACAGATATACATCTATGGCATTTCCGATATCTACCAGATCATACAAGGCATCATTATCCTCTTCCGCCGCATGATCCAGAAGTGAATGATATGTAATCAATGTCTGCCGATTCTCTTCCGTGAAGTTTCCGCTCTCACTCCACCGGAAATCCAATGGCATATAATCCCATGTAGTGATCATTAAAAAATGTTTCCACATACCGGTATTCCATGCCGTTTTTTACACCAAAAACGTTATTGTCAGCGCAGGATGCATACCATAAATTCGCAGAAAATACATTCCGGACTTTTTCCTGATCATTGTATCCGGCATAGAGCATCCAGTCACCGTCACTTCGCATGCCCAGAACAGACTGCTGGTTTTCTTCCGGATATTCCTTTTTCAGATTCTCTACCAGCGTCACTTTATATCCTTTCTTTTCGTAGCTTGCTGTAGTAACGCCCCTGATTCGCATTTTTCCTTCTGAAACCAGTTCTCTTTTCTGTGCTTCCACACGATTATCAAACAATTCAAATGTAATATCCACATCCAGATCTGCCGGCTCTTCGTAAAAATGAATCGACACAATCGGCAAAGTCGTACATTTCATCACGTATTCACGATAAGAGGTATCATCATAAGCCACGCACTCAATGCTTACATTATCTGCAATCGTTTCATCACTGATCTTCATATCTTTAACAGCCAGTTTGACATTGCCATCTCTTGCTGTATACCCGATTTCCGGGTCATACGCATCTGGATCATCTTCAATCAGCGAATAATAGAAGCACTTGTCAATGCTGTCATAGACCGCCTGATAATCATTAAATGTCATTTCTAAAATAAGCTCTTCTGCGGTTTCAGTCCGCTGTGCAATCAGTGTCTGGTAAGTTTCTTCGCTGACACACAATTTTGAAAACCTTCTGGTCGTCTGAAAGAAAAACACAAAATAAATTATGAAAAAAACAGAGATTCCCAACACAATACAGGAAATAATTTTTTTATTCATTTCTCACTCCGCCTGAAATACAATTCTATCAAGCTCCATACTACCATATTCCGACATAAATGAAAAGAACCCAAGGAATCCCTTAGGTTCTTCATACATAACATCATTATCTGCATTCATTCAAAAACGAAGCGTAATATCCATCTAAAAATGCAAGTCTTCTCTCATGAAATTCCAGTATTTCTTCCAGCGAATCCTCGTGTGGACTTTCCGGCCACTTTTTCATATCTCTGGACAATGCACCTGAAGAATCCAGCTCCGTCCTATATTTCTCGGCAATTTCCTGCACATGACCTGTACTCAAAATCCCCATTCGAAGTTCCTGCCATTTTTCATTTAACGCTCTGGCAAACTCCTCATTTTCGGATTCCAGTAAAATCTCTGAAATCATAAAATCCTTCATAACTTCCTCTGCCCACTCCAAATTATATATCGTTCGGTCATCTTCCTCCAAAAGAAAGTCTTCACCAAAGGTATAATTCAAATCCCACGGCAGCTTCCACAGGGTATAATCACCATTATTTTGTCTATCTGCTGCGATATACAAATTTTTATACAGATTATCAGAAGCATATAAGGCTTGTATATAGAGATCTATATTCAATACATTATCCAAATCCATATGCTCCTGGATATAAGCATACAACGCATCCGCACTCACTGTTTCTTCTTCATAATCAAAGTTCGTAGCTTTTATGTATTCAATCATCGGCTGCCATGTTTCTTTTGAGATTTCCTGATTTCCCGGTTTTATTACCTGTCCACAATAATTTCCTCTGGCATTAAAATCTTCTACATACCGGTCTCCCTCTTCCGGCCATGAATAACCTTTATAAAGTACATCTTCGTCTTTATTAAGGGACAATTGTTTATAGTCAATCTGCTCCATCATACCATAAAGACCATTGTACTCATCATTTACCACCAGTTCAAAAAACTCCATATCGGTACCGGCATCATAAGGCGACTGTGTTGTTTCGGCAATTTCATTCCATAGCTCCATACAGACCATTTCTTTTACTTTCGTTGCATCGGAATATAACGCATTTAATTTCCAGTCATCATCTTCTCTAAGCCCCAGCATTTCCATTTTAAACGGCGAGCCATCTGCATTTACAAGATCTAAATTCCATCCCTGTTTTGGAAAAATTCGACTGGTCTTTCCGCGCAGATCATAGTACCCATAACAATATGTAACTTCATAACGACCACTATCATTATGAAAAGGGTCCAGCACTGTGACCTCACAGAAGAAATAATCCTCTTCCAGCGTTTCCAGTTTTTCCAGTTTTAGCATTGGCAGTCCAGTAAATACCATTTTCCCTGTTTTCAAAACCTCATGATCCGTTACCACAAATGAGAATTCATGACCTTCCTCAATTGCTCGTTCCAGGTCTTTCCAGTAAGGATCTTCACACCAATAGACTTTCATTTTATCTTCCGGCACTGAAAATTTCATTTCAAACAGCCATCGTCCGGAATCTATTTGCGGTAAATAGTACAGATCATTCTCTTTATCATAAGGAATCTTTTCACCATTGCACAAAATCCCTATTGTTGAATCCTTTGCTATGGTAAGGGACGATTTCAAATTTTCCAACTGCCTTTTAGAAATCATCGAACCTACAATGGTTTGCTGCAGCTGAACACCCAAAAGCGTCAGTAAAACAATCAGCAGTAACAGTAAGGTGCATAACAGCATAGAAACTTTTTTCTTATCGTTCATTAATGTAATTAATCAGACCTTCTGCTTTAATGATCTTCTGCATAAATTCAGGAAATGCCTGTCCCTGATACTGGGTTCCTTTTGTGCGGTCATAAATGATTCCGCTGTCAAAATCTACTTCTACTACATCGCCTGCTTCGATTTCTCTTGCAGCTTCCACACATTCGATGATTGGAAGACCAATGTTAATTGCATTGCGATAGAAAATTCTGGCAAATGTTTCTGCGATCACGCAGGAAATGCCGGATTCTTTGATTACCATTGGTGCATGTTCACGGGAGGAACCGCAGCCAAAGTTTTTATTTGCAACCATAATATCGCCTGGTTTTACGTTTTTCACGAAATCCTTGTCGATATCTTCCATACAATGCTCTGCAAGCTCTTTTTTATCAGCGATTGCCAGATATCTTGCAGGAATAATAACGTCTGTATCTACGTTGTCACCATATTTAAAAACTGTACCTTTTGCCTGCATAATGACCTCCTATAATCCAAGCTCTGCCGGAGCTGAAATCTTACCTGTGATGGCACTTGCTGCTGCAACTGCAGGGCTTGCAAGATATACTTCACTGTCTACATGTCCCATACGTCCTACGAAGTTACGGTTTGTAGTAGATACGCAGCGTTCTCCTGCTGCCAAAATACCCATATAGCCGCCAAGACATGGTCCGCAGGTCGGTGTGCTGACTACTGCACCTGCTTCGATAAATGTCTTAATTAAGCCTTCTTCCAATGCCTGAAGGTAAATATTCTGTGTACCTGGAATAATGATGACACGAAGGCCTTTCTTACACTGGCGTCCTTTTAAGATTTCTGCTGCTGCACGAAGGTCATCCATACGTCCATTTGTACAGGAACCGATGACAACCTGATCGATCACAACATCTTCTGTGATCTCATCCACAGTTTTTGTGTTTTCCGGTAAGTGTGGGAAAGCAACTGTAGATTTTAATGTGCTTAAATCGATGGTATATTCTTCATCATAAACTGCATCTTCATCAGCTTCGAAGATCTTGTATTCTTTCTTTGAATGTTCCTTCATGTACTGAATTGCAAGATCATCTACTGGGAAAATACCATTCTTTCCGCCGGCTTCGATTGCCATGTTTGCGATTGTGAAACGATCATCCATCGTAAGATACTGGATACCTTCACCAACGAATTCCATAGATTTATATAAAGCACCGTCAACACCGATCATACCGATGATATGTAAGATCACGTCTTTACCGCTGACCCATTTAGATGGCTTTCCAACAATATTAAATTTGATTGCAGATGGTACTTTGAACCATGCTTTACCTGTTGCCATACCGGCAGCCATATCTGTGCTTCCTACACCTGTAGAGAACGCACCCAAAGCACCGTAAGTGCATGTATGAGAGTCCGCACCAATGATCACATCACCGGCAACTGTTAATCCCTGTTCCGGTAATAATGCATGTTCGATTCCCATTTTCCCTACGTCAAAATAGTTTGTTACATCATGTTTACATGCAAATTCTCTTACACATTTGCAGTTTTCTGCGGATTTAATATCCTTGTTTGGAATAAAGTGGTCCATAACAAGGGCAATCTTATCTTTATCAAAAACAGTTTTCACTGTCATTTTGTCCATTTCACGAATTGCGACCGGTGTGGTAATGTCATTTCCAAGTACCAGGTCAAGATTTGCTTCGATTAACTGGCCTGCTTCTACCTTTTCAAGTCCTGCTGCCTGTGCCAGAATCTTCTGAGTCATGGTCATTCCCATAGCATTGTTCTCCTAAACTCTTCACTTTTATAAAAAAGGGCCAGGCCTATGAAGCCCAGCCCCTGTTTGTTAATGATTAGTTGTTGATTAATTTTTCGCTTTCATTGTTCCAGCTGTAGAGTTTACGGATTTCTTTACCTACTACTTCTGATGGATGTTCTGCAGCGAGTTTTCTCATTGCTCTGAAGTGAGCCTGTCCGCCTGCTGGAGACATGTCTAATAAGAAGTCTTTTGCAAATGTACCATCCTGGATGTCTCTTAAGATCTTCTTCATTGTCTTCTTTGTTTCATCTGTGATGATCTTAGGTCCTGTGATGTAATCGCCGTATTCAGCTGTGTTAGAGATAGAATATCTCATTCCTTCGAAACCTGACTGGTAAATAAGATCAACGATCAGTTTCATTTCGTGGATACATTCGAAGTAAGCGTTTCTTTCATCATATCCAGCTTCTACTAATGTTTCGAAACCAGCCTGCATCAGTGCACAAACACCACCACAAAGAACAGCCTGTTCACCGAAAAGGTCTGTTTCTGTTTCTGTTCTGAATGTTGTTTCAAGAACACCTGCTCTTGCTCCACCGATTGCCAAAGCGTAAGCCAATGCTTTTTCTAAAGCCTGACCTGAAGCATCCTGATGTACAGCTACTAAACAAGGAACACCTTTGCCTGCCTGATATTCGCTTCTTACTGTGTGACCTGGTCCCTTAGGAGCGATCATTGTAACATCTACGTTCTTTGGAGGAACGATCTGGTTAAAGTGAATATTAAAACCATGAGCGAACATTAACATGTTGCCTTCTTCAAGGTTTGGTTCGATGTCTTTTTTGTACATATTAGCCTGTAATTCATCGTTGATGAGGATCATAATGATATCAGCTTTTTTAGCTGCTTCAGCTGCTGTATAAACTTCGAAGCCCTGTGCTTCAGCCTTTGCCCAGGATTTACTTCCTTCATAAAGACCAATGATTACATGGCATCCTGATTCTTTTGCGTTTAATGCGTGAGCATGTCCCTGGCTTCCGTAGCCGATAATTGCGATTGTTTTTCCTTCTAATAATGAGAGATTACAATCTTCCTGATAAAAAATTTTTGCCATAATTTTTTCCTCTTTTCTGTGTTTTATTCACATTTCTTTTCCGGTGATTCGAACCGGATAATATATATTAAGTCCTTTCAGACTCAGTAAAGCGAATCCCATCGCTTTGCTTACTTAATAAACTATGTATGGATCTTTAATCAAAGTCCGGATCACACTGATCGTAGTATACAAGCTTTCCTGTCTCATCAAAGGTTTCATGAGGTACTTTTACGTCAAAGGTACCACGGGAAAGACCTGTAAGACCTGTTCTTGCAAGCTCAAGAATCTCATAGCCGTCTAACATATTGATGAAAGCTTCCAGCTTTGACTGATTTCCTGTAAGCTCGATTACCAGTGATTCTTTTGCTACGTCGATAATATTTGCTCTGAAAATGTTTGCCACGGAAATGACTTCCTGACGGTCATCTGCATTTGCGGCGATTTTCAGTAACAGAAGCTCTCTGCAGACAGAAGAACCGGAGTCCAGTCTCTTAATATCCAGAACATCTTCCAGCTTCATTAACTGTGCTTCAATCTGTCCTAACACCTGATCATCTCCAGTAGATACGATTGTCGCTCTGGAAAATCTAGGATCTGCAGTTGTACCTACAGTTAAACTGTCAATGTTGTAGCCTCTTCGGGTGAACAGACCTGCGATTCGGCTTAACATACCGGCTGTATTAGCCATTAAAATTGAAAATACAACTTTTTTCATAATATCATCCCTTGCCATTTCTTTTTCACAATTTTAACGTGGTAAATTGTGAAATTGCTGTTCTGTTTATCTTAACAAGTTAACCTGCTAATGTCAACCCAAAATGTGGCACATTTTTGCAATATATTGTGGTGTGGTACCACAGCATCCTCCAATAACAGACGCACCTTTTTCGTATAAATTTTTCATACATTCTGCAAAAGTATCTGCATCCATGCTGTAGTGGGCAACACCTTTTTCGTCAATCTGAGGAATTCCTGCATTTGGTTTTGCCAGTACCGGAATGTCCAGATTATTTTTCAGATTGCGTACTACTGCTTCCAACTGGTCAGGTCCCACTGCACAGTTCAGTCCTACAGAATCTGCACCCATTTCCTGCAATGTCACTGCCGCATCCACAATGCTTCCGCCAAAGTACAGACTTCCATCTCCCTCACAGGTAAAAGAAAGCGTCAAAGGCAGCTTGCATTCTGCCGCTGCAGCATCGCAGATTACCATAGCCTCATCCAGAGAAAGCAAGGTTTCTGCCGCAAGATAATCTACTCCGGCCTCGCAAAGATAGGAAATCTGTTCTTTATAGATATCTAACAGTTTTTCATAGGTCATCGTTCCAAATGGTTCTAAAGGCTGGCTTGTGGTGCTTAAATTCCCGGCCACAAGTGCCCTGCCTTCTACCGCATCTTTCGCCATCTTTACATTTTCAAGATTTAATCTTTTCACCTCAGATTCCAGTCCCATAGAGGTGAGACTGAAACGGTTCGCAAGGAAGGTGGGTGCATAAACCGCCATGCTTCCTGCATCCACATAATCTTTCTTTAATTTCATCAGAATATCCGGATGTTCATTAACCCAAAGTTCAGAGCATACTCCTGGAGGCATCCCCTGAAGTCGCAAATTAGAACCTGTAGCACCGTCTAAAATGATCGGTCCATTTTTTAAAAGATTTCTAAATTCCTGTTTTGTCATAATTTTTCCAAGTTTCCTTTGCTCTTAAGCAAGCATCATTCTGTCGTTTGCGAATTCTCCGCCGCTTGCCTGTTCGAATTTCTGAAGAAGGTCTGCAACTGTTAATTTTGCCTTTTCTTCTCCTTCTGCATCAAAGATAATGCGTCCTTCGTGCATCATGATAATACGGTTTCCGAGACGAAGGGCATCTTTCATATTGTGAGTGATCATGAGCGTTGTCAGATTATTTTCTGTAACGATCTTATTTGTAATGTCAAGTACCGTCTTTGCTGTTTTCGGATCCAGTGCTGCTGTATGTTCATCTAATAAAAGCAGATTTGGATTTTTTAAGGTAGCCATTAAAAGTGTCAGTGCCTGACGCTGTCCACCGGAGAGAAGTCCTACTTTGGACGTCATACGTGTTTCTAATCCAAGTCCCAAAATTTTCAGTTTTTCAGCGTAAACTTCAGATTCTTCCTTCGTGACACCCCAGCCAAGACCACGCTTTTCTCCTCGTCTGTAAGCCAGTGCCAGGTTTTCATCAATCTGCATACCTGCAGCAGTTCCAAACATCGGGTCCTGGAATACACGGCCTAAATGTTTTGCTCTTTTGTGTTCCGGCTGTCGGCTGATATCTTCTCCATTTAAAATGATCTTTCCGCCATCAATCGGGTATACACCGGCGATCATATTTAAGAGCGTAGATTTACCCGCACCATTGCCGCCGATAACCGTTACGAAATCGCCTTCTTTTAGATGCAGATTTAACCCGCGAAGAGCCTTCTTCTCATTGATCGTACCTTTATTGAATGTTTTATAAACGTTTGATACTGTTAACATTTATTCATCTCCTCCTTCCGGATTATATGAATGTTTGATTCTGTATTTTTCCATAGCAACTGGTACGCAAAGAGCCAGTGCTACAATGACTGCTGATAAAAGTTTCATATCGTTTGCACTCATACCAAGCTGGAGTACGATTGCACGAATCATAAAATAAACTACAGAACCTACCACTGCACTTGTAAGCTTTGCTTTAAAGGAAACAATTTTCCCCATCAACACTTCGCCGGTAACGATGGCTGCAAGACCGATAACGATGGCACCTGTACCCATATTGATATCACCATATTTGGAGTTTTGACATACCAGAGCTCCTGAAAGGCCTACGAGACCGTTTGCTAACATCAAACCGATCATTTTTGTTTTTTTGATATCAACGCCCAGAGCACGAATCATTTTTTCATTATTTCCTGTTGCACGGATTGCAGAACCGATTTCTGTACCAAAGAACCAGTAAAGAACAGAAATCACAATTGCTGCAATTACGATACCAAAGATCAGCGAGATCATCGACTGCTTCATTCCTGTTTTTTCTACAAGTCCTGTAAAGATGGTATCAACCTTTAGCAGCGGCATATTACTTTTTCCACCCATGATTCGAAGGTTGATAGACCATAACGAAATCTGAGTTAAGATTCCGGCTAAGATTGCCGGGATTTCAAATACTGTATGTAAAATGCCAGTCACAGCACCTGCAAGAACACCTGCAAGCATTGCTACAACTAACGCAAGGAAAGGATTCATTTCATAATTAACGATCATCGTTGCGCAGATACAGCTTCCAAGAGCGAAGCTTCCGTCAACAGTCAGATCTGAAATATTTAAAATTTTGTATGTAATGTAAACACCGAGTACCATGATTCCCCAGAGAACTCCCTGAGAAACAGCACCCTGTAATGACAGTAAGATACTTGCCATAAAAAACCTCCATATTACAACAAACAGGATGTCTAAAAAATCTTCAGACATCCTGACATTGTCTTATCTAATTTTCAACATTTGTATGTATTCAGATTATTCTGCTATTTTTGCTGTTAGTGCAGATAAATCTAATCCAGCTGCTTCTAAAGCTGCAACTGTTTCTTCATTTACTGTTAATGCACAGTCTTCTGCTGCAAGGTAACCGATTGGTGTTGTTGCAGGATCTGCACCGTTTGTAAGGATTTCGATTGCCTGCTGTCCTGCAAGGTAACCTAATGAGTAGTAGTCGATACCATAAGTAGCAAGACCGCCTTCATTAACCATACCTTCTTCACCACAGATTACTGGAAGACCATTTTCGTTAGCAACCATACCAACTGTAGCCATACCTGCTGCGATCATGTTATCTGTTGGCGCATATAATGCATCCACTTTACCAACTGCTGATTCAACAACTGTCTGGATTTCATTAGAGCTTGATACTGTATAATCTTCGTAAGCAATGCCAAGTTCATCTAATGCTGCTTTTGCCATATCAGCCTGAAGAACTGAGTTTGCTTCTGCTGAACAGTAAAGGATACCAACTGTTTTTGTTTCTGGAAGAATTTCTGCTAATAATTCCATCTGTTCTTTTACAGGTGTTAAGTCAGATGTACCTGTTACGTTTCCGCCAGGAGCATCATTGCTTTCTACAAGACCTGATTCTGCAGGATCTGTAACAGCTGTTAAGATGATAGGAATATCAGATGTCTTACCTGCTACTGCCTGAGCGGCTGGTGTAGCGATTGCAAGAATCAAATCACTTCCGTTGTTTACTAATGTATCAGCGATTGTATCACAAGAAGCAGCTTCACCAGCTGCATTCTGCTGATCTACTTCGTATGCAATACCTGCTTCGTCTAATGCTGCAAAGAAACCTTCATTAGATGCATCTAATGCTGCGTGCTGCACATACTGGAGAACACCAATTTTGTAAACTTCACCAGTTGCTTCTTCTGCAGCCTCTTCTGCTGTTTCCTCTGCCGGAGCTGCTGCTTCTTCGGAACCGCCGCAAGCCATTAAACCTGCTGCAAGCGCCATTGTCATCATGAGTGCTAATAATTTCTTTTTCATAATCCTCATTATTCCTCGCTTATCCTATTTTTCTTTATTGCTTCAACGCTTTTATGCATTGAAGTGATTAACTGTTTCTCATATTACACCTTAAGCGAAGTGAAGTCAAGAGAATTTATACATTTTTATCATAAGCACTGATTCCATAGATTTTAGAAGCCCCTTCCTCCGCCGCCATGACTTCTTCCGCTGGAAGAATGATGTGTAGAGCTTCTGCTTCCGCCGCCTCCTCCGCCGGAGTGTCCGTCATTTCTTGGAATCCTGCGGTGGGTCACGAATTTATTGACCAGACGGTCTGATTTTACTGTAAGCTTTACCTCTGAATCTGTATAAGCATCATAATGAAAATCTTCAAATTTCAACTGGTATTTCGCTGTAATGAATCCAATCGTACCTCCTGCTGCCGCCAAAGCTGCTGCAAGCGCAACTACTAACTCAAACAGCGTAATACTCTTCTGCTTTTCGTAAGGCTCATAATAGTAATCTCTCTCTCCGCTTTCTATATCATAATTGTACTGATTCTGCGGAATTCCCTGATTCAGATAGTAATCTGTTTCGTCGAAAAACGCTCTGAATGTTCCATAGTAATCACCGTCCGCCACATAATTGTAGGCTTCATCTAAAATACGGTCGATTCTGGAATCTGTCAGATATCGAATAGCTTCTCCACAGGTGGAGAGATAAATTTCCCGGTTGTCCATATCAATCAGATACAGAATTCCATCTTCCTCACTGCTTTCCGGAAAACGCTCATCATAGAAATCATCTGCATATTCCATGCTGCTCTTTCCCTCAGAATCATCCGTAGTTACTACCAGAAAATTCATATTCCAGTTATTCTTATAATTTTCTGCATAGCTTTGAAGCTCTGCTTCTTCCTCTGTTGTCAGCAAATCTGCGTAATCATACACATAATCGCTTTCCGCAGATACATTCATTGCTCCGCATAATCCTGCGCACAGGAGCATCAATGTCATAAAAATCTTTAACTTTCTCATAACATCAGCCCTCCCATCAGCATCAGCGCAAATACTGCGGCAAAAATGACTGCCCCAAGGCTAAACAGCTTCTTTTTATCCACTGGAAGCTTTCCAACGATTTCTCCTGTCTGGCCATTCATCGCAAAATAATAGACCTGACTGCCTCTTTCCCTATAGGTCAAAACCCACACTGGAAGCAGCGTATACTGGAATTTTTCTTCCATCACTGCATGATTACTGCTTTCCATGGAAAAGCTGTTATGTCCGGAAATTGTATCTCTCATACGCTTCTGCGCAAAGTTTTCAATATCCCGGCGAATTTCCTGTGTCAGACTGGATTTTTCGATATCTCTCTTTTCCGCCTGAAAACCGGATAAATATCCCATATGGAATTTTTCCATTGCACCAAACTCATAAGGAAAAATACCTTTTAGCATAGCATTCTGCGCTTTTTCAAGTGCAGTTTTTGGCAAATGCCGAAATTTTACTCTTCCCGCACGGCGAACTGAAAAAATCTTTGTTTCTGTATATTCTACATCTCCCACACGCCAGACTCTGATATCCTTTGCTGTACCGTTCATATAGCTTTCTGTCTCACAGCCATAGATCCAATATGGGAAATAAACGCCGCTCATCTTTTCAATCTGACGCTTGGAATAAAATCCCCTTGGAATAAATTTCTTTTTCTGAATCCATTCCTGGAATCTTTCGATTGCTTCTTCTTTTGTAATCTTGAACGGAATGATACCATCCGGCAGATATTCTCCCTCTAACCTTCCTGACAGCACAACCGGGTTGTGACAGTAGAAGCAGAAGGTTGCCGCAGTCGTCTCATCCGTCATAATTTCAGCCCCACAGCTCGGACAGTGGTAAACCACTGCACTTTCCTGCGATTTTTCAGTTTCCGCCCATTCTTCACCGACAGTTTTCTCACTCTGCTCAGCTTCTGCTGACTGTGATTCGGCCATCAGTTCCTCCTGCGTAAACTTCGAAAGACAATACTCACAGGCATAAGTGCCGGATTCCGGGTCAAATACCAGACCGCCATCACAGTTCGGGCACTTATATGTAATTGCAGACATTTTTTATCCTCTTGCCTTTCCGCACTCCTGACAGAATTTTCCTGTATTCTTCGTTCCACATTCTGTACAGAACCATTCTGTTTTTGGAGCTGGTTTTCCACACTCGCCGCAGAATTTTCCTGTATTTACTGCACCGCATTCACAGGTCCATCCGCCTGCCGGTGCTGCCTTTGCAGCCTGGGCTGCCTGAGCCTGCTGCTGCATCTGCATCTGCGCCATATTATTGGCTGACGCTGTACCCATAAATCCGCCCGCTGTATTCATGCCTACGCCCATGCCCATAAATGCGGCTGCCGCGCCTGCACTGTTGGAACCTGCTGCTTCCATTCCTCTTGCGATGGAGCCCTGTACATAGCCTTCTCGAATGGTAGGATCAGAAAGCATTGCGCCTTCGTTGCGCATATTGATGAGCTTCTGGGAATTTTCGTCATAGGAAATACTTGCGATACCTACAGACTGAATTTCCATACCACGCATCTGCTTCCATTCTTCATCCAGAATATCAGCCATATATTTGCCAAGTTCACGACCTTTCGCCTGAATATGGGAAATGCGGATACCGTCTACGGACATCTGTCCGATGGCAGACTGTAATGCCTCTAAAAATTCTGACAGATACTGTTCATTGATATCATTCATTCTAACAATGCTTCTGTTTTTCGGAACAGCCTCTGCATAAAAACGAATTGGGTCTGTAATCTTTATAGAATAATTACCATGCGCACGCAGGAAAAGCTCCGCATTATAGAAATTATCAAAATAATTTACCGGATTTCTTGTTCCAAATCTTAATCCCTTGATTTCCTGAAGATTGATAAAGAATACCTTCTGCTTCTGAGATGTCTGGCCGCCAAATTTGATTCGTTCAAAGGATTCTTCCAATACTTTATCAAATTCACCATTGAAAAGAGATGGCATTGCAGTATTGTCTACCTTGTAGTAGCCTTCTTCTGCTGTGTAATCCACAACCTTACCGCCATCTACCAGCAGCATAAACTGATTACTGTAAACATGGATTACGGAACCGTTTGTCACTGTTCCATCGGACCCTTTGACATTTTCCCCTTTGCGAATCTTCACACCTTCACAAAAAACGGTATCATCTCCCATATCCGCTGCTTCAATAACTTCCAGCCACTGGTCTGCGAGACTTCCTTTCACTGCTTTGATTGCTGCTTTAATAATTCCCATAACGCATATCCTCCTTTATTTATCCCAAGGTAATAATGGGTTTTCTGTTTTTCCATCTCGAACCATCAGTTCTCTGACAGCCTCTGTTACAGATTTTTCCGCAAAAAGAACTGCATTTACCTGTTCAATGATCGGCATACGTACATAATATTTCTCTGCGAGCTTTAATGCCGCTTTTGCAGAATGCACACCTTCTACGACCATTTTTACTTCATCCATGGCTTCCTGCATTGTATAACCTTTACCAATTAAATATCCTGCCTTACGGTTTCTGGAATGTTTACTTGCACAGGTAACGATCAAATCCCCCATACCGGCAAGGCCGCTGAAGGTTTCCTGATATCCGCCCATAGCAACCCCAAGACGGCTCATTTCCGCAATACCACGTGTGATCAGCGCAGCCTTTGTATTATCTCCGTAGCCAAGACCATCTGTAATACCTGCCGCCAATGCGATTACGTTCTTTAATGCGCCGCCAATCTCAATCCCCAGCATATCCGGGCTTGTATAAACACGGAATGCCTCATTCATAAAGATGCTCTGAATCTTTTCCGCAGTTTTTCGGCATTTTGCCCCCGCTACCACAGTCGTTGGAATATAGCGGCTTACTTCTTCTGCATGGCTTGGGCCCGAAAGCACTGCCACATCCGCATTTGGTATTTCATCCGCAATTACATCCGTCATTGTATACAGTGTACTTTCTTCAATCCCCTTACTTACATTGACAACAATCTGTCCTTCATGCACATACGGTGCCATTTTTGCGGCTGTACTGCGAATATAAAGGGATGGCACACCTAAAACTACCAGTTCTTTATCTTTTACCGCAGCTTCCATATCCGCAGTAATCTCAATACTCTCCGGAATCTTCACTCCCGGAAGCTTATCTGTATTCTCACGAAGCTCTCTTAGTTCCTTCGCTTTTGCCTCTCTTGAAGACCATAAAGTCACCTGATGACCATTTTTTTCTAACACAAGGGCAAGGGCTGTTCCCCAGCTTCCTGCACCTACGACTCCTACATTTGCCAAAATATGCCTCCTATTTTTTCTCGAAAATCCTGTTTTCCGTACCGTTTAAGAGACGCACAATATTTGCACGATGTCTGTAAATTGCCATACCTGCCAGAAATGCTGCCAGCACATACATTTCAATGAGTGGTGCCTGAGCCATATGATAATATCCAAGCTGTCCAAAAATGACAATGAACAGCACAAATTCTGTCACAATGACCATAGAACCCAGAGATACATAGCGCGTCACAATGACAATTGCTAAAAATGTCAAAAGAGCAATGACTCCAATACGAAGGTCGAACGCAGCCAGCAGCCCTGCTGTACATGCAATTCCCTTTCCGCCGCGGAATCCTAGCTGAATCGGAAAATTATGTCCCAGAATACATCCTGTGGCAGCATAAAGTCCGATCAACGGCAAAATATCTGATGCCAGATTCTTAAAAATCCACTTTGCCAGATGAATTACGATAAAGCATTTTAAGAAATCTCCAGCGAATACGATCGCCCCGGCTTTTTTCCCAAGCACACGAAGTGCATTGGTAGTTCCCGCATTTCCGCTTCCGTGTTCACGGATATCAATGCCATTCATCTTTCCGTAGATATAAGCAGTCTGAATAATCCCAAATAAATATCCAATGACCAAACTTGCAATTCTAGGAAACATTATTCATTCTCCTTTCTCTCACGAATGATGAATTTCAAGGAAGTTCCCTTAAATCCAAATGTATCTCGAATCTTATTTTCCAAATATCTTGTGTAAGAGAAATGCATTAACTGCTTGTCATTTACGAAAATTACAAATGTTGGCGGTTTAACAGAAACCTGTGTCGTATAGTAGATTTTCAGACGTTTTCCTTTGTCTGAAGGTGGCTGCTGTAATGCAACTGCTTCTGTAATAATTTCATTTAAAACACCTGTTGCAATACGAAGTGTCTGATTTTCGATGACCATATCAATCGTTTCGAACAGCTTCGGAAGTCTCTGTCCTGTCACAGCTGATACGAATACCATTTCTGCATACGGCATATAAGCAAGTGTTTCACGAATCTTATTCTGGAATTCATAAATTGTCTTGTCATTTTTTTCAATGGCATCCCATTTATTGACTACGATCACGATACCTTTTCCACGATCGTGTGCAATACCTGCAATCTTAGCATCCTGTTCTGTAATACCTTCTGTAGCATCAATTACCATCAGGACAACATCTGCTCTTTCAACAGCAGATACGGTACGAATAATGCTGTAACGTTCCAATTCCTCTTTTACTTTGTTCTTTCTGCGCAGTCCCGCAGTATCAATAAATACATATTCTTTTCCATTGTAAACAATGTCTGTATCAATGGCATCACGTGTTGTACCTGCAATATCAGATACGATTACACGATTCTCCCCTGTCAGCTTATTAATAATAGAAGATTTTCCAACATTTGGTTTACCTACGATGGCAATCTTTGGTCTTTCATCTTCGTCTTCTTCATCTGCACCTTCAGGGAAATGTTTTACAACCTCATCCAGCATATCGCCAATTCCCTGACGGTTGGCAGCAGAAATCGGCATTGGGTCACCGATACCCAGATTATAAAATTCATAAACATCTGCGATAAATTTCTGGTAACTGTCCACTTTATTTACGCAAAGAACCACCGGTTTTTTAGAGCGGCGGAGCATATCTGCAACTTTACCGTCTGAATCCACCAGCCCCTGTTTCACGTCTGTCATAAAGATAATAACATCTGCTGTATCAATGGCAATCTGTGCCTGCTCTCTCATCTGGGATAAGATAATATCCCCTGAATCCGGTTCAATACCGCCTGTATCAATCAGTGTAAAGTTGTGATTTAACCATGTTACATCCGCATAAATACGGTCACGTGTAACACCTGGTGTGTCTTTTACGATGGAGATGTTCTCTCCTGCTAATGCATTAAACAGTGTAGATTTTCCAACATTTGGTCTTCCTACTACCGCTACAATCGGTTTACTCATATTTTTACCTCTCTTCTTTAATTCTTTATCTGATCACATGATGCAATAAAACCGCACCATCGGAATCTACAATTTCAATCGGAATCTGTAAGTACTCTGAAAGCTCAGTAACTGTTACATCATCCAAAAATACCTCCTCACCGCTTCTGAGCATATGACACGGCAATAATAATTTCTCACCTAAGTTCTTACCCTTTAGCTGCTTTTTCAGGTCCTGACCGGTAATCAGGCCTGCCACGGTAATTCTTTCTCCGAAAAATTCATTGGTAATGTCAAAAACAGTTACTTCCGTGTTTGGATATTTCGTCTTTAATTCCTCCATAAATTTACGAAGGAACGGTGCTGCCAGCTTTCCTGTAGCAATAGATACTTTTCTGAAAAGCTCATCCCCGCCTTCCATAGCCAATGCATCATGGAATTCAGTCTTTAAAAGTCTGAGCATTCCAACGCCATTTTCCAGCTGTAAATACCCGTCATAGGATTCTTCTTCCGGAAGTTCCTCTTCTGCCAGCAGATACCACTCATCACTGGCATGGATAAAATGCATTCCAAACTCTGCATAAGCCTTTCTCTGCCACGCTTCAATCTGGGCAAGCACACGTTTTGCATCCTCTTTTGTGAAAGGCTCCAGTGGTTCCAGTCCTTCACGGAACTTACTAAGACCTACCGGCACTACAGAAACACTCTGCAAATTCGGTAAATATTGATACAAATCTCTCAAAGAACGTTCCAGTTCTTCTCCATCATTCCAGTTCTTGCAAAGAACAATCTGTCCATTAATGATAATCCCTGCTTCTACCAGCCTGTCCACAATCTTTAAGGAATCTCCGGCAAAGCGGTTATGAAGCATTTTACAGCGAAGCTCCGGATTGGTCGTCTGAAAAGAAATATTGATTGGAGACAGCTTATATTTAATGATCTTCTCCACATCTTTGTCCTTTAAATTCGTCAGTGTCACATAGTTTCCCTGTAAGAAGGAAAGTCTTGTATCATCATCTTTAAAATACAATGTTTCCCTCATCCCCGGCGGCATCTGGTCGATAAAGCAGAAAATACATTGATTCGTACAATGTCTGTAATCATCCATCATACCATTTTCAAAGGAAACACCTAAATCCTCCTCAAATTCTTTTTCAATTTCCAGCTCCCACTCTTCACCATCCGCCTTGCGGACAAGAAGTTCCACATATTCTTCATTCATTAAATAATGATAGTCAAATACATCTTCTATTTTATTTCCATTGATTGAAAGAAGCGCATCTCCCGGCTCCAGTTCCAGCTCATCAGCGATACTTCCCGGCTCTACACTTGCAATCACATGTAAATGTTCTTTCATTTTTTCACCTTTTCTAAATTTGGGAGAATCTCATACTCTCCCCACTATAAACTCATACTACTTTACTATAATATATTTGTTTTCAAAAAGCAACTTCTCTCTTGACTGCCCTATATGCTGATGATACAATTTAGAAGGTAAAAATTAAGTAAATTTATGTCGAATTATCGATCTATGATTACTACTTATGAAAACAGAGGGAGGACTCTATGTCAGTAAATGATCGTTTTAATAATACCATTCCGGTTGGCCCGTTAAAGCTTGCCGTTTTAGACAGTGCAAGAGAATTGGGTGATAAAGTCGACCAGCATATTAAGAATTTCCGTCTCGAAAGAGACCATGAACATAAATCAAACATCCACTTTGCAGGATATGAAGAAGAAAGTTATCAGGTAGCATGTTCCTGTCCGCGTTTTGGTTCCGGTGAAGCCAAAGGTCAGATCAAGGACTCCGTTCGAGGAGCAGATCTTTTCATTCTTGTAGACGTATGTAACTACAGCTTAACCTATAAGGTTTGCGGTTTTGAAAACCATATGTCTCCGGATGACCATTACCAAGACCTGAAACGTATTATCTCAGCTGCTACTGGTAAGGCAAAACGTATTAATGTTATCATGCCTTTCCTTTATGAAAGCCGCCAGCATAAACGTACAAAGAGAGAATCTTTAGACTGTGCATTCGCCCTTCAGGAATTAAAGGATATGGGCGTTTCCAATATCATTACCTTTGATGCTCATGACCCACGTGTACAGAATGCGATTCCATTAAGCGGATTTGACAGCTTCCAGCCGCCATATCAGTTCATTAGAGGGCTTTTAAGAGCAAATCCTGACATCATCTTAGATAATGACCACCTGATGATCATCTCCCCGGACGAAGGCGCTATGGGTAGAGCTGTTTATTTCTCTAACGTTCTTGGCGTTGATATGGGTATGTTCTATAAACGTCGTGACTACTCTACGATCGTTAATGGAAAGAACCCAATCGTTGCCCATGAATTTTTAGGTGATGATGTCAACGGAAAAGACGTTATTGTAATCGACGATATGATTTCTTCCGGCGGAAGTATGTTAGATGTTGCAAAACAGGTAAAAGAACGCGGCGCAAAACGAGTATTTGTTTGTACTACCTTTGGTCTTTTCACAGACGGTTTTGACAAGTTTGATGAATATTATGAAAAAGGCTACATTACCAGCGTAGTTACTACAAACTTAACTTACCGCTCACCAGAACTTCTCACAAAACCATATTATGTAGAAGCTGATATGAGCAAATTCCTGGCAGCAATTATTGATTCCCTGAACCATGATATTTCTATCTCTTACGTTCAGGATCCTACAGAAAAGATCAACAAGTTAATCGAAACACATAATAAAAAATAATCTGTACAAGCTTAAAGAGGCCGGAACCCACTCGTTCAGACCTCTTTTTTATGTGTTTTCCATCATAATAGTTTACTTTTTCACAAAAATGTATTAAAATTTAGAATTGTATGAAAACCCCAAAATTTGTAATTTAATAAAAAGGAGATTCAAATTATGAACATTTCATCATTACAGAAAGCTCGATATGAGTATTCCCCAAAGCTTCCAGGAATGCTGAGAAACGGTATTGCCGACATTTGTGTAAATGAAGGAGCAGAAACTCAGAGCGTAGCTGACCAGGAAAAAATCAAAGCTCTTTTCCCAAATACTTATGGTAAAAAAGAAATTACTTTCCAGAAAGGTGCAAACACTTCCGAAGCAAAAAAACAGGTTGTAGGTGTTATCCTTTCCGGTGGACAGGCTCCAGGCGGACACAACGTTATTTGCGGTTTATATGATGCTTTAAAAGCAACAAACGCAGAAAACGTTCTTTATGGTTTCAAAGGAGGCCCAAGCGGACTGATCGAAGATGACTATGTAATCTTTGATGACGAATACATCAACGCATACAGAAACACAGGTGGTTTCGATATCATCGGTTCCGGCAGAACAAAACTTGAAACTGAAGAACAGTTCGCAATCGTTGCTGAAGTTTGCAAAAAACATGGCATCACAGCTGTTGTTATCATCGGTGGTGATGATTCCAATACAAACGCTGCTGTTCTCGCTGAATACTTCGCAGCTCATAACACAGGTGTTCAGGTAATCGGATGCCCAAAAACAATCGACGGTGACTTAAAGAACGAAGATATCGAATGTTCTTTCGGTTTCGATACAGCTACAAAAACATACAGCGAAATCATCGGAAACATTGAAAGAGATGCAAACTCTGCTAAAAAATACTGGCATTTCGTAAAAGTTATGGGACGTAGCGCTTCTCACGTAGCATTAGAATGTGCTCTGAAAACTCAGCCAAACATCTGCTTAGTATCAGAAGAAGTTGCTGCTAAGAAAATGTCTCTTTCCGCAATCGCTGATTACATCGCAGATTCTGTAGAAAAGAGAGCAGCCAAAGGAATGAACTTTGGTGTTGCAATTATTCCAGAAGGTGTTGTTGAATTCGTTCCTGAATTCTCTGTATTAATTCATGAAATCAACGAACTCCTTGCAGGAAGCAAAGCTGATGCATTCAATGCACTTCCAACATGGGAAGAAAAATACGCTTTCATCGAAAAAGGTTTAACAAAAGAATCTATGGATGTATTTGCAATCCTTCCAACAGCAATCCAGCAGCAGTTATTCCTTGAAAGAGATCCACACGGAAACGTACAGGTTTCCCTGATCGAATCTGAAAAATTATTCTCTGCTCTCGTTGCTGACAAATTAAAAGCCAGAAAAGCAGCTGGCACATACACAGGAAAATTCAGCGCACTTCACCACTTCTTAGGATATGAAGGAAGATGTGCTTTCCCATCCAACTTCGATGCTGACTACTGCTACTCTTTAGGATACAATGCATTCATGCTGATCCAGTATGGTTACAACGGATACTTATCAAAAGTTTCTAACCTTTCTGCTCCGGCAAGCGAATGGGTTGCAGGCGGTATGCCAATCACTAAGATGATGAACATCGAAAGAAGACATGGCGAAGACAAACCAGTAATCAAGAAAGCTCTCGTTGAACTTGATGGTGCTCCATTCAAATACTTCGAAGCTCATCGTGATGAATGGGCAGTTGATACATGCTTCCAGTATCCAGGTGCTATCCAGTACTACGGACCAACAGAAGTTTGTGATATCACAACAGTCACACTTGCTCTTGAACAGGCAAAATAATATCCCGAGACGCGAATAGTGTCTTGACTACATCAATCCACACGCAGGCATTCGTAAAATGCCTGCACATAAATAAAAAGAACTCGTACCTTTCATGTAAACATGAGGTACGAGTTCTTTTTATTTATTCATTCGCTTTACTCAAAGCTTTTGCGATTATTTATCTGCGATTGCTGCCTGTGCTGCTATCACTTATATGAGGACTCTCTACTAAGGATATGGTTGAATGACCCTTGCGACCATCCACCTTTAATTTAACATCATCGTCATATAAATTCAACTTCCAAACAAAGCAATCCTTATAAGCTATTATCTCGTCTACAAACGCATCAATAACCTCCTCCGGTATGCTATGTGTTGAAAAATTAAAATCTTGCTCTAATCCGTATTTAAGTACCTCCAATTTTTTCTCACAATCGTCCTCAGACAAATCTTCCTCTAATTGGTAGGACGCTAATACTTTATTCAATCGTTCTATTTCGCTGTTCAAAGCCTTTTTCTTTTCTTCAAACATTGCCTTGTCGATTTCACCCGACATACGCATTTCCACAAGAACATCGAACTTTCTCTCTTGTACTTTAATCTTCTGTTTCGTTTCCTCTATCTCGTCAAGAAAACTATCATCACGCTCATCTCTGAAATGCTTATCCAACATCTCATTTGCAATTCTCAAAACTCCGGCTCTGTCTTTCCAGAAGTTCTGAAAAATAATATCTGCCATAGCTCCCAGCTTCCATGCAGGAACCATCGGCACCTCACATATTCCCTCAAGACTCAATCCCTTGTTGGTTCTTGTCTTGATTGTGCCAGTTCGTATCTGGCTGTAACATTGGTAACAATATTGAGGAACACCATTCACTCTACGCCAGTTTCTTCTATTAAAAGAAGCTCCACAGGAACACCTAAGCTTTCTGCACCATACATCATTGGAAGAACGAAGTCCTCTTGAACCTCTGTTATCTATACTAACAGACTTGCTATCAAGAATTTTCTGCACCTTTTCAAATTCTTCCTCCGTGATGAACGGTTCGTGTGTACCTCTCACAGTAATCTTCTCTACTGCACCAAAGTTATTTATTTTTTTCTGCTCCAAATAGTCCGGAACATACTGCTTTCGATATGTAACGATTCCGCAGTAAAATGAATTATTCAAAATTCTACTGATATTTGCTGGTTCCCAATTGGTTAAACCCGTTGCGGTAAGCCTTCCGGCTTTTTCAAGTTCAAACTGTATTTTTCGCATTCCCATACCATCTAAATACATATCGTATATCATGCGTACCGTTCTTGCCTGTTCCGGGTTTACAACGTACTCCTTACCAACTCTATCATAGCCTAGGATATTGCCATTGCCATAAGCTACTCCGTTTTGGAATGATACCATTTGTCCAGCTTTTACTCTCATAGAAGTCTTTTTGCTTTCATTCTGAGCCAATGTAGCCATAATGGTCAATCTCAGTTCTCCATCTTCATCGTTCATTGTCCATATATTATCTTCTGTAAAATACACTTCAACTCCCCATTTTTTCAATAGTCTGGTCTGTTGCAGCGTATCTACCGTATTTCTTGCAAATCGGGACACCTCTCTGGTAATAATGAGGTCAAATTTCCCATGTTCCGCATCGTCCATCATCTGCAAAAAGTTCTTTCTTTTCTTCATGGAAGTTCCGGTAATACCTTCATCAATATATGTTTTATACAACTTCCACTCTGGGTGAAAAGCCATGAGGTTATCATAGTATTGCACCTGATTTTCCAATGCAGATAATTGTGCTTCATGTTCTGTTGATACACGGGCATATATAGCAACTATTCGCTCTTTCATAAATACCGCCTTTCATTTATCCTACATTGTGAACATCTATAATATAGCATAGTATTCCTAAATAATCAAGTTGTTTTAACCTTCGGCTCATATTCTCTCTTTATGTTTTGATAAACATGCTCCGGCAGCTTTCCACTATTGTGCAAATGCTTAATAAGAGCTAATGCCAAAATCACATTACCCCTTTCATTCTTCTTAACTTCTTTCATTTTTTTCTCCAATTCTAATAAAAATACCTGCAAGTAGCTATCAGGTTAATAGCTCACATTGGAATTGCACCATCTACATATAGACCGCATTGCGGAAGTATCATTATTAAAAGCAGCATCATCGCTATGGAATACCCCTACTCCATTTTCGACATCAGTATCATTCGCTATTCCCATTGAAAAAATATCAACAGGAGTCATGGCGTACTTGCCGGATAGCTCAACTGCTCCACATGTCTTGCAGGGCATAATATTCAATTGTCAAGGTACACTTAGCTTAGATCCAGTCAGTGCATGGAAAGGGACACCATCAACCAGTTACTAAGCCACTTTAAAAGCTAATATTTTTGTAATCAGCTTTGTTTCTAATCTGCGACGCAAAGTTTCATCAACACAATAGTGCGGATTACCGTACTCATCATAGAGTTTTCTTGTAGCTAGAGCTGCAATATACCCTTCATAATGCTTCAAAACCATATTGATTGCTTCCACATCACCGGAAGCCGCTGCCGCAATGATATGGTAAGGCAGCAATTTTGAACAATTACTTGTTTTCGCCATTCCTAATACCCTCCATAATCTTTTTTAATGTTTGAAGTGAGCTGACCCGATGATGATGAATAGTGCTTCTGACAAGGTTCATGTGCTTGGCTATTTCCGTATCTGTCTTATCCATGAAAAACGAAAGTAATATTACATTCCGCTTCTTTTCCGGCAAATACTTTAACGCTTC
>JAGAQG010000033.1 GCA_017622875.1 Lachnospiraceae bacterium
ATAATCAAAGAAACCAAGATAATAAACTTGCCTAATACAAAAATATAGCACATATCGTTACGAAACAAAAAACGGCTGCAAAGCTTGATTTTACTAGCTTTGCGACCGTTTTTATTCTTTCCAACTGTCAAAAATGGGATTATAACACAGAAATGATTGAGTGCATAATAGAAGAATATAAAGCTTTTGTTTATACACTGAAATTGTTGAGATAGCCTTTAGGGACAATTTTGAACTGTTAAGGTTGTGTGTTGGGCATATATGAAAAAAGAAAGTGTCCAAACCCACAAAAACTATCAAAAATTAGTTTGAAATATATTTTGTGCCTATATTTTGGGAGAATTTTATTGAATATTTTTATATATGCCCATTTTTTGAAGGAATTCAAGACTTGTAGCGATTATTGTGGCTAATACGGAAGAAAAAAATGTATATGCCCCTCTGACATATACGAAACAGAGATTTCCCTCAGATTAGCAAAAAATTAATATGCCAACTGGGATGTTCATTCAAAATTTGTATTTTAAGCTATTATCATGTATAATAAGTCCTGTGGAACGAGTAGTCGTTCTATAGGACTTGTTTTAGAATCTTAGGAGTTAATATATATGAGTAAAGTTGCAGTGGTAGGCGGCGGAGCCGCCGGAATGTTTGCTTCGATTTTCGCAGCAAGAAACGGAAACGAAGTGCATGTATTTGAAAAAAATGAAAAGCTTGGAAAGAAGCTGTTCATCACGGGGAAAGGGCGCTGCAATGTAACAAATGCGGCAGATATCGAGACGCTGCTTGCAAATGTGCGAGCGAATCCCAAATTTCTGTACAGCGCATTTTATGGCTGTTCCAATGATATGGTAATGGATTTCTTCGAAAAAGAAGGATGCCGTTTGAAAGTAGAGCGCGGTGACAGAGTCTTTCCTTTATCAGACCATTCTTCGGATATTATTGCCACATTGGAGCGTGCGATGAAAAAAGAAGGAGTTAAAATTCATCTTCGTCATGAAGTGAAATCCTTGGATGAATTAAAGGATTTTGATTCTATTATTGTGGCTACGGGCGGTATGTCTTATCAGGCGACCGGTTCTACAGGAGATGGATACCGATTCGCCAAAGATTTAGGAATGAATGTCACGGAACTGATGCCGGGACTTGTTCCATTTAATATTGAAGGGGAAATTCCGAAAATGCTTCAGGGGCTGGCATTAAAAAATGTAACAGCAGCGATCTATGACGGTAAAAAAGAGATTTATAAGGACTTTGGAGAAATGTTGTTCACTCATTTTGGTGTCAGTGGTCCATTGATCTTAACGGGCAGCTCTTTCGTTTCGAAACAGATCAAAAAAGGTCCGCTTCGTTTGGTGATCGACCTAAAGCCTGCATTGACAAAAGAACAGTTGGATGCAAGAATTTTGAGAGAATTCGAGGAAGGTAAAAATAAACAGTTTAAAAATGTGCTTGGAGGTTTATTTCCATCCAAACTGATTCCGGTCATGATTGATCTTAGCGGAATCGAACCGGAAAAGAAAGTAAATGAGATTTCAAAAGCTGAGCGAGAAACTTTTGTGAACCTGATCAAAGGATTTGAACTGAAGATCATATCTTTAAGAGGCTGGAATGAAGCGATCATCACTCGCGGTGGAGTGTCTGTAAAGGAAATCAATCCATCTACGATGGAATGCAAAAATCATCCGGGTGTATACTTTGTTGGAGAAGTGCTTGATCTGGATGCAAAAACAGGCGGCTTTAATCTGCAGATCGCATGGTCTACAGCTTACCTTGCAGGAATCAGTGTTTAATTATATAATAGGCAATAGAGTGTAAAAGGAGAAAAATCATGGGATATAGTGTAGCAATTGATGGACCTGCAGGCGCAGGAAAAAGCACCATCGCAAAACTGGTAGCAAAAGAAAAAGAATTCATTTATGTAGATACAGGCGCAATGTATCGCGCCATGGCAATCCATTTCTTGAGATGTGGAATCAAGGCAGACGACAGCGAAAAAATCAGCGCAGCAGTCAATGATGTAAATGTAACGATTTCTTACGTAAATGGTGAACAGCAGGTATTTTTAAATGGAGAAAACGTAACCGGTATGTTAAGAACAGAAGAAGTAGGAAATATGGCTTCTGCAAGTTCTGTAAACGGAGATGTAAGAAAAAAATTAGTGGAATTACAGCGTAAACTGGCAGCTTCCGCATGTGTTGTGATGGATGGTCGTGATATTGGAACCGTTGTACTTCCAAATGCAGACGTAAAAGTTTACTTAACAGCAAGTGTTGAAGTACGTGCCCAGAGAAGATATAAAGAACTTATTGAAAAAGGCCAGGAAGCTGATCTTGAAAAGATCAAAAAAGATATCGAGGAACGTGATTACAGAGATATGAATCGTGATATTTCTCCGCTTCGTCAGGCAGAGGATGCAATTCTGGTAGATTCCTCCAATATGACGATAGAAGAAAATGCCAGAGCAATCATCGAATTGATTGATAAAAATCAGGCAGAAAGCTGTGTGATAGGAAGTGCAAAAGCAATAGCAAATGCTTTTGTTAATGAAAAATAAGAGATTAGGTGATTTCATGGAAATAAAACTTGCAAAGACCGCCGGATTTTGTTTCGGTGTAAAAAGGGCTGTGGAAACAGTTTATAAAGAAGCTGAAAAAAACAACGAAACTATTTATACGTTCGGGCCGATCATCCACAATGAACAGGTGGTAGAAGACCTGGAGAAAAATGGTGTGTTCGTGGTAAATACGGTAGAAGAGCTGAAGGCACTGAAGGAAGGAACTACGGTGATCGTTCGCTCCCATGGCGTTGGAAAAGAAGTTTATGATCTAATGGAGGAATGCGGTCTGCATGTGGTAGATGCGACATGTCCGTTCGTAAAGAAGATTCATAGAATCGTGGAACGTGAAAGCAATGCCGGAAAACGCATTATCATTATCGGAAATGATAAGCATCCGGAAGTGGAAGGCATCAAAGGCTGGGTAAATGGTAAGGCTACAGTCATCGAAACAGCCGACGAAGCGTTGGCATTTACCGCTGAAAATAACGAACAACTATGTATTGTGTCCCAAACGACATTTAATTACAACAAATTTCAAGATTTAGTTGAAATTATTCGTGAAAAAGGGTATGATGTAGAGAGTATAAATACGATTTGCAATGCGACTGAGGAACGCCAGACCGAAGCCAAACTGATTGCCGGTACAGTTGATAGTATGATCGTGATCGGCGGTAGTCACAGTTCTAATACGCAGAAATTATTCGAGATTTGTAAAAAAGAATGTGAAGATACTTATTATATACAGACTCTGGACGACCTTGATATGGAAAGTCTGAAAGGGAAAGAAATTGTAGGTATTACCGCAGGGGCTTCCACCCCAAACAATATTATTGAGGAGGTTCAAAAACATGTCAGAATTAAGTTTTGAACAGATGTTGGAAGATTCATTGAAAACTATTAGAACAGGAGAGGTTGTCGACGGAACAGTTATCAGCGTTAAAGAAGACGAAGCTGTTTTAAATATTGGTTACAAGTCTGACGGTATTCTTACAAGAAGCGAATACACAAACACTGCAAACGTTGATCTTAGAACACTCATTAACGTTGGCGACACAATGGAAGTGAAAGTTCTGAAAGTGAACGATGGAGAAGGACAGGTTCTCTTAACATATAAGAGACTTGCAGCAGAAAAAGGAAGCAAGAGATTAGAAGAAGCTTTCGAAAACAAAGAAGTATTAACAGCTAAAGTTGCAGAAGTATTAGCTGGCGGATTAAGCGTTGTTGTAGACGAATCCAGAGTATTCATCCCAGCAAGCCTTGTATCTGATACTTACGAAAAAGATTTAACAAAATATGCTGATCAGGAAATCGAGTTTGTAATCAGCGAATTTAATCCAAAGAGACGCCGTGTGATCGGTGACAGAAAACAGCTTCTCGTTGCTAAGAAAGCTGAAGCTCAGAAAGCATTATTTGAAAAAATCGCTGTTGGTGACGTTGTTGAAGGTACAGTTAAGAACGTTACAGATTTCGGTGCATTCATCGACTTAGGTGGAGCAGACGGACTCCTTCACATTTCTGAAATGTCTTGGGGAAGAATTGAAAGCCCTAAGAAAGTTTTCAAAGTTGGTGAAACAGTAAAAGCATTTATTAAAGATATCAACGGAACAAAGATTGCTCTTTCTATGAAATTTGAAGATGAAAATCCATGGAAAGATGCTGACGTGAAATACGCTGTAGGTAATGTAGTAGAAGGTAAAGTTGCTCGTATGACAGACTTCGGTGCATTCGTAGAATTAGCAGCAGGTGTTGACGCACTTCTTCACGTTTCCCAGATCTCTAAAGAACACGTTGAAAAACCAGCTGATGTATTAAACATCGGTGATGTAATCACAGCTAAGATTGTTGATTTCAATGAAGAAGATAAGAAGATCAGCTTAAGCATCAAGGCTTTAGCTCCAGCAGCTGAACCAGTTGTAGAAGACGACGCAGATGTAGCTGATGTAGATATCGATGCAGTTGCAGCAGAAGTTGAAGAATAATTCAATCGATACCAGGTAGTAGATTGCAGGGCATACAGTTATGTATGCCCTTACTTTTTTCATGAGAATGAGACCGATAAGTCTCATTTGTATAGAAAGGACATGGAAATTTATGGCACATTTTACTTTTCATGGCGGAATTGACCTTCGTGAACATAAAGAACGTACAAAAGACCTTCTGATAGAAGAAATCCTGCCGGGAAAACAGCTTGTATTTCCGATGCAGCATCATGAAAATGCATTGGTAATCCCGGGAGAATACGTATTGGCAGGGCAGCTGTTGGCTAGATCAGATGATGAGTCGATGTCCAGAATCCATTCCTCTGTATCCGGAGTTGTTAAGGCGATAGAAAAGCGCATGACAATTTTTGGAGAATTGTGTCCTTGTATCATTATTGAAAATGATGAGAAATATAAGGAAATGGATTTCGGTGATTTTGTGGAAGCCGATGATTTGGAAAATCGCCAGATTCTTGCGCGAATCATGAGCGCAGGAGTGGTGGATACAGCAAGTAACGGGGAGCCGGCATATTATAAGCTGGACGTGAAAGAGCCGAATAAGATTCGTCACATTATCATAAACTGTGCAGAATGTGAACCTTATCTGACTTCAAAATACCGCTGTGCGGTGGAAAGACCGGAATGGATCGTAGAAGGTCTCAGAATTTTACTTAAAATGTTCCCGAATGCCAAGGGAATTTTAGCAATTGAAAATGAACAGCAGGAAGCGATTACTTCCCTGCAGAAAATTTTGGCAGACTCACGAAATATGAAAATTATCCCGATGAAGCGTAAATATCCTCAAGATGCAGAGCGTATGCTCATTTATGCGTGTACGGGTAAAAAGATAAATTCCTCAAAAACAGCAGAGGATGCACGCTGTATCGTATTGAATTCTGATACCGTTTACGCAATCTGTAATGCAGTGACCTTTGGAAAACCAATGTACAAAAGACTTCTGACAGTTTCAGGAGATTGTGTGGAAAATCCGAAAAATATGGAAGTGTCTATCGGTACGATACTTTCAGAGCTGGTAGCTGCCACAGGAGAAATGACAGATAATCCGGATAAAATATTGTGTGGAGGTCCAATGACTGGAACACTGCTAAAAAATCTGGAAGTACCTGTGACGAAAGAAATGACGGCAGTGCTGTGCTTAAAAGACGATTATAAGCGTCCGGAGCATACACCGATGTGTATCGGCTGCGGCTATTGTGTAGATGTATGTAACGAGCAGCTTCTTCCTACAAGACTGGCAAAGTATGCATTGGAAGGAAATATGGAGAAATTCGTAAAATTTGGCGGTATGGAATGCTGTGAATGCGGTTCCTGCAGCTATATTTGTCCATCCAGAAGAGGATTGACACAGATTATTCGTATGATGAAAAATCAGATCAAATCAGGAACAGAAGAGTAGGAGGAGCGTATGGAACAGACGATTTATGGAATGAGTGCCCCTCATATGAAGGGCCGGATGTCTACAGATAAAATTATGCTGTGCATTATTCTGGCACTGATTCCTGCCGGAATTCATGGTGTATGGCGTTACGGATCAAACGCCGGACTGATTATTTTAGTGACCTGTGCATCAGCGATCGCTACAGAATTTTTATTTCAGAAAATAACGAAAAAGCCTGTAACTGTAAAAGATTTCAGAGTGCTTGTGACGGGTCTCATTATGTCTTACTGTTTACCTCCAAGTGTGGAATGGTACATTGGAGCGATTGCAGGTGTTTTATGTGCACTGATCATGCAGATTAGTTTGCACTTTTTCTATAAAAATGTGGTAAGTCCTGTGATTTTAACAAGATTGATCTTAATGTTTGCATTTCAAAGTGAGATGGCGACTTATGCTTTTGATGGACTTACTATGGCAACTCCACTGACAGCGTTAAAGGCTGACGGAACAGTCAATACATTGTTTATGATTTTGGGAAGAACAGGGGGATGCATCGGGGAAACTTCTGCACTACTTTTATACATCGGTGCAATTTTCCTGATTATGATGGGTATTATGGATTTCCGTGTAACGGGAATGTATTTATTCTCCTTTGCGGCATTTATGGCAGTGTTTGGCGGACATGGATTGAGCTCCTATTATTTGACAGCTCATCTTGCAGGCGGAGGATTTATGTTGGCTTTATGGTACATTGCACCGGCATATTCCACACTTCCGATTACAAAAGAGGGAAGATGGCTGTATGGAATTTTACTTGGCGTTTTGACAGGATTTTTCCGATTATTTGGACCATCCGCAGAAAATCTCTGCTATGCGATTCTGCTAGCGAACTTATGCGTGCCGCTTCTTGAAAAGATAACAATCCGTCGTCCATTCGGCGTTGAGAAAGGTCGGTTATGATTTCATTTTTAAAAGGTTATATTGAAGAAAAAAGTGAAAAAAGTATCTTTTTAGATGTGAATGGTGTGGGATATGAAGTTTATATGCCTACTGGAAGTGCTTCTCAGTTACCGAGTGTGGGAGAGAAAGTAAAGATTCATACTTATTTGCAGATCAGTGAAAATGGAATCGGTTTGTATGGATTTTTGACAAAGGACGAATTAAATGTGTTTAAACTGCTGATCACAGTCAATGGCATTGGGCCAAAGGGAGCTGTAGGAATCTTATCTGCACTTACTGCAAATGAGCTTCGTCTGGCAGTTTTAGCAGATGATGATAAAGCCATTGCTAAAGCGCCGGGAATCGGGGCAAAAACAGCGAAGAAGCTGATTTTGGAGTTGAAGGACAAGTTCCATTTGGAAGATGCATTGGAAGAGATTGCGGAACCAGTACAGACCACGGGCCGCGGCAAAAATGAGATGGGAGATGCTCATGCAGAAGCGGTACAGGCACTGGTTGCACTTGGATATTCCAACTCTGATGCATTAAAGGCAGTACGTCTGGCGGATACAGGAGACAATGCAACGACAGAAGATCTGTTGAAATCCGCATTAAAGCAGCTTGCATTTTTATAAAAGGAAAGCAATATGAAAAAACGAATTATGACAGCAGAAATGGCGGTGGAGGACTCAAAAATCGAGACTTCCCTTAGACCATCGTCTTTAAATGAATATATTGGTCAGGAAAAAGCAAAAGAGCACCTGCGGATTTACATCGATGCTGCAAAGGCAAGAGGGGAATCCTTAGATCATGTTCTTTTTTATGGACCTCCGGGTCTTGGAAAAACCACTCTTGCAGGGATCATTGCCAATGAAATGGGCGTCAATATGAAAGTGACCAGTGGTCCGGCCATTGAAAAACCAGGAGAAATGGCAGCCATTTTAAATAACCTTCAAGAAGGCGATGTTCTTTTTATTGACGAAATCCATCGCTTGAACCGTCAGGTAGAAGAGGTTTTATATCCGGCTATGGAAGACTTTGCCATTGATATTATGATTGGAAAGGGTGCCACTGCACGTTCCATACGTCTTGATCTGCCGCATTTTACCCTGGTAGGTGCGACAACAAGGGCGGGACTTCTCACCGCACCGCTTCGTGACAGATTTGGGGTTGTTCATCATTTGGAATTCTATACTCCGGAAGAACTGCAGACGATTATTGTACGTTCTGCCAATGTTTTGGGCGTGGAAATCGACAGCAAGGGTGCTTATGCCATGGCGAGAAGAAGCCGCGGTACACCAAGACTTGCGAACAGACTTTTAAAGAGAGTGCGAGACTTTGCACAGGTAAAATATGACGGTGTCATTACGGAAGATGTGGCAAATTTTGCGCTGGATTTACTGGACGTTGATAAATATGGTCTGGAACAGCTGGACCGTACCATTTTACTGACGATTATTGAAAAATTTGCAGGCGGACCTGTAGGTCTTGATACATTGGCGGCAGCCATTGGAGAGGATTCTGGTACGCTGGAGGATGTTTACGAACCATATCTGATCAAGAATGGATTTTTAAACCGTACACCAAAGGGAAGAGTGGCAACAGATTTTGCTTACAGACATTTGGGAATCCCAAAGGAAGATTAGTGAGGAAAGATTATGGCAAAAAATGTGACAGAAGTTGTCATTGCCGGAAAAATCATTTCCATTTCCGGCGAAGAAGATGCAGCTTATATGACTGAAGTGGCTGCGTTTATCAATGACAAGCTTTTAGAACTTCAGAAAACAGAAAATTACGCAAAATTATCGGGAGAACAGAAGCAAATTCTTTTGGGAATGAATCTGGCAGATGAATATTTCCGTGAAAAGAAGAAAAATCAGATTTTAGAATCTGAACTGGAATTAAAGGACAAGGAACTGTACAGCTTAAAACATGAGCTGATCAATTTACAGCTTGATCTGGAAAAGGTGCAAAAATGAGAAAAACAGAACTGTTAGCTCCGGCTGGTTCGCTGGAAAGCTTAAAAGCGGCAGTGAATGCAGGTGCAGATGCTGTTTACATCGGCGGAACCAGATTTGGGGCAAGAGCGTATGCGAACAATTTAACAGAAGAGGACATGAAATGGGCCATTGATTTTACCCATTTACATGGTGTGTCCTTATACATGACGATCAACACCCTTTTAAAAGAACGGGAATTGGAAGAGGACCTTTATGATTATGTGAAGCCATTTTATGAACAGGGGCTGGATGCAGTCATTGTTCAGGATTTTGGTGTATTAAAGGCGCTTTCGGAGTGGTTCCCTGACCTTCCGCTGCACGTGTCTACCCAGATGACGGTCGCAGGTGCGGAAGGTTTTGAATTTTTAAGGGATTTTCCGAATGTGACAAGAATTGTTACTTCCAGAGAATTGTCCCTGGAAGAGCTTGCACATATTAGAAATACGACAGAATTTGAGATCGAGAGCTTTATTCACGGGGCTCTCTGTTATTGTTATTCGGGACAATGCCTGCTTAGCAGTGTCATTGGCGGCCGAAGCGGAAATCGTGGGCGCTGTGCCCAGCCTTGCCGCTTGCCTTATGATGTACTGGAAAATGGAAAATGCATTTCAAAGGACAATGAAAAGTATATTTTGAGTCCGAAAGATATGAATACATTGGAAATTCTGCCACAGCTTCTGGATATGGGCATTGATTCCTTGAAAATCGAAGGAAGAATGAAGCGTCCGGAATATACTGCGGGTGTGGTAAGGATCTACCGCAAATACATTGATAAATATATGGAATCAGATGGAAAAGACGTAAAGATTCAGAAAAAGGATATTCAGGATTTAGAAGAGCTTTTCCGTAAG
Organism: Lachnospiraceae bacterium; assembly: GCA_017622875.1. Lineage (GTDB taxonomy): Bacteria > Bacillota > Clostridia > Lachnospirales > Lachnospiraceae > HGM12587. The sequence goes on from JAGAQG010000033.1 coordinate 9,729, forward strand.
CGCGGCTACAGCCAGGGATTTTATGTGCAGCATAACGGACGTAATATGATGGCATTGTCTGCTCCATCCAATGAAAAAGAGGAGTCAGAGCGCAGTGCTTATATGGATTCCCTGTATGAAAAGTATGTAAATACACAGAAACAGGAAAAAATTAATGGAATCTTAGAAGTTTCGACAGAAAATCCTATGAAATTGCTGTTACAATGGGGGGAACTGGAAGTAGAAGTTACCGGTCAGACTGCAATGATTCCGAAAAATCGTGCCATGATGGCAGCAGATTTTGAGAAACAGCTTCGAAAGACAGGAAATACACCTTTTGAATTTGATAAATTAACGGTCATAATCAATGGTGACGTATTCGTACCAAATGGTGCGATCAATGAGCTTCGGAGAAATGCATTGGAAGCGTTAGAAACAGCAAAGGTAAGCCAGTATCGCAGAACTGCACAGCAGAAACCGGAAAAGAAAGCTCCTGATACCGCAGCCACAAAAGTGGAAGAACCATGGCAGCCGGTATTCCATGCATCTGTAGAAACCAAAGAACAGCTGGATGTGGTGATCCAGTCAGACTTACCACAGAGTATTTATGTGGACAGCAGCTGTATGAGCATGTCGGAACTTGCAGAATTTTGCCGTTCTTCTAAGGGAATGGAGACTCTGAAAAAGCAGGAGATTTATTATATTCTTCCGCCGGTATTTCGTATGGAAACCGCAGAGGCTTACACAGAAGAATACCGAAGTTTAAAAGAAATTCCATGGACGGGATTTGTGGTAAAAAATCTGGAAAGCTATCAGTGGCTTTTAAATCTGAAAAATGAAAAGCCAGTTATTCTGGATGCGAATCTGTATACATTTAACAAGCGTGCGGAAGCTTTTTGGAAAGAACAGCCAAATGTACTTTATGAAACACTTCCGGTAGAGTTAAATTCCAAAGAGCTGAAACAGCGTGGCTGTGAGGGAACAGAGCTGATCGTTTATGGACATCTGACCATGATGACAAGCGCAGGCTGTGTTTACAAGTCTTTAAAACGCTGCAGAAAAGGCGATCACAGACCATTTGGACCAGAAGATTATTACAGACTAAAGGACCGTAAAAATATGAAATTTGCGGTAAAACCGGTGTGCAGGGAGTGTTATAACATCATTTATAACAGCCAGCCATTAAGTTTGTTAAATCTTAGAGGACAGGTTGCTTCTCTGGAACCAGGTTCCTTAAGATTGAGCTTTACATTGGAAAATGCATCCCAGACACGAAAAGTGCTGGAGCGTTTTGAAAAGAATTATGTGAAAAATGTGACCGTGGAGGATTTTGAAGATTTCACCCGCGGACATTTCAAAAGAGGAGTAGAATAGCGTGACGAATCTGATTGTAGAATTGTCCAAATATGCACTCATTTTATTGATGGCATTATATACCTGCATGACATTCATTTCTTTCCGTATGAAGACGAGAAAATCTTCGGATTACATGCTGGCGGAGATGACCTTTATCATGCTTTTGCTTCAATTTGTAGCCTATCTTGTGCTGTATCTGAAGCTGGGCGAGAAAGAGGACATGATTTACTATTACGGTTTCCAAGCATTGTTCATGGTACTGGTAACGCTTCTTTGGAGATTGTTTTATAAAGACATCCATAATACGCTGATATCCAATATGTGCATGATGATTACAATTGGATTGATCATGTTGACGCGAATTGATGTGGAAAAGTCTGTAAGGCAGTTTAAAATGATCATTATTGCAATGATCGTCAGTATGTTAGTGCCGGTAATCATACGAAAATGGAAAACATGCTGTAATTTTGACACGGTATATGGAATCGTTGGAATTTTAATGCTGGGTGTCGTTCTTGTAATGAGCGCAACGACCTACGGAGCCAATATTTCCTTTACCATTGCAGGAGTTACCTTGCAGCCTTCGGAATTTGTAAAAATTCTGTTTGTATTTTATGTAGCAGGCAGATTTGCGAAGTCTACAGAGTTTAAAGATGTGGTCGTTACTACGATTTTTGCTGCTGCTCACGTGCTGATTTTGGTGGTATCTACGGACCTGGGCGGTGCCTTATTATTTTTCGTTACGTATCTGGTCATGATTTATGTGGCAACCCAAAAAGCAATCTATTGTGCAGCAGGAATTGGTGCAGGGTGTGCAGCTGGTGTGCTTGCTTATAATTTATTTTCCCATGTACAGGTACGTGTCATGGCGTGGCAGGATCCATGGAGCTGTATTGATAATGAAGGATATCAGATTGCACAGTCCTTATTTGCCATTGGTACAGGTGGTTGGACAGGCATGGGACTTGGACAGGGAATGCCATCAAGCATTCCGTTTGTAGAAAAGGATTCCATTTTCTCAGCAATATCCGAGGAAATGGGCGGAATTTTTGCGGTTTGTGTCATTTTAATCTGTATGTGTATTTTTTTAGCCTTTTTTAATCTGGCTATGAAAGTAAAAAATAAATTTTATTGCTATCTTGCCATGGGGCTTGGAACAATGTATGCGGCCCAGGTACTTTTAACAGTTGGCGGTGTAACAAAATTTATTCCATTAACAGGGGTTACGTTACCGCTTGTCAGCTATGGCGGCAGTTCCCTGCTGTCCACATTAATCATATTTGGAATCATTCAGGGAATCAGCCTGATTATCTATGATGAGGAAAGAGAAGTTGAGAAAGAACGAAATCGACTTGAACGAGACAAACGAAGAAAAGATCGAGAAAAAGAAAAACAGAAACAAAAAGCCTAAAAATCAGGAAATGCTATATGTGGCTTATATTTTCCTTGGAATCTTTGTATGTATGATCGGATATTTTGTTTATTTTCAGACTATGGTCAGCAGCAATGTAATTACAAGTGCTTATAACAAGCGGCAGGATACTTTTGCAGACCGTGTAGTGCGTGGCGACATTGTAACGAGTGATGATGTAGTCATTGCAACTACAAATGTGGCTGCGAATGGTGCAGAAACGAGAGTTTATCCGTACAATGATTTATTTGCCCACGCAGTTGGCTATGCTTCTCATGGGAAGACGGGAATCGAGCTTTTGGCAAATTACCAGCTTTTAAGCTCCCATGCATATTTTCTGGAACGTTTTGTGAACGAAGTTAAGGAAGAAAAAAATATGGGCGATACGGTAGTTACGACACTGAATTACGAGCTTCAGAAAACAGCTTATGATGCCCTTGGAGATTACAGAGGAGCCGTCATTGCACTGGAGCCATCTACAGGGAAGGTGCTTGCTATGGTATCAAAGCCAGACTATGATCCCAATGCCATTAATGCCAATTGGGAGAGTATTTCCTCGAGCAGTGACAGTGTGCTTTTGAATCGTGCAACACAAGGGTTATATCCGCCGGGATCAACTTTTAAGATTTTGACATTGCTGGAATATATGCGTGAAGGTAATGACCTGGAAAACTGGACTTATGAATGCACCGGAAGTTATACAGAAGATGATGTTACAATTAATTGTTACCAGGGGAAAAAGCATGGCATGGTGGATTTAAAAACAGCCTTTGCAAAATCCTGTAACGGTGCTTTTGCCAAGATGGGGATGGAAATTAATAACACAGAGTTTATGCGTACCTGTAATGAACTGTTATTTAATACGGAACTTCCAATTGAATTCCCGTACAAACAAAGCTCTGTTTCACTGGAAAAGAATGATGAAACTGGAACAGTCATGCAGACAGCCATCGGACAGGCGACCACGGAGGTGACACCAATGCATATGGCATTGATCACAGCGGCAATCGCAAATGGCGGCAATCTGATGAAACCATATTTTATTGATTCGATTGAAAATTATACAGGGGAACAGGTAAAAAAATATATGCCTTCTTCCTATGGAAAATTAATGACAGCGGGGGAAGCGGCAGTCCTGACAGAATATATGACAGAAACAGTTCTTTCAGGGACAGCGACTGCACTGCAGAGCGAAGTTTACACTGCAGCCGGAAAGACAGGAACGGCAGAATACACCACTGATAAATCAAAGAGCCATGCATGGTTCGTAGGTTTTTCAAATGTAGAAGATCCTGATCTGGTAGTTTGCGTATTGGTGGAAGGTGCCGGCGCAGGAAGTACTTACGCAGTACCGATTGCGAAGAAGATGTTTGACACCTATTATGTTAACAATTAATTCATAATGATTTCATAATCAAATTGTTGTATATAACATAAAAATTTGATATAATATCGTCAGGTCTTGAAAAGACACACCAGCAGGCATACGGAGGAAATTGCAATGATTGAAGCAACAAGTTGCGGCGGTGTGGTAATATTTCGAGGTAAAATCCTTCTTTTATACAAAAATTATAAAAACAAGTATGAAGGATGGGTGTTACCCAAGGGAACCGTAGAGGCAGGAGAAGATTTTAAAGAGACTGCTACAAGAGAGGTTCTTGAAGAAGCGGGTGTAAATGCGTCGATTATCAAGTATATTGGAAAGAGCCAGTATTCTTTCCATATACCTGAAGATACCGTGGAGAAAGACGTACATTGGTACCTGATGATGTCGGATAGCTATTACAGCAAACCACAGCGTGAAGAGTATTTTGTGGATTCCGGCTATTACAAATACCATGAGGCATATCATCTTTTGAAGTTTGCCAATGAAAAGCAGATTTTGGAAAATGCATATCAGGAATACATGGATTTAAAAAAAGCCAATCTGTGGGGTACAAAAAAATATTTTTAAACTCGGTCGAACCGTGTACTGAAAAAAGGAATTGTTTTATACAACATGTTTGTAATAAGACAATTCTATTTTTCAATATAGGGGTTGCCAGGAGGAGCATTTTATGAGGTGGGCAGTCAATCTTTATACAACTGAAAAAACGAAAAAACAACTGCCTCGTATTATGCAGAAAATTAGAAAGCAGAAGCTGCAGCCGGGAATCTGGCTGATCACACTGGCATCCAATGAACAGAATCTTCTGGATATTTTTCAGAGCATTTATTATGTACAGCCAATGTTTGCGAAGTTAAATCCTGACATTGTGGGAATTGCTGAGAGTGAAGAAGCAGCAAAAGAGCTTGTGGTAAAGATTCTGGAAGATGTATATGTACAGAATCAAAATTTTGACGTAAGGACCTATTTTAAATTTCAGGAGTAGTTTTTATCTATGCTGGAGATAATTTTAACGATTTTAAAATTTGCCGGAATCGGTATTGGAATCATTCTTGCAGTGCTCCTTATTTTATTGCTCCTGGTACTTTTTGTTCCGGTTCGTTATGATTTGGAAGGAGAAAATAAGGAAAAGCTAAAGGCGAAGGGAAAAGTGCACTGGCTGTTTTATATTGTGTCTTTTCAGATCAGTTATGAAAATGACGAAATGAAGCAAGTCTTACGTATTTTTGGAGTGCCTGTATGGAAAAAATAAAATCAATCATAGAGAAAGTGAAATGTACATTTCGAAATATCTGTGATACTATAAAAAAGATAAAATCAGAGTATGATTTTTATAAAGCATTGTGGGACAGGCCGGAAGGCAAGGCTGCAGTGAAAAATGTGTTCAGTCAGATATGGTATCTTTTAAACAAAGTAAAGCCATCGAAGATTGAAGGAGATGTGATTTTTGGAACCGGAGATCCGGCGACGACGGGCCAGGCACTTGGCGTGCTGGGGGCGCTGTATGGATTTATCCCGGAAAAACTTCATATTACGCCGGATTTTGAGGAGCAGAAATATGAGGGAAATCTCCATGTGAAAGGGAAACTTCGGCTCATTCATGTGGTGATCATTGCAGTGAAATTAATTTCAGACAGAAATTTCAGATATGTTGTGAAAAAAGTATTAGCCAAGGAGGGTGCAAAAAATGAACAACAATAATACATTTGAAAAGACAGTAGAATCTTTATTTAAGGGAATGGACAGCTTTATTACTACAAAAACAGTAGTAGGTGATGCAATTCATATTGGTGATACGATCATTTTACCGTTGGTTGATGTATCTTTTGGTGTAGGCGCTGGTGCATTCTCTGGAGAAAAGAAGAACAATGGAGGCGGTGGTATGGGTGGTAAGATTACACCAAGCTCTATTCTTGTGATTCAGAATGGAACTACAAAGCTTGTCAATGTAAAGAATCAGGATGGTCTGACAAAGATTCTTGATATGGTTCCGGACATTGTAAATAAATTTACAGCGGGAAAAGAAGAAACACCTGTAGCAGATGCCATGGAAGCAGCGATGAATAATGAGAAATCAAATTCTGCAGAATAAAAGATTATGAGGAACATTTAAAGTTCCATAGCATATGATAAAGAAAAAGGGAGTGCAGCATGAAAAAGGAAACTTTAGGGGCCGCGCTCTTTTTTTGCGGTCTTGGAATCTTTTTTACGCTATTATGTCCCATTGAAGGGTGGTTCTGGTGGCTGATCATCAGTGTAATTTTGATGATTGCAGGTTTAAAGATTGGGGGATGCTGTTAATACTAAAGAAATGAGAGGATGCAGGACTTTTATAGGCATAAGAAAAGGACTTGTATTTACAAGTCCTTAAATGTTCTGTGATTAAGCTCTTTCTACTAAACCAGATTTTAAGCAAGAAGTACATACGTACATTTTCTTTGCATTTCCGTTTACGTTAACTTTAACAGATTTTACGTTTGCTTTCCACATTTTGTTATTTCTTCTATGTGAATGGCTCACAGCGATACCGAAATGAGCGCCTTTATCACAAATTGCACATTTAGCCATAATAGCACCTCCTTATGAACATAATAAGCCTATCAGGCTCACAACATAAGTTATTCTAACAGATAGATTGCTATTTTGCAAGTATAAAAATAAAAAAATAAAAAATATCTATTCAATTTCATATTTTTCATGTATAATAACACTGCGGGCATTTTTATGTCCAATTTTAGATAAAAAGATATCAAACAAATTATAGCATAATAAAGACAAATCTTTTATGGAGGTGCCTTATGAGAGGTTATAAAACAACAGACCTTGGACAAGTAGTAATTGATCCAAAGGTTGTAGTATCCTATGCCAGCGATGTTGCCAACAGCACACCTGGAATCGTAGGAATGGCGTTCATCGATGCAAAAGATGGTATCGTAAAGCTTTTAAAAAGAGAAGCTGCATTTAAAGGTATCAAGGTTGTCATCGAAGATAACAAAGTAACAATCAACTATCATCTGATCGTTAAATTTGGTGTAAACGTATTAAGTGTACAGCAGAACCTTTTAGACAGCGTAAAATACAAAATCGAACATTACACAGGCTTGGAAGTAGAAAAAGTGAACATGTACATTGACGGAGTCCTTTACGGAAAGAAATCTAAAGGAGGAGTAATGTAGTGGGTACGAAATCTATCAATGCAGAGATGTTTGCAAAAATGTTTCTAGCAGGTGCGAAAAATCTTGAAGCAAAGAAAGAATGGATCAATGAATTAAATGTATTCCCTGTACCAGACGGTGATACAGGTACAAATATGACATTGACAATCATGGCAGCTGCAAAAGAAGTAGGTGCTATGGAAACATATGAAATGGACAAAGTTGCAAAATGCATTTCATCAGGTTCTCTTCGTGGTGCAAGAGGTAACTCAGGTGTTATTTTATCACAGCTTTTCCGTGGTCTCTGTAAAGTGATCAGAGAAGAAAAGGAAATCGATGTTCCTGTTATGGCAGCTGCACTACAGAAAGCTGTAGAAACAGCTTACAAGGCAGTTATGAAACCAAAGGAAGGTACCATCCTGACAGTTGCCAAGGGCGGTGCAAAAAAAGCAATCCAGCTTGCAGATGAAACAGAAGATTTAGTAGAGTTCATGCAGCAGGTAGTTGCTGAAATGGAAATCGTTCTTTCCAAAACACCGGAAATGCTTCCGGTATTAAAAGAAGCAGGCGTTGTTGATTCCGGCGGACAGGGTCTTGTAGAAGTATTCCACGGTATGATGGATGCTTTAGAAGGCAAAGAAATTGATTACTCTATCGAAGGTGCTGCATCAGAAGCAAAACCTGTAAAGATCAGTGCTCAGACAGAGGCTGAAATCAAATTTGGTTACTGTACAGAATTCATTATTATGCTTGAAAAAGAATATACAATGGATACAGAACTTGAGTTCAAAGCATTCTTAGAAAGCATTGGTGATTCTATCGTTGTTGTATCTGATGACGATATCGTAAAAGTTCATGTTCATACAAATGACCCAGGTCTTGCAATTCAGAGAGCTTTAACTTATGGTTCCCTGACTAAGATGAAGATCGATAACATGCGTGAAGAGCATGAAGAAAAACTCATCAAAGAAGCTTCCAAACTTGCGGAAGAAGAAGCTAAAAAAGCTGCAGAAGCAAAGAAAGCTGAACCAAGAAAAGAAATGGGATTCATTTCCGTATCTATCGGTGAAGGTGTTGGTGAAATCTTTAAGGGCCTTGGTGTTGACTACTTGATTGAAGGCGGTCAGACAATGAACCCAAGTACAGAAGATATGTTAAATGCAATCGACAAAGTAAATGCAGATCATATCTTTATTTTACCAAACAACAAGAACATTATCCTTGCTGCAAATCAGGCACAGGCACTGACAGAAGATAAGGAAATTCATGTAATTCCTACAAAGACTGTACCACAGGGTATTACAGCGATGATCAATTACCTTCCAGACTTATCTGCTGAAGAAAATGCAGAAGCAATGGAAGAAAGCATCACAACTGTAAAGACCGGACAGGTTACTTATGCAGTACGTGATACAAAGATTGACGATAAAGAAATCCATGAAGGAAACATCATGGGTATCGGTGATTCAGGTATCCTGGCAGTTGGTGAAGGATTAGAAGAAACAACACTTGAAATGTTCAAGGAATTAGTAGATGATATGTCTGAAATCATCAGCATTTACTATGGTGAAGAAGTTGATGAAGCAGTTGCTAATGAACTGGGCGAAAAGGTTGGGGAAATGTTCCCGGCTTGTGATGTTGAAGTACATTTCGGTGGACAGCCAATTTACTACTATGTAGTATCAGTTGAATAAGAGAGATTGATTATGGGGGAAATCTATGATTTCCCTCATTTTTTATCTACGCCCAATATCAAAATTGAAAAATAAAATGTAATCTATAGAATGGACATATTAAAAAAATTCTTCAGAAAATCTTAAAAAACTTTCTGAAATAATTGTGCTATGATTATTCCAGGAAATTTCCTAAAGGGAAAAATTTGAAAGATGTTAGCGGAGAATACTTATGAAAAAGAGAATGTTATTAATGTTTTTAGTTGCAGGAGTTCTGGCAACTGGATGTGGAAATAAAGAAGTGAGTGAGGTGCCGGAAATTCATGTATCAGAAGAAAGTGATACAACAAGTGAAAACGTGATGGATAAGACAGATGATTCTGAAACGAATGAAGACGAAACGAACATCGCAGATGTAGAAGAAACGCTTTCTTTTGATGAATTTAAAGATCTGGAATTCTATTTTGCCAGCGGTGCGGGTGGTTGGAGAACCGTGTTGCAGATTAAAGAAGATGGAAGCTTTTCTGGAGAATATTCTGACAGTGATATGGGTTCTGTTGGGGAAGGTTATCCGAATGGTACTTATTATTTTTGTGCGTTTGAAGGCAAATTTTCTGAGCCTGTGAAAGTAAATGACTATACCTATTCGATGAAGATCGAAGAAATACATTATAAAAATGAAACAGGTACGGAAGAAATTAAGGACGGAGTATTATATTCCTACAGCACAGCTTATGGACTGGATGGGGCGGAGGACATTTTAGTTTATTTGCCGGGAGCACCTGTTAAGGAACTTCCAGAAGAATACATGGGCTGGGTACGGGGTTCTATGGAAAATCTGTATGCATCAGAGCTTCCATTTTATGGACTCTATAATGAGAAAGAACAGAATGGATTCTCCAGCTATGATATCAGCAATCGAATCGCTGATGTGATGGCAGCTACTGAAGAATGGTCTATTACGATTAAAGCATCTTTGGAAAATGATGCTTTAACTCAGGTGGATATGAACGAAAAATCTAAAGAACTGTATGATACATGGGATGCGGCGCTCAATACTTTGTGGGATGCACTGAAAAATGATCTCTCCGAGGCAGAAATGGATGCGCTTTTGAAAGAACAGCGTGAATGGATTGCAGATAAAGAAGCAGCAGTAAAGGAAGCTGGAGAAGAAGTAGCCGGAGGTTCCATGCAGGGAATGGTCATGAATTTAAAAGCAGCAGAGATGACAGAAGAACGAGTTTATGAATTATATGAACTGCTGAAATAATCCTGATATTTCCAAGTATCCGTACATATTACTTAAGAAAAGATAGAAAGGTAACATCGTGGTTTTTAGCAGCTTTGTATTTCTTTTTCAGTTTTTACCTGTTTTTTTGTTAATTTATTTTCTTGTTCCGGCAAGATTTAAAAATTGTGTTATTTTTGCAGGCAGTTTGGTCTTTTACTTTTATGGAGTAAAAGATCATCCGGCCTACTTTTTGTTGATTATTTTATCGATTATTATAAATTATCTGGCTGCAATTCAAATCGATCAGAGTAGCAAAGATTCTGGAAGAAAATTCTGGCTGTTTGCAGGAATGTTTTATAACATTGGAAGTCTGTTTTTGTTTAAATATGCGGATTTTTTTGTTGAAAATGCAAATTGGATTTTGAGTCAGGTGAACAGTGGCGTGGAGTTTCCATATACAAACCTTATACTTCCAATAGGTATTAGCTTTTACACCTTTCAGATCAGCTCTTATTTGATTGACGTATATCGTAAAAAGTTTCCGGCAGAACGGTCATTTTTGCTGCTTGGAACTTATCTTTGCCTGTTTCCGCAGTTAATTGCTGGACCGATTGTTACTTACGAAGAAGTGAGAGAACAGCTTCGGCAGCGGACACATTCTTTGGAAAATGTAGAGGAAGGACTAAAGACATTTACGATCGGTCTGGCATTAAAAGTGCTGATTGCAAATCGAGTTAGTTCTATCTGGACTCAGGCGGCAACGATTGGATATGAAAGTATCTCTACACCTATGGCGTGGCTTGCACTCATCGCATATTCACTCCAGATTTATTTTGACTTTTATGGTTATTCTCTGATGGCAAAGGGATTGGGACGAATCATGGGATTCTATTTCCCGGATAACTTTAAAGAGCCATATTTATCTAAAACAGTCTCAGAATTTTGGCGCCGTTGGCACATTACCCTTGGAAGCTGGTTCAGAGAATATGTTTACATACCCCTTGGCGGCAATCGAAGTCATCATTACAGGAACCTTTTCATTGTCTGGTTTCTTACTGGCTTATGGCATGGAGCAAGCTGGAATTTCGTGTTATGGGGACTTTTGAGTTTTCTGATGATTGCTTTGGAAAAGAAATTCAGGCTATTTTCAGGACACTTTTATATGGCTGCATTTATCTTATTTTCCTGGCTTTTATTTGGAATTTCAGATCTTACGCAGTTTGGAATTTATTTGACAAAACTGTTTCCATTTTTGAAGGCCGGCAGTGAGGCAGTATTTAAAGCTGACTATGTTAAATATTTTTCCGAATGTGCAGTACCATTTTGCGCAGGGATATTTTGCTGCAGTGATATTCCACGTAAAATATATGAGAAAAGGAAAGACAGCTTTCTAATTTCTCTGATTCTTGTACTTTTGTTTTGGGCATGTGTTTACAGTATTTATCTTGGATTGGATGATCCATTTTTATATTATCAGTTTTAAAAGGGGCTAGATTATGTTTGCTAAGATACAATTGCAAAAATATCCGTATATTACGTTGCTTTCCATTAGTTTTCTGGTTGTGGCCTTGTTTTGGAAACTTGAACCGGGTTTTATAAATCAGTCAACAGATGACTTTATGGAAATGTCAGATGCGGAGATTGTGGAAGATACGATTTCAGAAGAAGTAGTATCTGCCGAGGTAGTTCCAGAATGGGAATTGCCTGAAACGACCGAAGTAACAGAAGTAATAGAAGAAACGAATGAAGGCTCATTTTTTGTAGCCGACAGAACCTATTTTGACCATGCACTTTTTATTGGAGATTCGAGAACAGTTGGTCTTTATGAATATGGTGATTTGGGAAATGCCATAGCTCTGGCTGACTCCGGAATGAGTGTATATAAAGTTTTCAAACAGAAATTTGAACTTCCTTCGGGAGAAAAGCAGACATTAGAGGAGCTTCTTTCGGAGGAGCAGTTTGAGAAAATCTACATTATGCTTGGAATCAATGAGCTTGGATATTCTTTTGAACCGACGGTAGTAAAGTATGAGAAAATGGTAGAGCGTATTGAAGAACTGCAGCCGGATGCGATTATTTTCTTGCAGGCGAATCTCCATATCACAAAGTCCAAATCTGGGAAGTCCGAAATCTATAATAACGAAAATATTGATCGGTTTAATCGGGAAGTAGAAAAGCTTGCTGATAACAAGAAACGGTTTTTCCTGGATGCAAATGAACTTTTTGATGACGAAGAAGGTAATCTGTCAGTGGAATACACGGTGGATGAGGCACATGTGCTGGGAAAATATTACGTGGACTGGGTAGACTGGATTTTGAATTATGCGGTAGATTGACAGTTTTCTTTTGATTCATGAAATGATAAAATAGATTATCATAAAATGCAATGAATTGGAGAATTGCTATGATCAACAGAGACGACATGCTGGAACTGACAAGACGTATGACTCCGACAAGGACATGTTTTGACAGAATTGCGGGTGCATACATAAATGATATGGGTGAAGTGGAGGACAGTTTTAACATTCATTTTGGTAAGCTGTCAGGTTCTGAGAAAGCGAAAAATCTGGCTTTGGCGAAAGCAATTCCTTTTGCAAAGACAAATGTTCAATTAAAAGAATATTCATTTTTTGAAAAGTCAAAAGGAAAAGACAGCATGTATACTTTACTGCGAGCAATTCAACAGTGCGGATTGAAAAATGACGCTTTGATGGAGCTTTTGTATGAGCAGATTGCAGACGGTTATCCCGTAGATCATGAATTTGCAGTATTTGTATTTCATGGAGTCTATGATGTTACTGTAAAAGCAAAAGACAAGGAAAGCTTATGGGAATCAGAAGAAATTTATGATTTCATGATTTGTACAGTGAGTCCGATGACTGGAAAATATGAACTGGCAGAACCGGTATTTGGTTTTCTTTATCCGGCTTTTTCCGACCGAAGCTCGGATAAAAGTAAAATAGATATATTTCATGCAAATCCAGAGTATGTGGAAGAGGGCCTGCTCTATAAATTAGGAGTGAAATCGGTAATATAAAACTTTTTATGACTTTGGATAATAATTGGATTTTTAACAGAGAGCTGGAATTTAAACAAATTCAGCTCTTTTGTACATTGCCTGAAAACATCGAGTATGCTATTCTGTATATGAGCAAATTTTCTTTTATCATATCAGATTTGAAACCTCTTAAGGTTTCTTCTATAATCTAAATATGGGCTGGAAAGGTTTGGGGGCCTGTTTCTAAAATTAGAAAATTCTTGCTTAATTTCACATTTACAGCAGGGGTTTTCATAAGTGAACTCCTGAAAATACAATTTCATAAAGGAGGACACAGATGGCGGGAGAAACAAAGACCAAGGGAAAATTGCCATGGCATTCAGGGTTCTATGCTGGTATCCAGATTGAACTGGAAGAGGAAGCGGATAAGCTGACGTTTGAGAATGAGCATCAGTTAGGAACAAATCCGATGCGGATTGATGTATTGATTGTTAAGAAGCATACGGAAGAGCAGATTAAGAAAAATATTGGAAGGATTTTTAGAGAGCATAATATTATAGAGTATAAAAGTCCCGAAGATTATCTAAGCATTGATGCTTTTTATAAAGTGTTGGGATATGCCTGTTTTTATAAAGCAGATGTGCAGCATGTGGATGAGATAAAAACGGAACAGATTACAATTTCCTATGTATGTAAAGGGTATCCAAGAAAACTTATCAAACATTTAAAGACAGTACGAAAGTATAAGATCGAACCATATGCAAAGGGAATCTATTACATTACTGGTGGTATGTTTCAAATGCAGCTGATACTTACATCACGACTTTCAGAGAAAGAAAACTTTTGGCTGAAAAATCTGACAAATGATTTGAAGAAAAAAGAAGAAGCAGAAGAAATGTTTCGTGAGTATGGGAAGAATAAAAACAGTAACTTACATAAATCAGTAATGGATTTGGTTATGCGTGCAAATCTGAAGATTTTTAAGGAGGTAAGAGGCGATATGTGTGATGCGTTGTTAGAGCTTATGCAAGATGAATTAGAGGAAAGAGAACAAAAGGGAGCTCAGGATAAAATATTGGATTTGATTAACAAAAAGCTTGCAAAAGGAAAATCTGTTGAGCAGATTGCAGAGGAATTGGAAGAAACGCCAGAGACAATTCGAGAGTTAATAGAAAAATTATAAAATTAAAAAAATATACAGGAGGATCTACTATGTATCAGTTATGGGAAGATTTAAAGAAACTGAAAAGCTACCGCTGGGTGGAATTATCCCACTCATTGAACAATGAGAGTCCATATTGGGGCGGAATTCCAGAAGGCGCAGTAGAGCTTGGAACAACGGTGTATGACTGGGGTAATCCAATGTTAGACTGCCTGATCCAGACTTTTAAATTTCCGGGACAGTTTGGAACCCACATTGATTTTCCATCACATTTTGTAAAAAATCGTGAGACATCAGAAAAATATGGTGTGAAAGACATGGTATTTCCTCTGGTAGTAATCGATATCACAGAGAAAGTAAAAGCAGATGTGCATTATGCTGTGACTGTAGATGATATCAAAGAATATGAATCAAAATATGGCGAGATTCCAGATGGTGCATTTGTGGCACTTCGTACAGACTGGAGCAAACGCTGGCCGGATATGGATGCAATTTCCAACTATGATGATGAAGGCGGAGAGCATTTCCCGGGATGGTCTATGGAAGCGCTGAAATATATTTATGAAGAACGTAATGCGGCGGCAAACGGACATGAAACACTGGATACAGATGCATCTGTACTGGCTGCGGAAGCAGGAGATCTGGCATGTGAACGTTATGTGCTGGATAAAGGAAAATTACAGGTAGAAGTATTGTGTAATCTGGATCAGGTTCCGGCAGCCGGAGCAATCATGGTTGCTGCATTCCTGCCAATCGAGGGAGCGACAGGCCTTCCGGTACGTGCATGGGCAATCGTAGAAGAATAGATTGCAATTTACCGAAGAGTGTGCTAGTATTTTTATAATTTCATAAGGAATGGTCAGGTGCTGGAACATTTTAAAAGAAAAATGTTCTGGTGAAAAGGGAAACAGGTGCAAATCCTGTACGAACTCGTCACCGTAATTAGGGAGCAGAAGCCGAAATATCACTGGGAAACTGGGAAGATGGCGGAATGTGAGGATCTATGAGTCGGGAGACCTGCCTGATTGTGTACGAAACGTTTGTTGATACCACGAGTAACTGGTGTACATCATTTTTAGCAATTTAGAACTTTTCAGAGAGTTTCTGGAATTGTACATATTATGCATGACAGCCCTTTACTTTTGTGGTAAAGGGCTTTTTGTATGCCGATTATGAGATAATTTAATATCCAAACGAGAAAAGGAGAATAAAATGAAATCGAACAAAAAATTATTAACATTACTTCTTTCCCTGATGTTAGTTGCAGCGATGGCGTTTGTAGTGACGGGATGTAACAAGAAAGAAGAAGCTGTTGTATCAGAGGTAACCGTTCACGAAGATGGAGAAGTAATCGGTGAAGGCAGCAAAGAATTTGCATTTACTGTTGTAAATATGGAAGGTGAAGAAACAAACCTTGAAATTCATACAGATAAAGAAACTGTAGGTGAAGCTCTTTTGGAACTTGGTGTTATTGCAGGTGAAGACAGCGAATATGGTCTTTATGTAAAGACTGTAAATGGTGAAACTGTTGATTATGACAAAGATGGAAAATACTGGGCATTCTATATTAATGGTGAATATGGAATGACAGGCGTTGACACCACAAAAATTGCAGAAGGAGAGTCTTACGCATTTAAGGCAGAATAGTCGTGAAACTTACAACGAGAGAAGTAGCAGTGTTTGCAATGCTGGGTGCGATTATGTATGCTTCTAAAATGATCATGGAAATCGCACCGAATGTTCATTTATTAGGAACCTTTGTCATTGCCTATACGCTGGTATATGGAAAAAAAGCTTTATATCCAATTTATGTCTTTGTCCTTCTGACGGGAGTTTATGCCGGATTTGCCACATGGTGGATTCCTTATCTCTACCTTTGGACCGTTCTTTGGGCAGTGGTAATGATCCTGCCGAAAAATATGCCAAAGAAAATCCGCCCGTTTGTTTACATGACTGTGTGTGCAGCGCATGGATTTTTATATGGAACATTGTATGCTCCGGCACAGGCCTTCTTTTTCGGTCTAAATCTTGAGGGAACGATTGCGTGGATCGTTGCGGGACTTCCATGGGATTTTGTCCATGGTGTCAGCAATTTCTTCTGCGGAATGCTGATTCTTCCGATAGTCAGAGTATTAAGACTTGCAGAAAATGGTGCTGCGAATTATTAGAAAATGTGAAAATGACGACTCATCCAATAAGGATAGGTCGTCATTTTTTAAGTTCAGCTAAAATTTTTTACAATATGATGCACTGTTTGTCAGCATTTCATTTAAATGATTTATTTGGTCAATGTAATTATTTGTTTCTTCATCAAATTCCCCGGAAGTCATTCCACCGATGCTGACAATGATCAGTTTTTTACAGCGGTTTGCTAAAGCTAGAATACGTCGAAAACTTTCGTCTGCATTGGAGTGATGAATGAAAATTCCATTAGCCAGAAGATTGGATGCGTCTTCCAGTAATACGACGGAATCCGCAGAAATTTCAATTTCATGAATATTCCATGGCTCTTCTATGGTAGTAAAACCTTTTCCGTCGCGCTGACGTTTATGCTTTTCAATACGTCGGTCATTTTCTTCATTTTGAGGAACCATGGTAGCTAAGTAAATCAGTGGAGAGTCAGTATTTTGAACTGCCAGATCCTCGGCAAATAAACTTTTTCCACTGTTGTTTGGACCGATAATTAATTGGATGTCCATTTTTCATAGGCCTCCACATTGATATCATCAAAGCTGGCAGCATTCCAGTAAACAGCTGCAGCCATATCAAGAAGCGGCATAAGAGCAACAGCTCCGGTTCCTTCGCCCAGACGCATATTTGCATGAATGATCGGATCAAGTCCAAGGGCTTCCATAAGCATCTGGCCTGCCGGTTCCGCGCTGATATGGGATGGGAGAATATAATCTTTTACATAAGGACACAGTTTTACTGCTAAAAGTGCAGCAACACCGGAAATGAAACCGTCCATAATGACAGGAATTCCATAAATAGCACCGCCTAAAAATGCACCAGTCATACCTGCAATGTCAAATCCGCCGACCTTTGCCAAAACGTCTAAAGCGTCTGAAGCATCTGGTTTATTCACTTCAAGTGCTTTTTTGATGGCATTTTGTTTACGAAGAAGTCCGTCATCTGTAAGTCCCGAACCTCTGCCAGTAACTTTCTCTACAGGGACATCCAAAAGAACGGAGAGTATTGCGCTGGAAGTCGTTGTATTGCCAATTCCTGCTTCACCGGTGGCAATGATGCGATAGCCTTCCTCTTTTCTTTCCTTCACAAGATGAATTCCTGTAAGAATCGCTTGTTTGGCCTGTTCCAATGTCATGGCAGGTCCTTCACTGATATCGTTTGTTCCTCTCGCAATGGAATGTGGAATGAGACCGTCCACCTGATCGATCATACCCATGTCCACAGGAAATACATCCGCGCCGCATGCAGCAGCCATTGTATTGACACTGGTAGTATGACGTACAAGGGAATTGGCGATTGCAGTTGTTACATCATGGATGCTCTGAGCAACACCCTGAGCAAGAACTCCGTTATCAGCACAAAAAACGAGAACACATTTTTTAGAAAGGTCAATTTTAGGGGTTCCGGATGCTCCAGCGACCTTAGCAAGTAAAGTTTCAAGTTTTCCAAGACTTCCTACCGGCTTTGCAATGTGATCAAAGTGATAAATACAAGCATCATAAGCCTTTTCATTGGCAGGAGTAATTTTCGTAATAAGGTCATGTAATTCCATGAAGTACCTCCATTTGGGTCATTTGTAAATCTGTAAGAAATTCTAATCCTTAAAACTTGCTTTGTCAAATGCTTTACTGAAAGCATTGACAGTAAAAATTGCGGTGGCTATAATCGATTTTATACGAAATTAAGATGCGAGGTGTATCATGCGTAACTATTTTACAGCTTTTCAGATGACTCAGTCCATGTTCTGTTCTTTGCCATTTCCATGCAGAGACTGGGATGAAAAATGCCGGCTATATATGATGATTTTTTTGCCGGCAATTGGATTGGAAATCGGAGCACTGTGGGTATTTTTAGACTGGATTTTGAAAATTTGCAATATTCCGAAAATGCTTTGTGCGATTCTTTTGTGTGCGTGGCCTTATCTGGCAACCGGTTTTATGCATCTGGATGGTTTTATGGATGTGACGGATGCGGTTTGTTCCTGGAGAGATCTGGAAAAACGCCGACAGATTCTAAAAGATTCTCATGTAGGGTCCTTTGCGGTAGTATGGAGCATTTTTTTGATATTGGCAGGTTTTGCGGCGTTTGCTTCTGTAAAAGAGGGTACAAACAGTTGGTGCCTTCTGTTGGTTCCGGTGCTAAGTAGATGCTGCTCTGCATTGGCAGTGATGAACTTAAAAACAATGAGTACCAGTCAGTATGCGAATACAAACAATTATCCAAAATGGCACAATGTATTTTTAATCTTTCTTATCATTGCATGTACAGGCTTTGGATTTATCTGTTTTGGGAAATATGGTTGTGCACTTTTGGCGGTTCTTGCAGGATATGGAATCGCATTGAAGAAAAGCTATGATTCCCTACAGGGAATGAATGGAGATATTTCAGGATTTTGCATTTGTATTAGTGAATTGTGTGCGGCAATCGTATTTGCCTGCATTTAGATAACAGGAGTATCGTTATGGGAGCGTTATATTTGATCCGTCATGGAAGAACGGAAGCAAATGAAAAGTGGTTATATTGTGGTTCTACGGACCTGTTTTTATCAGAATCAGGAGCGGAAGAACTAAAAAAGATAAAGTACAATGTGCCGAAAAATGCGATTTTTCTTACTAGCGGAATGAACAGGACAGAACAGACGTTAAAAATCTTATTTGGGGATGTACCACATAAGATTGACAGGCGATTCCGTGAGGTTGACTTTGGCGTTTTTGAAATGAAAAGCTATGAATCCTTAAAAGAACAGATGGATTATCAGGCCTGGATTTCAGGAGACAATGAAAAAAAAGTTCCTCCAGATGGAGAAAGCGGAGAACAGATGTTAGAGAGAGTTCTTGATGGCCTACAAGATCTGCAAAAGGAATCGAAAGATGTGGTGCTCGTTTCTCATGGTGGTGTAATTGCAGCCATTATGGAGCATTTATTTCCGGATGAAGGAAAAAACAGATATCTTTGGCAGCCGCGCCCGGGACATGGATATGTGATCAAGGATGGACGATATCAGGAGATAGAAACTAATGAAAACATTGTTTAATATTACAACAAGTGAAGACGATCTCCAGAGATTTGAAAGTTCCAGAGATCTGGACGCTATGATGGAGTATTTCGATGGTGTGGAACTGATGTATTTCGGAGAAGATGAGAAAAATATCATCGGAAAAGAGAAAGTCATCGGGTTACATATGCATTTTTTTCCGTTCTGGCTGGATTTCTGGAATGGTGATGAAAAGGCATTGTTGAAAGAGTTCGACACAAAAGAAACGTGGGAGAGATATTATGGTGGCTCAGGAAGAGAGGCCATTGTCCAGCGCTATAAAAAAGACCTGGAATATGCCCATCAATATGGCGTAGAATATGTAGTTTTCCATGTGTCTGAGGCATCTATCGAAGAATCCTTTACATGGAAGTATCATCATACAGACGAAGAAGTGGTAGATGCCACAGCCGAGCTCTTAAATGAAATTTTCAAAGATGAGGACGGAAAAATTGCACTGCTCTTGGAAAATCTTTGGCAGCCGGGGATGAAATTTACAGACCCGAAAATCACAAAGCGTCTGCTGGATGGCGTGAACTATCCAAATAAAGGAATCATGCTGGATACAGGGCATCTGCTGCATACAGATACAGGAATTAGAACACAGGAAGAGGGTGTTGCTTATATTCATCGAATGTTGGATGAGCACGGGGAACTGTGTAAATATATTCGGGGAATGCATTTGAATCAGTCATTGACTGGGGATTACTGTGAGAAAACTAGGAAAAATCCACCAAAGATGGGAACGACCTATTCAGAGCGCTATACCCAGATGTTTTTCCATGCATTTGCAGTAGATAAGCATGAGCCATTTACCTGCCAAGGGATAAAAGAATTGATACAACGGATTTCCCCGGAATATTTGACCTTTGAATTTATAACCGCAGACAATACACAGCATCAGAGATATTTACAACAACAGCTGAAAGCTTTGGGAAGAATTTGAAAATTTTGAGCAAGTAAAAAGGAACCGTCAGGAATCGGTTCCTTTTTTTCCCATAGAGGCAAAATATTTTCGTTAATTTAGTTTGCAAAAAAACGACCATATCTGCAGATATACGGTCGTCCGATTTACAAAACAATAGAATATGATATGTTTCCTATCGACCGTAAGAATCATTTTATAAATCCATACAAGCAGTTCTCCTGACTTAAGATCATCGCCTCATAACGCCTTCCCAGATTTCTCCAGTGACATATTGTTATGAAACTCCCTAATACAGTGACGGGATCGTGCCGGATTCTCACCGGACTTCTCTATGAATCCTTTCGGAACTTGTACTTCTTGCACGTTCATTAACTTGTTAATACATTAACATAATCCTTTTTAGTTGTCCATATTTATTTAAAATTTAATCTTTTAATCTGGCTGTATGTATTCTGTAGGAATTTCAGCCTTTTTACAGTAAGCATCTACTTTGGAATCTTTATAACATCGAATCGTAGTAGAGCGGTTTACGATTCGTTCTCCTATGAAAATAGGGTCATAAGCGATTTCCAATGTTTTCAGATAATTACATCCATGAAAGACCTCATCGCCGATGCGTTCCACATTTGGAGGAATTACCACAGAGGTCAGGCGGTTACACCTGAAAAACGCTCTGTCCTTGAGAGAGACCAGCGTCGATGGAAGATGGAGCTCCCTCATGCTTGCAAAATAAAAGGCTTCAATGCCAATCTTTCGGATTCCTTCTGGAATGGTAAGTTTTTCAAGTCCCCGGCATTTGTAAAATGCACGTTCGGGAATATTTTTTATGGAGGCAGGAATTGAGACAGAAGTCAGTTCCCGACAGCCGGAAAAGCATTCTTTTTCCATTGTAATCAAAGACTCTGGAAATGTAATTTCAGATAAATGGGTACAGTCCTGAAAGGCCCTTGCACAAATCATTTTCAATCCATTGGAAAAATGGACAGTCTTAATCTGTGACTGTCTTAAGAAAGCTTCTTCTTCAATTTTTCTTATAGTTCCTGGAATCACAAGATGCTCAGAGAGGTATCGTTTCGCATTTTTGCGCGAAATAACCCCAGGCGAGATGATGACGTGAATGGTCATGTGTAAATTCTCCTTTTTCTATATCGTGTAGAAAGTGAAGCAGTAATAAGCAGGTCTTCTGACTTACGCAGTAACATTCTCTTTCCCTTCTCACGAAAAACGCAATGGATTGAAAGAGAACTACACGCTCACAGCAGCACGACTGTTCAGGAGTTACACCTGGATTCCCTCTTAGCCCAGTCTGGAGGTCTTTAGGACTCCGACAAGGAACTTATTATGACACTGTATGATTTTGTTGACATTATAGTAAAAATATATCGAAAAAGCAAGAAAGAGATGAAAAGCATATATTGACAAGGATTTTTAGAGGAATTATAATGACGGTGATTAGATTGTTAAATAGATTTGATAATTTAATCCTTCTGCAAAATTGCAGAAGTTACAATTTGATACACTGCATCGTGACTTTGTGTACTGTTATTTTAAGAGCAGGCACATGGATGAGGGAACCCGGTGAGAATCCGGGACATTGCCAAAATGCTGTATATGCAAGAGGATGCCGCCTGTGACGTGAGTCGGTCATTGGGGAGAACCTGAGAAGGCTGGGTGGTTGACGCGAAGGAATTTAAATTACTTCACATTGCATGAGTCAGAAGACCTATGATGATTGAGATACAAAAACAGGGAAGATTTATACTTTGCTGTGATAAATTCACGAAAAGATGGCCGTGATAGATATTTTAAATATCTGTCACGGTTTTTTATTTGTGTCAATCGTAAATCGATAAATTAGTGCAGCGCATAGAAGTTTTTTAGTGAATGACTCAATTAAAAAAGATGTGGTTTGAAATAGAGAAGAGAAAAGGAGGAATTGATGTGAAGAAAAAAAAGATTCTCAATATGATTATGGCAATCGCAGTTGTTGTAATTATGATATCGGGAATCATGACAGTGGGCAGCATCAAAGGCTGGTTTGAAAAAGACAGTCAGGTTGCTGTAACACAGGAAAACTCAGATGGTCAGAGTCACACGGTATCAACCGCTGGATTGTCTGCAGTGACTGCAAATAAAGTAGGGGGTGTCAATATCCAGCGAAGTGGTGTTGCGTATGCACTGGAAAATAACACAAAACTTCGTAATGGCGACATTATTCAGACCTTAAATGGTGCTCAGATTGATCTGAATTATGGAAATACGACAGTAGGCTTTAACGAAAACAGTGAAGCAGAGGTGGCGATTTCAGATCAGGGAGAACTGACAATTTCTGTGAAAGGCGGAGAACTGTTTGTAAATGCATCTGATCTGATCAGATTCAATCTGATGGACAGAGAAATTTCAGCAAGCAGCGGTGTGTTTTCCATAAGTGTTCCATACGGAAGTGCCAATATTTATATCTATGAAAATGCACTGACAATGGATGGTGAAGTATATAAATCCGGCGAAAATGTAATGATCTTGCAGGATGGAGTTTCGTCATCAGATCTGGAATTGGCAGCACTAAACAGCTTTAACATTGAAAAAGTACGTTTGGCGAATGAAGAAAAGACTTTATGCTTTTCTAATGCTCAGTTGGACAAACTGGCTGCGGACCGTGAAGCAGCGGCTCAGGCAGAAACAGAGGCTCTGCTTTTAGAGGCTCGTGAAGAAGCACAGATTGAGCAGCAAAGAACAGAAAACAAACAAAAGCTGGAAGAAGCAAAAAAAGCAGAAGAAACGGCTTCGGCAAGTGGTTCCTCATCTTCCTCAGAGGATGACGATGATACAAAGAACTCTGAAAGTAGTTCTGGAAGCAGTTCCGGAAGTTCCAAAACATGTACCATTACGATCAAATGTGACACAATCTTGGACAATATGGATAGTTTAAAAGAGGGAAAAAATAAATATGTTCCTTCAAATGGTACTATTTTAGCCAAGTCTAAGGTTAGTTTCAGTGATGGAGATACAGTGTTTGATGTATTAAAGAAAGCATGTTCTCTGGCTGGTATCCAGCTGGAATATTCATGGACACCAATGTACAACAGTTATTATATCGAAGGAATCAATCATTTATATGAATTTGACTGCGGAAGTGAATCTGGTTGGATGTATAAAGTAAATGGATGGTTCCCAAATTATGGATGTTCTTCCTATGATTTGAAAGATGGCGATAATATTGTATGGTGTTATACCTGCAAAGGATTAGGAGCAGATGTAGGTGCTTCAAATTAATATATGAGAAATCATATAAGAAAGAGAGAGAAAGAATGAAACAGCAACTAAAAGTTAGAATTCTGTCATTAATTTTAGCAGTTGTTATGACACTTAATATGGTGCCTGATATGGCCCTTAATGTTTATGCAACTGAGATGACAGAAACGACTGAAGCGACAGAAGTGACTGAGTCGACAGAAACGACAGAAACGACTGAAGTGACAGAAGTGACTGAGTCGACTGAAGCGACAGAGACGACTGAAACGACAGAATCTGAAATTGCATTGGTAAGTGATGAGGGCAGCAGTGTGACAAATCTGGATACACTGGATACCTCAAGCCTTTCTTTTAATGTAGAAAATCCAGATGGATATGTAACGATCAGTTTTGTTGATAATGGTGACAGATCGGAAGCAACGATATTAAATCAGGAACTTTATGGGGACGCATTAGGAACGATTATCGAAAAAACAAAAGTTCCATTTAAAAAGGGCGATAACATTGCGGCAGTAACTGTACGTTTATTTGAAGCAATGAATTTATCCTATGAATGTACTGGTAAATTAGATGGTGGCTTCTATTTAGAGTCTTTAAATGATTTTCAATTAAATGGTACATATTATCCACAATTTGGAGAGTTTGATGCGGGCCAAAAATCCGGATGGTGTGTTCGGTTAAATAACTGGCATATTAATCAGGGAACTTCAGCTTTTGAAGTAGAAGATGGTGATACCATTTCCTGGCTATATACCTGTAAATTAGGCGCAGACATCGGTGCCGATTACAGCAGCAAAAGCGCAGCAATTACAGCTGTTAAATTTACAGATGCAACCTTGGCTTTAACTGCAGTTGACGGTAAAGAGAAAGAATATACCTGCGAAGTAGCAGAAGATATCAGCAGCATCGCATTTACAGTTGAACTGGAAAACTATGGATCAGTAGTGTCTGTGGAAGTAGATGGGCAATCTGTAAAATACCGTCCGGACAATGCGATTTCTGTTACAAAAAACAGTAACATCGTAATCTCTACTGAACTGGAGTATATGGATGCTAACGATAATAATAAAGTTACAACCTATACGGATTCATGGACAATTCAGTTAACACCTCCTGCTCCGGTAAATACTGCGCCTGCTGTGAAGACGAATGTACCATCGACAATGTCTGTAGAAATCAATCAGGAAATCACAGTAAATTTTGAAGATTTCTTTGAGGATGCAGATGGCGATGAACTTACTTACTGTATTAAAATCGCTGCTTTAGGGCTGGATCAGGAAATTTCTGGTTCTGTATTCACAGGATCTGTTCCAGTTACAGGAACTTTTAAAGTCATTTTAACTGCAAATGATGGAACAGATGTAGCAACTCATACAATCACTTTAACTGTGACAGCTCCGGCAGATCCGGATAACCATGCCCCGGCTTTAAAGGCAGAATTTGCTGAAACAAAAGGCAAAACCTATGTATATAGCAGCTCTTATGTTTATATCTATATGGATGATATCTTTGAAGATGCAGACGGAGATGAATTAACATATAAGGCTACTTGCGATGGAGAAGAAGTTGTAATTACTTATAACAGCTGGAGTAAGCAGTATTATATTCAGTTTGCTGCAAAGCCGGCTGTTAAAGTGTATGAAATTGTAGCAAATGATGGAAAAGCAGATTCAGAAGTATTTACAGCTAAATGTATCGGAACGAGCGCAACGATTACAGCAGCAGAAGATACTCCATTAATACCGAGTGGAACCTATTACTATTATGTAAAAGGAACTGCAGAAAATGATACCTTTGCATTAGAGTATACCTTGGATGTAAACGAAAAACTTGATACAGAATGGATATCTTCAAATAATAATGTTCTTATCAGTAATGGAGATGGAAAGTATACTGTTAGTGATAAAGTAACAACAAGACAACAATCACTGTACGTGGGCGTTACCTGCGGTAAAGATACGTGGGGATCTGATATATATCTTGGAACAAAGAATTTTTATATATTACCTGCAATGCCAGAGTTTAAAGATATTACAGCAGAATTGGCAGAGCATGCAGATAATCAGATAGCAACAACTGAATCAAATGCTGTAACAGGCGGATGGTATTCAAATGAATTTGATTATGCAATCGAAGATCCATCAATCTGCAGCATAACAACTTCAGGTACTTACGGATTAAGTGTTACTCCAAAAGCACTTGGAACAACGAAAGTTACAGCAACATTTAAATATGATGAATCTATTAAATATGACTTTGAGGTAACAGTAACAGGATGCAGTTTACAGATCAAAGATCAGCCAGGTGTAGACAGTATTATTTATAAAGAAAATGAAACTGTTCAGATGGAAGTTCTTGGAGCAGAAAATGGAGAAACATTTACCTGGACAAGTGCAGACGAAAATGTTGCAACAATTGATGAAAATGGTCTGGTAACTTTAAAAGGTCTTGGACAGACTTATATTACAGCGATTTCCTCTCTTTCTACAGAGAATAAAACTGTAAAGGCTTCCATGTATCTTCAGGTAAAAGAAGCCGGAAAAGTATATCTGGAAGATATTGCGTTAACTGCATATTCTTATTTTGAAGGACATATCAGTGCGAAATCAGGATTTAATTCTGCTCAGCTTGTTTATGACTGGAGTTTAAAAGAATCCAATTATAGCTATAGTACGCTGGCGTTCACACCATATTTTGATGATGAAACATTAACAGCAGTTCTTCATTATCAGGTAAGTGGCGGCGAATACCAGATGATGGAACTTGAAAATGGAAAAGCAGTTAGTATTGCAAATGGACTCAATCCGGGACCAAATGTTGTAATGATTGATGTTTATCCATCAGATGATGAAGAAAATATTACAACTTATACATTCAACATTTTCCGTACATATAACCCTTCCAATACCATCACGCGTATGACAATTTATCCAAATGGGGAAACAGCACTTACTTACCCAACTTATAAGGATAATAAAGAGGGTACTCTTTTCCAGTGGGATTCGGAAAACAATGACTTTGTTATAAACCCATGGAATGGAAAGCCAGTTACAAGCTGGAGCTCTACCGTATATAATTATAAAACGTTTGTATATGGCAGCCGAACAAGCTCAATATCTGTATCTCCAACGTTTGCATATTCAGGGCAGAGAGTTATGATCTATGTGGATGGAGTAGAACTTGAAGAAGCTGTTACAAACTGGAAGAGCAAAGTAATTCCAATTGATTCTGAAAAAACAACAAAAATTGAATTCCATGTAAACTCTGAAAAGTATCATGCAGAACAGCTTGCGGCTGGGGTAGAAGATCCATTTACAGCACCTGAAAAGATATATACACTTTATGTAGAAAGCGTAGAACCTTTAGGAATTGATGCAGAAATCTTATCCGCAGAATTAGATGGTGGAGAATTCTACAAACCAGGATTCTCAAGTAAGGTCTATACAATCTCTGCATTACTTCCTGCAGATCAATCCAGTACAGGACTTACATTTACAGTTCCGGCAGGAATTGATGTTTACAAAGGAACTGTAAATGCTTCTAATAAATTAGAGGCATGGGAGCAGGATGAAGATGGAAATAATGTCTTTAAGACCGAATTAACAATTACAGGTACTGCGGCAACAGCATATTCAACGACAAATATAATTCTTCAGGTAACAGATGAAGAAGGAAATGTTGGACAGGCACAATATGCATTTACAATTTTAAGACGTGGTACAAAGGATATTTATCCTGATAGTATTGAGGATTACTTATGTATCGGTTCTCAGTATACAAACTCATCCAGCTATGGAACAATGCCTGAAAGAACATTGAAAGCAGGCGGTGGGGTATTATCTTTAGGTAACTATGGAGGATATATTGTATACAAGTATGATAAACCAATCGAGAATGATCCAAACAATCCATATGGTGTAGATTTTGTAGCATATGGAAACTCTTTCGGTAACGGTGGTCATGAACCTGGTTATGTTCAGGTATCAAAAGATGGAGAAACCTGGTATACTCTGGCGGGTTCATCGCATTTTGATGATTACTGTGACTGGGATTTCTGGAAAACCTATGTAAATACAGACGGAAAATCTTCATGGACAGACAGTGATGGTGCAACAAATACAGAAAGCTTAAATTATCCATCTGTTTCTGCTTATCCATATTTTAACTGGACAGATGAACTGCAGAAATCTATAACAGCTACAGGACCTGTGCTTAAGAGCGCAAGTTCAGATGCCTATGGAAGTGCAGCGGCAGCACTCCCTGTATTTGGATATGTTGACGTTAATACCAATGGTACAATCAATGGTACCTCCAATAACCCATACAATCATCCGGGAGCACTTGCAGCAGGCGGTGATATGTTTGACCTTGACTGGGCAGTAGATGAAGATGGAATGCCTGTGGAATTAGACAGCATCTCCTATATCCGAATCGCTACAGCATCCAGCATCTGGGCAGGAGCAATCGGTGAGAAATCTACAGAAGTAACAGCAGTGATGCGTGTTACAAATACTGCAGAAGATACAGTTGGAGAAACGGCAAGACCATCTTCTGTAAAAGTAAATGGTACAGAAATTGACATTACTGGTGATGGACAGGTATTTGAAGCTGTCTATGATCCGGATTACAGAACAGGGGAAGAAAATGATAAGGTTCTTAAAATTGAAGTAGAAGCTTCAGAAGATGCCAATATTTACATCAATGACACTTACGGAGCTTCCCGTGAATACACAGTGATTCCTGAAAAAGAAATTATCAGAATTATCGTTCAGGAAGGCGAAAAAGAACCAGCAATCATTTATCTGACTCTGAAAGATAAAGCGACAGCAGAAGTAGAGGATGTAATTGCAAAGATTGATGCAATCGGCGAAGTTACATTAAATTCTGAACAGAAGATCGCTGATGCAAGAGCTGCTTATGATGCATTAACAGAGGAACAGAAAGCTCTTGTAACAAATTATGAAACATTAACATTGGCTGAAGCAAAGCTGGCATATTTAAAGAGAGAACCGGTTGACGAAACTCTTTCCTCTGAATGGCCAAGTTTCCGCGGAAACAGCTATAATAATGGAATTACCTCAGCTCAGACACCTAGAAAAGAAAGCGAAGCAGATCTTTTATGGGCAAAGAAAATGAGTACTGGCTGGAGTGATGTACCAAGCCCAATGATCATTGTAGATGATGTGATCTTTACAATGTGCGGAAGCACTTTAAAGAAAATTGATAAGAGTACGGGCGAGGTTCTGGCAACTGCTACTATGGCGGCGGCAACAAATTGGGGAACAGTTCCACCTACCTATGGCGGCGGCATGATCTTCTGTCCATTGGCAAATGGAACGATTCAGGCATTTAATGCAAAAACATTAGAATCCCTGTGGGTATACAAAGACGCAAATGGAGGACAGTCACAGAGTCCGATCGCCTATGCTGATGGATATGTATACGTAGGCTTTGGATATGGCAGAGAATATGCATTTGTCTGCTTATCCGCAAACGATGAAGAAACAGGTGTAAAAGAAGCAACATGGCGCGTACTGGACAACAGCGGTTTCTACTGGGCAGGCGCAGTTGTAGTCGGAGATTATGTAGTTTATGGTAACGATGCTGGACATTTATTCAGCAGAAATAAAGAAACAGGAGCGCTTATCACTGAACTTACAGTAAACGAAAGTGCAAAAATTAGATCAAGTGTTACATATGACAATGGAAAAATTTACTTTACATTAAACAATGCTACACTTTGTATGGCTGATCTGGATGCAAAAACAGGTGAGTTAACAAATCTTAAGACAGTTGATTGCTCTGCATATGGCAGCGCATCTACAAGTACACCGGTAGTGTATAAAGGAATGGCATACATTGGTGCAGGAAGCTGGAGCGGAAGCAAGAATATTGTCTGCGTTGATACAGAAACTCTGGAGATTAAGTGGGCAATTGCGGAACCAGCATACCCACAGTGTTCTGTATTAT
Source organism: Lachnospiraceae bacterium (assembly GCA_017622875.1). GTDB lineage: Bacteria > Bacillota > Clostridia > Lachnospirales > Lachnospiraceae > HGM12587. Next base: position 39,455 of record JAGAQG010000033.1, read on the forward strand.
TATCAACTGCTTACGAAGAAAGTGGCTATATTTATCTGTACGTAACTTATAATGCAAATCCAGGTGGAATCAATGTAATCAAGGCAAAAGCAGATGGCTCAGAAGCAACACAGTCTGTGTTATATGATGCAGAAGGATACGAACAGTATTGTGTTTGCAGTGCTTTAGCAGATTCTGACGGAACTCTGTATTACAAGAATGACAGTGGAAACATTTTCGCACTTGCAATGAATGAACAGGGTAAACAGCAGCTTCAAGATGAAGCAAAAACGCTGGAAATTTATAAGACAACCGGTGATTACCTTGAAAATCTTTCCAAGACAACAGCTCCAACCGTAAGCTCTATCGGAGGAGAATGGCTGGTTCTTGGTTTAGTACGAAGCGGACGTGAGGTTCCGGAAGGTTACTATCAGAATGCAGTATCTTACGTAGAAGAAAACATTAACAGTAAAGAACAGTTAGATTCTAACAAATCAACCGATAATTCACGACTGATTCTTGCCCTTACAGCAGCAGGATATGATGTGACAAATGTGGCTGGACACAACCTGCTTATGGGCTTGACGGATATGAATTACGTAAAATATCAGGGATTTAATGGTCCAATCTGGGCGCTGATCGCACTGGATTCCCATGATTATGAAATTCCTGAAAATACTGCAGCGAATCCGGTAACCCGTGAGAAGCTGATTGCGGAAATTGTAAATGCTGCATTAGAAAATGGCGGCTGGGTACTTGATAATGAAGCTTATAATACCGCTGATCCGGATGTTACAGCAATGGCAATTCAGGCATTGGCACCATATTATGATGATGCTGATTATCCGGAAGTAAAAACAGTTGTAGATAAAGCTCTGGATGCTCTTTCCGGATTACAGCAGAGTGATGGCGGATTTATTACTATCAATTATGCAAACAGTGAATCCAGCGCTCAGGTACTGACAGCATTAACTTCTATTGGTATTGATCCATTAGAAGATACAAGATTTATCAAGAATGGAAATACTGTCATTGATGCTCTTTGTAATTATTATGTAGAAGGCGGCGGATTTAAGCATATCGCTTCTAATACAAAGCTGGACGGAATGGCAACAGAGCAGGGATACTATGCACTTGCTTCATATTACCGTATGACAGATGGTAAGACATCTCTTTATGATATGTCTGATGTGGAAATTAAAAAGGCCTCAGATGTAGCAGAAGATCTGATTGCTAAGATTGGCAGCGTGAGTGCAGGAAGTGAGGCTGCGATTAAAGCAGCAAGGGCAGCATATGATGCTTTAACTACTGAAGAAAAGAATGCAGTTTCAAACTATGCAGTACTTTTGGCGGCAGAAGAAGCTTATGCAGAAATTGCTAAAAAGATTGCCAATGTAAAAGAACTGATCGATGCAATCGGTACAGTAAAATACAATAAAACAAGTGCTGATAAGATCGAAGCAGCCAGAAAAGCATACGATAAGCTTACATCAGATGAAAAGAACTATATTGATAATTATGCAACCTTAACAGCGGCTGAAAAGAAATATTCACAGCTTAAAAACGCAGATAAAGTCATGGATCTGATTGATAAGATCGGAACAGTCACAACTGACAGCGAAGATGATATCAAAGCAGCCAGAAAAGCTTATGATGCACTTACAAAAGAAGAAAAAGCACTGGTTGATAATTATTCAACATTGACAAAAGCAGAGCGTAAGCTGGCAGCACTTCTTGAGCCTGAAGGAGAAACAAAAACTCTGGCGGATGGAGTGACAAAAGTGATCGGTGATGGCGATACAGAAGTCAAGATTGGTGATGTGCTCTATCTTGTAGATGAAGCAGCAGCAACATTGATGGAAAAAATCGAAGCACTTGCCGCAAAAGCAGATCCAGCGGCAGAGGATATCATTGCCCTTTACAAAGAATATGATGCAATGTCAGCAGATTTGAAAGCGCAGGTATTCAATTATGATGACTTAGAGGCTATGACAAACAAACTTGGCATCGAAAATCATAAAGATGCTGCAACAGGAATGTCTGTAGATGGAGTAGAATGGTACATCAAGCTTGTAGTAGAAGAAATCTCCGGAACTGATGAATATGATGGTTTTGCAAACAGTATCGGAAACAATACGTTAGTGAAATTATGGGATATTTATCTGTTGAACCTTTTGACAGGCGAAAAAGTACAGACTGTTCAGAATCTTACTTTAAAGATTGGAAATATTGATGTTTCTGATTTTGAAGAAATCCGTATTGCACGTTTGACAGATGCCGGAACAATGGAATATCTGGAATGTACAGTGGTAGATGGATATCTGACATGGAAAACAAATGATCTTTCTCTGTTTGGTCTCATCGGAGGTCAGGGAGAAGCTAAAAATGTTCTCGAGGAAGCTGAAGACACAGTTGAAGAAGAAGTTACAGAAGCGGAAACTGTAGATGCAGTGATCGAAGAGACAGAGGAAGATGGCATTCCTTGGATGTGGATCATGTTGATCGTATTAGGTGTTGCAGTATTAGCAGCAGTAATCGTGTTAAAAAAGAAAAATGAATCCAATTCCGTAGAATAAAGGAAAGGGGCGTACCATTTTGGTATGCCCCTGTTAGGCATAAACGGATGTCTATTTTTTTGCTTTATTTAGAATCAACGATAGAAAGTAATCAATTATGAGAGATGCATTTTCGGATTGTCATCCGATCATTAACTTTATATTTTACATTGCAGCACTGATCATGGGAATGTGCTTTGTACATCCCGTATTTCTTGCCTGCTCCTTTGTATTATCCATGAGCTATTATGCTGTGCTAAAAAAGGGTGCATTGAAATATCTGGCAGGTATGAGCGGGTTGTTCATCGGCTTGTCAGTTATCAATCCATTGTTTGGAAGTTACGGTAAGACTGTTTTATTTACCTATTTTAATGGAAGAATCTATACCATTGAAATGTTATGTTATGGGATAGCGCTGGCAGCAATGTTCGTTACCGTCATTACATGGTTTGCGACCTATAACGAGGTCATGACCAGTGACAAGTTTCTATATTGCTTTGGGCGCCTGGCCCCCTCCATATCATTGATCTTGACGATGGTGCTCCGACTGGTTCCGAGTTTTCAGAAGAAAACAGAGCAGATCAGTGGAGCCAGAAGGTGTATTGGTATGTCTGTGGAGAATGGGACGACCTATGAAAAAGCGGAGCATGGCCTGACCATTGTATCAGCCCTGACTTCCTGGGCACTGGAAGGCGGTGTGATCATGGCAGACAGTATGCGAAGCCGAGGATTCGGAAGCGGTAAGCGAACGAGTTTTTCAGTTTATCATATGAAAAAACAGGATAAGATTTTGCTTGTTACAATGATATTACTCATTGTTTCGATTATGATATGTTCCTCTCAGGGCGGAATGGAAGCGACCTATACCCCTGAGATGTATATTGCAGGCCGTGGGAACTTATGGACGGTCCTTGGCGTGATCTGCTATTTTCTGTTTTTGTCCATCCCGACAGTTTTACATATTATGGAGGAAATCACATGGCACATTTTGAAATCAAGAATTTAAGTTTTTATTATCCGGCAGCACCGAAAAAAGCTGCATTGGATGATATTTCCCTTACCATCGAACAGGGAGAATATGTAACTGTCTGCGGACGAAGCGGCAGCGGAAAGACTACACTTTTAAAACATTTAAAAAGTGTTCTTGCTCCTCATGGAAAATTACAGGGAGAGATTTATTTTAAGGGGAAACCTTTAAAAGACGTGGATTTAAGAACCCAGTCTTCAGAAATCGGTTATGTTATGCAGAATCCAGACAATCAGATCGTTACGGACAAGGTATGGCATGAACTTGCTTTTGGTTTAGAAAGCCTTGGGTATGATCAGAAGACCATCAGACTTCGTGTGGCTGAAATGGCAAGTTATTTCGGCATTCAGGACTGGTTCCATAAAAATGTATCAGAGCTTTCAGGCGGTCAGAAGCAGCTGCTTAATCTGGCATCTATCATGGCTATGCAGCCAAGTGTTTTGATCTTAGATGAGCCGACCAGCCAGTTAGACCCGATCGCGGCATCAGATTTCCTGAATACAGTGCGTAAGATTAATCGTGAACTTCGTACAACGATCATTATTACAGAACATCGACTGGAAGATATTTTCTATGCTTCTGACAGAGTTATTGTAATTGAAAATGGAAAGCTGATCGCCAATGACAGACCGGAAAACATCGGAGAATTTTTAAAGGGCGAAAACAACCAGATGTTTGCTGCAATGCCGACACCGGTTCAGATCTACTATGGTGTGCAGGATTATTGTGCAGGACAGTTAAACGCAGTACAAAATTCTTATGGATGTCCATTGACTGTGCGTGAAGGCGCAGAATGGCTGGACAAGCTGTTTGATGGCATCGAAGTGAAGGAAACAAAGGTCGAAAAGGGCCAGAAATATATTGAAGAGGATATCAAAGACCCGGCAGTGGAACTTCAGGAGCTGTGGTTTCGATATGAAAAGGATACACCGGATATCTTAAAAGGAATTTCTCTAAAGGTTCCGAAGAACAGCTTGTTCGCAATTGTAGGTGGAAATGGTACAGGAAAATCCACTACATTGAAGGCTGTCAGTGGTATTTGTAAGCCATACAGAGGAAAGGTCTTGATTGACGGAAAACGGTTGGACAAATATAAATCCGCAGAGCTTTTTAAAGGAATGATGGCGATGCTTCCGCAGGACCCGCAGAGCTTATTTGTACATAAGACTGTCAAAGAGGATCTGGGAGAAATGATTTCTTCCAAAGATACCGATAAAGAGGCAAAGATTAAAAATGTGGCTGAAATCTGCGAGATTACAGAGCTTTTGGACAGCCATCCATATGACTTATCCGGTGGGGAGCAGCAGAGAGCGGCTTTGGCGAAAGTACTGTTAACAGAGCCAAAAATCCTGCTTCTGGATGAGCCGACAAAGGGAATTGACAGTTTCTTTAAACTGAAGTTTGCGGAGATTATGGAAAAATTAAAAGCACAGGGAGTAACGATCATTATGGTTTCCCATGATGTGGAATTCTGTGCAAAATATGCGGATACGGTAAGCATGTTCTTTGATGGAGGAATCGTAACGACCAATACACCGAACAGATTCTTCTCAGGAAACAGTTTCTATACGACTGCTGCCAACCGTATGAGCAGACATTTATTTGAAAATACCATTACGAACGAGGATGTGATTGCGTTATGTCAAAAGAACTTATAAATCAGAATTATTATTTAATCAGTGTTGCTATCATTGTGTTGGCGTTTGTTGTATTTTTCTTCAGCTATGAAAAGAAGAAACCACAGGCCAGGGAAATCGTGACTTTAGCGGTGATGAGTGCCATTGCCATTGCTTCCAGAGCGGCATTTGCGGCAATCCCATTTTTTAAACCAATGCTTGGAATCATTATGATCACAGGAATGGCATTTGGTTCGGGAGCAGGCTTTTTGACAGGCGCAGTCAGCGGATTTGTCAGCAACTTTATTTTCGGACAGGGACCTTGGACTCCATGGCAGATGTTTGCTTATGGGGTAGGTGGTGCATTGGCTGGATTTTTAGCAAAAAAAGGTATCATGAATGAGAAAAAGAAGCTTCGCACAGCGGTGATCGGTTACGTTATCATTCAGGCAATCGTAGGACCGCTTTTGGATGTATGTTCTATTTTTACCATGGGAAATACAGTTGCCAAAGAGTATGTGCTTTCGATTTTTGCTTCCGGATTTATCCCGAATGCAATTCATGGTCTGGCAACATTCCTGACATTGTTACTTCTGTGTAAACCAATGATGGAAAAACTGAACCGTATGAAATTAAAATACGGTATGATGAGCGAGGAAGCTGATGAAATTTGACAGTTATCATCCGATGATTAATTTAATCTATTTTGCTGCGGCAATTACATGTACAATCTGCTTTAAGCAGCCAGTGTTTTTGGGAATTTCGTTTGTGTGTGCATTCGCGTATTCCGTAAAGCTTGGCGGTTTAAAATCATTCCTCCTAAATTTGTGCTTGATTGTGCTGGCTTTCGGGTACGCAGCGAGATACGCCTCCTATGAGCATTTTGGAGTGACTGCTTTAAAAGCGAATTTTATTGGAAATCAGATCACGTTGGAGTCTATTGCCTATGGGCTGACGAACGGATTGATCGTGGCTATCGTCTGCATGTGGTTTAGCTGTATTTTCAGATTGATCACAGCAGATAAGATCGTCTATCTGTTTGGAAGAATATCACCGAAATTGTCGTTGTTTTTATCAATTTTATTGCGTACGATACCGCGTGTGAAGATTCGTGCGAAAAGAATTGAAATTTCCAGAGAGGGAATTGGACGAGGAATCAAACAGGGGAATCTTTTACAGAAATTTCTTCATTTATGTTCATTGATTTCTATTCTGATCACATGGACATTGGAGGATTTTGTGGAAAGCTCCAATTCTATGAAGAGCAGGGGATATTCACTGAGAGGAAGAACCGCGTTTTCTATTTATCGTTTTGACAATCGTGACAGAAGTCTTGTGATCGTATTTTTCTGGTGTCTGACGTTGGTCGGAATGGCGGTATTGTTTAATCAGACGACCATGTGTTTTGATCCGATGATCATTATGAATCCGATCACCAGTATGTCTTATGTATTTTATGCAGCTTATGCATTCTTTTTACTGCTTCCGATGGGATTGCAGATTGTGGGCGAGTATCGGTTTGCAAAAATGCGTAAGGAAGCTTATAATGAGTAAAAGAATCAGGAAAGGCGAAGAAAAGTATGGAAAATTCGTATCGTTTTTTTGAGAACAGAGCATGTAAATATTTCCCTTGTCATGAGGGATTAGAAGACTTTAACTGTTTGTTCTGTTATTGCCCATTGTACAGTATGGAAAAATGTCCGGGAAAGAATGAATATCTTACGACAAAAGATGGTAGGAGAGTTAAGGTGTGTACGGATTGTACGTTCCCTCACCAGCCGGAAAATTATGATATTATTATAAAACTATTAAGTAACAGAAAATAGAAGTGTAATTGATTACAGGGATGCACACAAATCGTGCATCCCTGTTGTTTTTTGGAAATGGATAACTGATCTTATGATTGGGAGTTCCAACTGCCCTTTCTGTAGAAGAAAATTGAGACAAGTGTTCCAATTGCCCATCCGATTGGCCATGCCAGCCAGATTCCTGTAGAACCAAGTATAGTAGCGGCTAAAATCTTTGCAAGAGAGACTCTTAAAATGAGGTCTGTAAACGTAGCAATCATGAACTGTTTCATCAGGCCTGCGCCTCGTAAAATTCCGTCTGCCACAAGCTTTGTAGAGACAACGAAGTAGAATGGTGAGAGGATTCTCAAGATTTCTATTCCTGTTGACATTGCCATACCTGTCGGTTCATCCAGAAAGATGGAAACAAGTACATTTCCTGCGAAGAAGTAGAGAAGTACCAGTGGGACACATAAAATCCATACAAGCTTCAGTCCAGCCTTGAAACCTGCTTTTACTCTTGGCAAGATTCCTGCACCGATATTCTGGGCAGCAAAATTGGAAATACCATTTCCAAGAGTAGTAAAGGAAGTGATGACAAGGTTATTTAACTTGATCGCTGCAGAATAGCCTGCCATGACGCTGGAACCAAAGGAGTTGATGACACCCTGAATGACAATGTTTCCTACAGAAATAAAGCTTTGTTGTAAGATGCTTGGAATGGCAATCATGGAAATCTGCTTAAACAGTTTCATAGAAAATAGTGCCGGTTTCTCGTCGGTATGTATTTTGGCAAGTCGGCGGAATACCACAACAACTGCAAGCACACAGCTGACACCCTGACAAATCAGTGTAGCCCATGCGACCCCGGCGACACCCATCTTAAATCCTGCGACGAACCAGATATCCATGGCAATGTTGGAAGTGGAAGATACTGCCAAAAAAATAAAAGGTGTTTTGGAATCTCCCAGTGCTGAGAAGACTCCGGTAGCCACGTTGTAATAGAAGACAAATGGCAGACTCAAAATGTAAATATCCAGATACAATTTTGAATCAGCGATAACATTTTCAGGGGTATTGATCAGGTGCAGCAATGTTTCACAGAACATTGTGCCGAAAACCATTAACAGCAGACAGAGAACTCCGCTGGCGATCAATGTGGTATAGACCGCAGTTTTCATATTTCGATACTGTTTTGCTCCGAAAAGCTGGGATACGATAACAGAACAGCCGATGTTGCAGCCAAATGCGAATGCAATGAAGATCAATGTGACCTCATAGCTGTTTCCTACAGCGGCAAGTGCCTCTTCGCCGATAAATTTTCCTGCCACAAGGCTGTCGGCAATGTTATAAAGCTGTTGAAAGATGATACTGCCAAATAATGGAAGGCAGAATTTCCAGAGGACCGTCTCCGGTTTTCCTACAGTCAAATCTTTATTCATAATGAACTCCTCCTATAGTAAGATAGATGAAAATTAGTTGCTATCCGTAACTTGTCATATTATAATACATTCAAATCTATATGAAAAATGTAAGTAATATATATTGATTATATCAATATGATATGGAGAAAGACATGAATATCAGCTATGACCATTACAGAGTGTTTTACTATGTTGCAAAATTTCAAAGCTTTACCCGCGCGGCGGAATGTTTAATGAATAATCAGCCAAATGTGACAAGGACGATCAAAAATCTGGAAGGAGAGTTAGGCTGTAAGCTTTTCGTGCGTTCCAATCGAAAAGTGACGCTGACTCCGGAAGGAGAAAGGCTGTATGCACACATTTCTGTTGCTTTTCAGCATATTCTGGAAGCGGAAAATGAACTGATGATGGAAAAGACCCTGCAAAGCGGAAGCATTTCCATCGGCGCAAGTGAAGTTGCCCTGCATTGTCTGTTACTTCCTATATTAAAGAAATTCAGAGAACTTTATCCTGGAGTGCGCATTCGTGTATCAAATCATTCCACGCCGCAGGCAATGAAAGCGCTGAAGGATGGTCTGGTGGATTTTGCAGTTATTACGACACCTGTGGATGTTCCTGAAAATGGAAAAATGACGGTTCTGAAAGAATTTCAGGAGGTCGCTGTGTGCGGTGCAGTATATAAGGAACTGACAGAAAAGAAACTATCACTGGCAGAGCTTTCAAAATATCCTTTTGTCGGCCTCGGAAGTCATACGAAGACTTATGAGATTTATACAGAGTGGTTTGCAAAGCATGGGATTACATTTACGCCTGATATTGAGGTGGCTACAGCGGATCAGATTCTGCCAATGGTGAAGAATGATTTGGGAATCGGGTTTGTCCCGGAAGAATTTTTGACGGACGAGTCAGAAAAGACCGGGATCTACAGGCTTCGCCTGAAAGAAAAGATCCCGGTACGTTCTGTTTGTCTGGTGAAAGGAACGGAGCAGCCGCTTAGCATTGCAGCTGGAAAATTAGAGAAAATGCTGGGTTCTCTGAAGTAGTTCCTGACGTTTTTTGCTGAACATCAATGCATCACTGTGGGCGAAATATCTGTCACATCCATGTTCGCTGATAAATTTCATGGCCTGCGGGTTGTGAGTCAGTTCGCCGGTTAGAAGCAGAAACTCCGGCCCATCTCCAAAGGCGGTTTCTGCAAAGGAAATGCCAATGTTTAACGCCTGACTGGTCTGACGGATGCATTGATCCTTTCTGGCGATTGCTTCGTCTAAAGGTTTTTGAAGAATCTCACGAATTCCTTCTGGTGTTTTGACGCGCTGTTTTTTTCGTTCCACTTCGCAGGATTCCAAAACTTTTATGAGAGCAGTTTCAAACTCTTCTTCTGAAAGCATGAAAAGATGATGTTCTGATTTTACCTGAAACGCATGTTTTCTTCTCTGGATATAAGGCTCCAGTGTATCGGAAAGTTCCTTTCTGGCCTGTTCGACCATTTCCTGTAAATGGCGGACAGAACGGGAAATCGTTTCATATTCTGAAAAATATCCGTTGAATCCGGCGCAAAGGAGATGAATGACAGATAATCTTTCATCAAAAGACGCATTTTTGGCCATTTCAATCTTTTCATTAACACATTCTGCCGGGAGAAGACCTTTTAATAATGCACTGATTTCGTAGTCAGCCCGATATTTCTGATAAATCTGGTAATATCCTGTAAAGGATGAGGCGATTTCAGGGTCCTGCAGATACTGTTCAAAAAGAGAGGCATTCATGGAAATTTCCATTTCTTCGTAAGCGAAAAGGATTGCGGATAAATCTTCCCATCCTCTGGCTGTGACGAAGCATTTTCCGATGGCTGTGTTTTCTACATGGTAAAAATGCTCTTTTTTCAGATTTAAATAGGAAATAATGCATGGATGAAGATTCTTTTCGTAAGCATATTCTTTCCAGACTTCAAAATCTTCCTCTACATTGATCTTTTTTACACGGTCCAAAGTTACAATGTCGAACTCACGGGCGGATTTGTTATATTCCGGCGGGTTTCCGGCAGCGACAATAATCCAGCCTGATGGAACTGCATGAGTACCGAATGTCTTGCATTGCAGGAATTGAAGCATGGTAGGAGTCAGCGTTTCTGAGACGCAGTTGATTTCGTCAATGAATAAAATCCCTTCGCGACAGCCTGTTTCCTTCATGCATTCATATACGGAGGAGATAATCTCGCTCATGGTATATTCTGTGACGGAATATTCCTTTTCCTCTGTGTCATCTAAAATCAATGTTGTTGCCCAGGAGGGTACTTTTTGATGGTTTTCTTTTTCTTTATAAAAGATAAAAGCTGTTTCATAATCTACCGGAGTTTGAGGATAAATTCCGTCTCCGTCGGTGAAATATAACAGTGCTTTCAAATTTTTCAACAGTTTTTTCTGCCTTAATTCTTCAATGTGTCGGAACACAGGTCTGAAATCTGTGCCGCTGCGGCCATGAATCTTTAAGTGTTCCATGTATTCTTTCCAGTCTTCCTCGCAGGTAATGTGTGCTTCATGTTGGATATAGCAGTCGCATTGGAGAATGTAGACGTTCATTTTCTTAAAAAAGTTTTCCTGATTGCTTAAGATTCCATAAGTCTCTTCCATGAAGCGACGGACCGTTTCCAGAGAACAGGAACTTGAGGTGTCAATGGCAATGACCAGTTCTTCCAGCTTTTTCATTTCCTTTTGTTCCGGGTGCTCGATCAGGGGCATATTTCCGTAATGAGAAAGCCCGTAGAGATATGGGATGTAATCAAGGCTGTCCATGTCTGTCTGCAGTTCTTCATGGGAGACTGCAAAGCGTTTTAGATAGCGGCGAAAATCGTATTTTTGTTTTTGACGAAGGGTCATGGATTCTTCCTGTAGGCCATGAACTGCGCCGATACCACCGGATTGACCGCCTGTACCATAACCGGAAGTTCTGGACAGAAAGGACCATTCGTCTGTAAGGCTGTCTAATAAAGCAGAGGCGTCCGCGTCTTTCCAATAAATGTGTTCATCGGCGTGATAAGCTTCTTCAAGAGCAGCGATTCTTTCATCGGACAGGTCTTTTTCTTCTAAAATATGATAAATCTGTTCTGCGTCATAAACTTTCGATGTCTTCTTTTGAATCAGATGTTCAACTGCGATATCACAGGCGAGATTCCAGAGACGCAGATTCTCTTTAGGTGAAATCAGCAGGTGGAAGTACAGACGATGATACATTGCATGTAAAAGGATGCGCATGAGCCTGTCAGGGTGTTCTCTATAGAGCAGGATCAATGTTTTCGGATGATATAACAGATGCACGCCATCTGTTCCCGGTAATAAGGATTGCTCATTATTCGCTTTAAACGTAAAACTGTGCAATGTATGTGTAAAAAATGGGTATTGAAGGCAAATCTGGTTTCTTGTCTGGGTCAAAATCTCTTCACAGAGAGTATCAGGATTTTCCGGAGAAAGTTGGATAGCTGTCTGCTGAGAATCGGCATGATTCTGGTGTCTCTTTAAATTCAGAAAATAAAGAAAAATCTCTGTTTGATTTTGTTTTCCAGCGGTTTCAATAAATTCCTGAAGCATGGATTCTGTATGCCAGCCATAGGCGCAGAGAATCTCAATTTTTGAAAGATTTCCTTCCAAAATGAGTGCATGGATGGCTGCACGAAAGCGTCTTTTCAGATAATCTCCATAACGGGATTTCCATTCTTCGGAAGTTACCTCAAAAAAGCGGGTAAGTGCAATGGATAGCTTTAAAGGTTCCTGTTTGGTGCTTAGAAATTTTTCTTCCTGTTCTGTCAGCATAAATAGCTCCAATTAATCAAATACATACATGCCGAAAAATGGCAGTAGACCATTTTCGCAGGCATAGTTCATGTTACATTTTTCTGCCAGTAATCGTACAAAGATGCAGTAGGCAGACATACAGGAAAATGCAAAATCCGGAAATCTGCATGGTTTATTTTCAGTGATAGCACATGGGCTGCAAAGGGCACAGCCGCTGGCGCCTACGATCAGACCGTCACATTGTTCTGCACGAAGTCTTTTTACTAAGCGGATAGAAGCAGCGTTGTGTTCATTTTTTGCATATTTGATAGCATCCTTGTCTGTATAGTCTGAGATTTCCCAGATTGTCTGGAGTACCAGCGCTTTTTTGTGCTTTAAAATACGCTGTTTCATTTCTTCCGGAGTTCCGCAGGTCGGCGGACAGGTGTAGTTGACACCGTATTGACCGCACAAATTTTCTTCGCAGTATGGACGGAAGGATGGATCAAAGGTAATTTCAGATGTATCTATGATGGCAGCGCTTAAGAATCCTTCTTCGAGCGCATATTGGATGATTTTTTCTTCTGTCATGGTGATAAACCTCGTAAATTCTTTTGATTCTAATGCAAATATACTATAAATAGTAATTGAAATAAATATATTAATTATATATAATATAATTTATAAAGTATATATTTGAAGTTTGACATCATTTCTTTTTCAGTATATAATTAAATTGCCGAAAGAATTTAAATTCTTTCTTATGGAGATAAGGAGCTTCTCCTGTTGAGCTAACAACATAAAAACCCTGCAGCCATGTTGGATAGAGACTAACCATAGTTGTTAGGTGAGGACGACGACCAGTAAGACATAGTTCTTACACAATCGCTAAATGCGAAGTTGGCGGGCAACTTAAAAATTAGCATTATACGAAAGAACTTGAGAGTCTGATTTTTTATCGGGCTCTCTTTTTTTGGAGATTTTATGGCTAAAACGATACGTTTAAATATTGAAACTGCAAAAAGTGATTCCAGTATTATCAATGAATTGCATATATCTGCAAAAAAATATAGTTTGTATGAGAATTGCAAAATATTGTATATTTATCGCGGAAAGAAAATCGATTCAGAGTACAAATGCTATGAGGTATTGTTTGGTGAAGAAAATTTTATGCATTTAACTGGATTTGCTAAATCAAAAATTGGAGCAAAAGATTTTTATAGAAAATGTAAAGAAGGGACTATTAAAATTGGAGAAGTGAATTTTAAAGAAAATAGAAAAGTTACATCAGCTAAATTAGATGTATTACCAATGCTGCTGGATCATACTTCAGTTAAAATATTTCAAATGGGGCAAAAGAATTTAATTACAGAGTCTGTAAATTTTGAAGTAGGAATTGGGAATAACAGTGGGATTATTGGATTTGATAGAAGATTTTCTAAAATAGCTGTACCAGTTACTGTCCTAAAACGTCCGATCAGGGATTATGTATCTAATCCGGAAAATGTGGTTGCCATACTGATGAAAAACAGATCTGATAAATTTTATCATACAATTATAAGTACTGTAAGTAAGGGAATAAAAATAGATGAATTACCAGAATTTATAAAAAAGAAGATAGATTCTTCAATAATAGAACAGGAACTGCTAAAAAGAATATAGTTTTGTGTGGTACAGAAATTGACAATGAAATATTCAAGTGCTATATTTAGAATAACAAAATAAACAGGGGAGCTTGTAATGGCAGGCTGAGAGGAAGTAATTAACTTCGACCCTATAACCTGATTCGGATAATGCCGACGTAGGAAGTCATATCGTTGATTCTTTCGGAGATACCGTTTCAGGTATCTCCTTTTTATTGCGCAAAAAAGAAGGAAAAATATATTTTTTGGAGGAAAGATCAATGTTAAAAGAGATGCTTGAAAATGTAAGAGAAAAATGTCCACTGGTTCACAACATTACCAACTATGTAACAGTCAATGACTGTGCCAATGCGCTGCTTGCCTGCGGTGGATCCCCAATCATGTCAGACGACATCGATGATGTGGAAGACATTACAACGATCTGTGGCGGTCTGAACATCAATATTGGAACGCTCAATCAGAGAACCATTCCATCTATGCACAAAGCCGGTAAGAAATCCAATGAACTGGGCCATCCGGTACTTTTAGACCCGGTTGGGGCAGGCGCATCCGCACTTCGTACCAAAACAGCTATGGAACTGATTGAAAATGTGAAATTTACGGTAATCCGTGGAAATATTTCTGAGATTAAGACACTTGCATTGGGTGCAGGTTCTACGCGTGGTGTAGATGCAGATATTGCGGATCGGGTTACAGAAGATAATCTTGCGCAGGCAGTGGCATTTGCGAAAGAATTTGCAGCAAAAACTGGAGCTGTTATTGCAATTACAGGAGCCATTGACATTGTTGCGAATGCTGAAAAAGCTTATTGCATCTTTAATGGACATCCAATGATGAGCAGCATTACTGGAACAGGTTGCCAGCTGTCAGCGATTACAACTGCATATGTGACTGCAAATCAGGAGACACCATTGGAAGCTGTTGCAGCAGCAGTATGTTTAATGGGAGCCTGTGGTGAAAAAGCGTATAAGCGTTTAAGCAAAGAAGATGGTAATGCAACTTATCGCAATTATATCATTGATGCCATCTACAATATGACAGGCGATGAACTGGAAGAGATGGCAAAAGTAGAAATTTATTAAAAGAGGTTTGAAAAATGAAATGTGAGAAGAAAACAATGCTTCTGTACGCTGTTACAGATCGTGCCTGGGTAGGAAAACAGACATTGATGGAGCAGGTCGAAGATGCATTGAAAGGCGGAGCTACCTGTATTCAGCTTCGGGAAAAAGAATTGGATGATGAAAACTTTTTGCAGGAAGCAGTAGAAATGAAGCAATTATGCGAAAAATATCAAGTTCCATTCATCATCAATGATAATGTGGAAATCGCGGTGAAATGTAATGCAGACGGAATCCATGTTGGACAAAGCGATATGGAAGCAGGAAATGTCCGTGAAGTTGTAGGAGAAAAAATGATCCTTGGCGTATCTGCACAGACCGTTGAACAGGCGGTTGCAGCGGAAAAAGCAGGAGCAGATTATTTGGGCGTTGGAGCTGTCTTTAATACAACGACGAAACTGGATGCGTGTGAAGTGCCTCATGATACATTGAAGGCAATCTGTGAAGCGGTAAGTATCCCGGTGGTTGCGATTGGCGGAATCAGCAAGGCAAATATTTTAGAGTTATCAGGTTCCGGCGTTGATGGCGTGGCTCTGGTATCAGCAATTTTCGCGGTAGAAGATATTGAAGCGGAATGCAAAGAACTTTTCGCTTTATCAGAAAAAATGGTACAGGCATGAATCAGATAGAAGGAATTATTTTTGATCTGGATGGTACACTTCTGGATTCCATGGAAATCTGGAACACCGTTGGAAATGATTATTTGATTTCTTTGGGCATTGAGCCAAGGGAAAATTTGGCGGAAGTCTTTAAGGAAATGAGCTTAAAGCAGTCTGCAGAATATTATCAGATGGTATATGGCATGGATAAAACGACAGAGGAAATCATTTCCGGGATTAATGGCGTAATTGAAGCATTCTACATAGAGCGTGTTCAGCTAAAACATGGAGTAAAAGAATTTCTCGAAACACTTTCAGAACAGGATGTGAAGATGTGCATTGCCACTGCGACAGACAGATATCTTGTCGAGGCTGCATTGATGCGCTTGGGAGTGAGAGATTATTTTCAGAAAATCCTGACATGTAATGAAGTGGGATATGGAAAGGATTCCTCAGTCATATTTGAAAAGGCTTTGGAAATTTTGGGCACATCTAAGGAGCGGACTCTTGTATTTGAAGACGCGCTTCATGCGGTAAAGACAGCAAAACAGGCTGGATTTCAGGTTGTGGGTGTGTATGATCTCAGTGAACCAGAACAGGAAGAAGTCAAGAAATTATCGGATATGTATGTTCTGAGTTTTCAGGATATTCATTTATAAAAAATAGCGGCAGATTGGGGGCACCACCTTCTGTCGCTCTATAAACATAATGCAAGGAAAGAAGGAAAAAACATGAGAACAGCATTATCAATCGCTGGAAGTGATTCCAGCGGAGGCGCCGGTATTCAGGCAGATTTAAAGACAATGACAATGAATGGCGTATTCGCCATGAGTGCGATCACAGCATTGACCGCACAGAACACTACAGGGGTTACAGGAATTATGGAAGTGACTCCGGATTTTTTACAGCAGCAGATAGATGCAGTGTTTGAGGATATTTATCCGGATGCTGTAAAGATAGGAATGGTTTCGTCATCAGCACTTATTGAAAAGATTGCGGAGCGTTTACAGTTCTATGGAGCAAAAAATATTGTGGTTGACCCGGTGATGGTTGCGACAAGTGGCTCCAGACTGATTGCAGAAGAAGCAGTGAAGACATTGAAAGAGAAGTTATTGCCGATTGCAGCTGTGGTAACGCCAAATATTCCTGAAGCGGAGATTCTTTCAGGAATGGAA
The DNA here is from genome assembly GCA_017622875.1 of Lachnospiraceae bacterium. Taxonomy (GTDB): domain Bacteria; phylum Bacillota; class Clostridia; order Lachnospirales; family Lachnospiraceae; genus HGM12587. The sequence goes on from JAGAQG010000033.1 coordinate 56,148, forward strand.
ATTCATACAGAGGAAGAGATGGAAAAGGCAGCAAAAATGATTGGGGATTCCTATTCCTGTGCTGTACTTTTAAAAGGCGGTCACAATATCAACGATGCGAATGACTTGCTTTATTCTGATGGAAAATGTAAGTGGTTCAAGGGAAAACGTATTGATAATCCGAATACTCATGGAACCGGATGTACGCTTTCCAGTGCGATTGTAGCAAATCTTGCAAAAGGGTATGGTTTGGAAGATGCTGTGGAAAAGGCGAAGAACTACATTTCGGGAGCGCTTGCGGCAATGCTTGATTTAGGCGCAGGCAGTGGGCCTATGAATCACGCATATGATCTGAAGGATGAATGGACGAAGGAGGCGTAGATTATGGCTGTTATTGAAAGACTTTTATCTGCTACAAAGGAAATTTGGGAAGCATATTATGAGCATCCATTTGTGCGTGGAATCGAGGATGGAACTTTAGACAAAGAGAAGTTCAGATATTATATTATTCAGGATTATTTATATCTGGAGGAATATACCAGAACTTTTGGAATCGGAGTCGCAAAGGCGAAAGGTAAAGAAACTTCAACAATTTTCACCAACTATATCAATGTACTGGCTGGAGAGACAGATATTCACAAAGGATATATGGGAAAATTTGAAGTGACACAGGAAGAAATCGATAAGACTCCACGTGCACTTGATAATTTATCTTATACTTCTTATATGCTGCGAGTTGCATATGAAGAGGGCGAGGCTGAAATTTTGACAGCAATCCTGTCCTGCGCATACAGCTATGAATTGATTGCACAGAACATTGTGAAAAACAACCCGGATGCAGGGAATGATCCATTCTATGGTGACTGGGTGCAGGGATATGCAAGCGAAGGCTACAGTGAAGAGAATAAACACTTAATTCAGACACTGGAAAATATCACAAAGGATTACACAGAAGTGCAGATTCAGCATCTGGTGGATATTTTTGTGGCTTGTTCCAGATATGAGCTGGCATTTTGGGATTTTTCCTGGAATATGGCAAAATAGAGTTAATGATGATAAGCAGTTCAGAGTTATGGACTGCTTATTTTTGCGTTTTGAAGTGTTTGAGATATGTTTTAAATGTTATAGATGACCTTGAAAGTATATGGGATAGTTTTGGAAGTATATGGGATAGTTTTGAAAGGGGAGGAGATAGCTAGTTGGGCGTTAGCAGAATAATATGAAGTGAGTGCCCATATTATGCGGTAAATGAAGCGATTTGAGTCTGATTTGCTATGATAAATGATGAAAAATGGCTGTATGAAAATAAAAGTTTCTTTTACATGACAAAATAAAGGAATTTATGGACTGATTTAGAAGATTATTTTATATACGCCCAATACGCATATGATTGTGAATACACTACGTTGGGGTAATGCTAATATTTGCAAAAATGTAAAATATAGTTGACAAAATGTAGCATAAAGAATATGATGAAGATGTAAAATATATATGACATAATGAATAAAGAAGATTACAGGAGAAAGTTGATATGAGCAAGTATATACCATTTATTTTATTTGTTGCAGCATTTTGTGCAATAAGTTATTCAAAGAATCAGGTACAAAAGAGAAAAAATGGAGGAAAGCCTTATGATGAAAGGCAGCTTTTGATCCAGGGTAAAGCATATAAGTATGCATTCTTTACTGTGATTTTGTATTTTGTAATATTAGGTGCGTTATCGGTAGTATCAGAAAGAGAGTTCATAACTACTTATGCAAATGCATGTATCGGAATGGCGTTAAGTTTGATGGTGTTTGTTACTTATAGTACATTTCAGGATGCCTATATTGGAAGAAACACAAACGGAAATTTTTCTATGATCATATTTCTTGCTTGTGGTATATTCATGTTAGTGAATACGTTAGTAAGTAAGCCGATATTAATTATCGATGGTATACTGCAAAATTCTGCAGGAGCATTGGTGCTTGGAATATTATTTTCTTATGTGGGACTGATTTTACTGATTAAGAAAATCATAGATAAAAGGGAAGTATAGGTGAAAAATGGCAAAGAATTTAAGAATGAAAGCGGCCAGAGCAGCTTTGGATATGTCCCAGCAGGAGCTGGCAGATAAGATTGAAGTATCCAGACAGACGATCAATGCCATAGAAAAAGGGGATTATAATCCTACGATAAAACTTTGTATTGCGATTTGTAAGACATTAGGGAAGACATTGGATGAACTGTTCTGGGAGGAATAAAAAATGGAGATCAAAATGTATAACAGAAAAATTGATTTTGAAAAAATACAGAATGTTCGTGATATGGGAAGTTTGGAAACAACAGAAGGACGTGTAATTATTCCGGGCTTATTGATTCGCTCTGCGAATCTTTCAAATGCCACGGCATCAGATAAAATAAAACTGGAGAAAGAATGTCATCTTACAAAAATTATTGATCTGAGAACAAGTATGGAAAAGCAGGAAAAGCCGGATGTTAAGATGGATTCGGTAACTTATCTGTCGATTCCGATTTTTGATGAGAGCGTTATGGGAATCTCTCATGAGAAAGATACTCATGAGAAGCAGAAAACTATGCGTATTCCAGAGATGGAGAAGCTGTATTGCATGATGGTAACAAACGAAGCATGCAGAGCTAATCTGAGGAAAGCTATAAGAACGATTATGGAACATGACTTTACGACAGGAAGCGTACTGTGGCATTGTACGGAGGGAAAAGACAGATGCGGACTTGTATCTGCAATCCTGCTTGCAGCTTTGAATGTTGACAGAGAAACAATTATGGAAGACTATCTGCTTACGAATGAGGTCAACGAAGCAAAAGCGGAAATGTTTTATCAGAGAATGATCATGGCAGGTAAGAGTGAAGCAGAGGCAGAAGCTGTAAAAAATGCATTTTTAGCAAAAGCATCTTATCTGGAAGCTGCATTTTCTGTGATAGATGAGCAGTACTCTGATATGGAGAACTATTTGAAAGAAGGCTTGGGGATTTCGGAAGAAATTGTGTCCACATTCCGTGAAAATGTACTATCTGAAAAAGATGATGAGAGGTAAAAAATGAGAATTATAATTTCGCCTGCGAAAAAAATGAACATTGATACAGATACGCTGGGGTATCAGAATCTTCCGGTCTTTTTAGAACAGACGGAACTTTTGATGTCTTGCATACAGAAGTTACCTTATGAGGAATGCAAAGCATTGTGGAATTGCAATGATAACATTGCAAGACAAAATTTCGCACGTTTTGCGGATATGGAACTTAAAAAGCAACTGACTCCGGCAATCCTGTCTTATGAGGGAATCCAATATCAGTACATGGCTCCGTCGGTTTTTGAGAATTCCCAATATGACTACATACAGGAGCACCTGAGAATTTTATCTGGTTTTTATGGTGTCCTGAAGCCTATGGATGGGGTAACACCATATCGTTTGGAAATGCAGGCGAAGCTTTCAGTAAATGATAAGAATGACTTATATGATTTCTGGGGCAGACAGCTGTATGACGAGGTATTGGATTCTAGCAGAATTGTGATCAATCTGGCATCAAAAGAGTACTCTAAATGCATCGAAAAGTATCTGATGCCGGAAGACACTTATATTACCTGCGTATTTGGTGAATATGATGGTAAGAAAGTGAGACAAAAAGGTACTTATGCGAAAATGGCTCGCGGTGAAATGGTTCGTTTTATGGCAGAAAACAAAATAGAAGATCCGCAGGAAATCAAAAAATTTGACCGTTTGGGATATACCTACATGGAAGAACTGTCCACAGAAAAGGAATATGTTTATGTTACAGATTAGAAGAGCAAATGATGATGACTACATTAGGGTACGGGATTTTTACTATACATTGATAGATGCCATGGAAAATGCTGAGTTTAAGCCAGGCTGGGAAAAAGACATTTATCCTACCCAGGAATTTTTGATAAATTCCATACAGGCTGGCGAGTTATATATTGGGGAACTGGGTGGAAATATTGCAGCCTGCATGGTAGTAAATCACGAGTATAATGAGGGTTACCAAAAGATTCATTGGTCAATTTCTGCGGCAGATGCTGAATTATTGGTAATCCATGCTTTGGGGATTCTGCCGGAGCTTTCAGGAAATGGATTGGCAAAGCAAATGGTTCAATATGTCATCCAAATGGCGCAGAAGAACAGCATGAAAACCATTCGATTGGATGTATTGGAAGGAAATATTCCGGCGGAAAGAGCGTATTTAAAAATGGGATTCCAGTATCTTGATACGATTCAGATGTTTTATGAGGATACAGGATGGACGAATTATAAGGCATTTGAATATATTGTTTAAAATGATTCGATTTTGAGAGGACAGGCCAATGGTAGAAGTAGAAGTGAAAATTCCTGTGAAAAATAAAAAGCAAGTAGAAGAAAAACTGCTGGAATTGGGATTTTTAAAGGGAGATTTATTAAAGGAATCTGATTTCTATTTTGACAATGCATGTCATGAGTTGAAAGAAAAGGATATGGCTCTGCGCATTCGAAGCTGTGAAAATCTAACGACAAGTACGACAGAACATTTTATAACTTACAAAGGTCCGAAAATGGATAAAATTTCCATGACAAGAAAAGAATTGGAAACGAAGATTGAAAGTGCAGAAACCGGAAGGGAAATTTTAAAATCTCTTGGTTATACAGAAGTGCCGCCTGTGATAAAACGTAGACAGGAGCTGCATAAGGATCAGATGAATGCCTGTCTGGATCAGGTAGAACATCTTGGAGATTTTCTGGAATTGGAGATTGTTGTGCAGCAGGAGAGTGAAAAAGAGAATGCTTTGAATGAACTCATTTCATTGTTGTATGAACTGGGATACCAAGCGGAAGATATTATCAGAACTTCCTATCTTTCCATGCTGCAAAATAAGGAGTCGAAGTGATGGGAGATAATATAAAATTAGTTGCTGTTGATGTAGACGGTACTTTTGTTCGTTCAGATTATACTTATGATGTCCCGAGATTCAAACGCATTTTGTCCCGCATGAAAAATGTGGGATGCCATTTTGTAGTGGCAAGTGGAAATCAATATTATCAGTTAAGGGATCTGTTTCCGGAATATGATGAGGAATTATCCTTTGTAGCAGAAAATGGTGCTTTTGTAAAGGATGGAAAAGAACTTATTTTTACTGCAAATATGCCAAAGGAAACTGTAGATTCTGTCATTGATGTATGCAGGGAATATCCTGAAATATTGAATGTTTTGTGTGGAGTAGACAGTGCGTATTGCCAGAGAGGAACAGTAAGCCAGGAGTTTTATGAACTTACCAGTATCTATTATCACCGTTTGAAGTGGGTAGACGATTTTAAAGAAGTGAAAGATCAAATATTAAAATTTGCGCCTACAGTTCCGGAAGAAAAAACATATGATTACTATGATATGTTTCGAAAAAGACTGAATGGGAAAGTCGAAGCTACAACCAGTGGCCATGACTCCATTGACCTAATTGTGCCTGGCTGTCATAAGGCATCAGGACTGAAAAGACTTGTAGAACGTTGGGGAATATCTCCAGAGCAGTGTGCTGCCTTTGGTGATGGAGGAAATGATATAGAAATGCTAAATTATTGTGGATATAGTTATGCAATGGAAAACGCTTCTGAAAATGTAAAAAATGCAGCAAAATTTAGATGTCCTTCTAATGAAGATGATGGTGTGCTTGTTACACTGGAAAAATTATTTGCTTAGTTGTTCTTGAGACGGTTATGGCTGCTTTTATGGTTTGCTTTATTAGAAAAAACTAGTGAATTGATATTTACGACAAAAAGAACTAAATTGAAATAAAGAGAAAAATGATGATTCAGTTAAGACAGGAAACAGAACGTGACTATTTTGAAACGGAAAATTTAATCAGGGAGGCATTCTGGAATCACTATACACCAGGCTGCAGCGATCATTATCTGGTGCATATTATGAGGGATTGTCCTGCATTTGTTCCAGAGCTTGATCTGGTAGCAGTAGGCGGAGAAAAAATTGTAGGAAACGTGATGTGCTTAAAATCCTACATTTTAGGTGACGATGGAAAACGTTACGATGTTTTAAGCCTTGGGCCGATTGGGGTATTGCCGGAGTACCAGAAAAAAGGAATCGGCGGAAAAATGATCGCCCGTACAAAAGAAATTGCCAGAGAGATGGGATTTCGAGGAATACTGCTTTGTGGAGATCCTGATTATTATACACAGCAAGGATTCGTGGCTGCTGAAAAGTATGGAATTCGTAATGCAGAAAATATGTATGCAGATGCGCTTCATGCCTGCGAACTGTATGAAGGAGCACTTTCACAAGCAGCGGGAATCTATTATGAAGATGAAATCTACAATGTAGATGAGGCAGCTGTGAAAGAATTTGATAAATTATTCCCTGCGAAGGAAGAAATTCAGGGAATAAAGATGCAAAAGAAATTTGAAATGATGATTGAAAAAGTAAGACCGTATAATACTTTTATTGACAGTATAGATTAATTTTATTAATATGTGTATATACACGGTGTATATACACGGAAATGGAGGTATCTATATGATCTATAATAGTAATATGATGGAAGAAAAAGCAATCTTACAGACAGCGGCAAGAATGTGCGCAGCAGCAAGAACAGCACCAAAAGCACATGGAAAAGATACCGTACATACATTGGTGCTGACCGGAGATGAAAAAGAGTGTCTGGCCAGAAAGATGGAAGAAGTAGGAACCCGGGAAATGGGAGATAAAATGAATACCTGGCATGGACGTGATGCGGCCAATGTGCGAAAGGCACAGGCAGTTGTTTTGATTGGAACAGATCGGAAAACACGTAAAGTTCCTCACTGCGGATATTGCGGATTTGAAAATTGTGCAGGGTGTAAGGAAGCAGGCGGAAATTGTGCATTTTCCTATGTTGATCTGGGAATTGCTGTTTCATCAGCAGTATCTGTTGCAGCAATGGATATGGTAGACAACCGTATCATGTATTCCATCGGAAAAGCAGCAGCGGAAATGGATTATGAGAAAGATGTTATATGGCTGGGAATTCCAATCTCAATTTCAGGTAAAAATATATTCTTTGATCGTGGCATATTTCATGATTAATGCACAGGAGGAAGGTTATGACAGAGCTTTCAAAAAGTAGTTGTTATTGTACGAATTTAAGACGCAGTACCAATGTTGTTTCTGCCTTTTATGATTCGATATTAAGCGAGGTGGGCTTGACTGTAGCGCAGTATTATTTGTTGGTCAATTTATCAAGACTTGGTACAGTGAATATTACACATTGGGCAAAAGCTGTTGGACTTGATAGAAGTACAATGGTCAGAAACATTAAATTACTTCAGAATCGTGGATTGGTTGAAATTGTTGATGGTCATGGAAAGACATTTGCTTTATCATCAGAGGGAACAATGATATTGGAGAAAGCAATGCCGCTATGGGAAAAAGCGCAAATGCAGATTGAAAAGATTCTGGGAAAAGAAGACGTGGAAGCTATTTTCAGAATCAGTGATAAATTACAGAGTTTCATTCATTGACATTGCAGCGCATCCAAAGTCAAGAGTTTATCCAGAGAACTTCCTATAATGTGAAGTATACGGAAGGAGGAACTGTAAATGAATTGGATTACAGGAATACAAAGAGCCATTGATTATGTAGAAGAACATCTGACAGAACCCATCGATTATGGAAAAGTGGCGGAGCAGGCCTATTCGTCAAGTTTTCATTTTCAGAGGGTTTTTAGTACCATTTGTGGTTTTACTCTGGGGGATTACGTCCGTTTTCGCAGGTTGTCCCTTGCCGGCAGAGAACTTGCAGAGCGGCAGAGTAAAGTCATCGATGTGGCATTAAAGTATGGGTATGATACACCGGAAAGCTTTTCCAGGGCATTTACCAGATTCCATGGTGTCTCTCCTACAGAAGCGAAAAATGGTGCAGTTCTTAAAAATTTCCTCCGCTTATCCGTAAAACTTACGTTAGATGGAGGTACAACGATGGATTACAGAATTGAGAAAAAAGAAGCATTTCAGGTAGTGATGAGAAAGAAGACATTCCCGAAGAATTTTGAGCTTACAAGCAGAGAGATTCCGGAACTTTGGGGAAGATGCCATGCGGAAGGTACAACACAGAAGCTGGTTGCGCGTATTCCGGAAGATGATGTGTTTGGCTTAATGGGAATGAGCATTTATGACAGGGAAGCAGCAGATTTTTGCTATGGAATTGGGGTATCCTATGATGGAAAAGAGGTAGATGACGAAAATCTAAGCATTGTAGAGATTCCTGCAAATACTTTTGTGGTATTCAAATGCGTTGGTCAGATGCCGGATGCATTCCAGAAGCTTTACAAATTTGTGGTGACAGAATTTTTCCCAACCAGTGATTATCAGCCAGCCGGAGTGGAGATTGAAGCATATCCGTCTGATGATGTGCAAAATCCGGACTATACCTGTGAGCTTTGGATTGCAGTAGAGAAAAAATAGGATAAAGGAGAGAGTCCAGATGAATCAATATAACAATCCGGAATTGGTCAGAGCATTGCAGAATGAAATTCCAATCTTAACAGCACAGATTCGTGCATTATATGAGGAATTAGATAAAAAATTTCATTTACGTGGTGCTAGAGTACCGATTATCTTTGGAATGGAAACGGATTCTCTGGGCTCCTATACGAAGGCAGGCAATGGTGTAAAAGAGCATTTTCATTTTTCGCTGCTTTTCGTAGGCTATTCAGTAGAACATCCATTAAGTAAAGAAGACAGAATGGATCTTTACAAACATGAATAGGCTCATTACATGCAGTACAATATCAAATAGGCGAAACAGTAAACCATCCAAAGTTTGGTGAGGGTGTCATCGAAAATATTGAGCAGTTGACTGGTTCGGTCAGACTTCATATTCGATTTCAGGAAGGAACGAAGGTGATTGATCAGAAGTGGCTGCTGCAATGTTTAGTTAAATAACCGTTCAGTTTCTCGGGCTGGGGCGGTTATTTTTTTGTGCAAAGAAGAATAATGCTAATCAAGAAGTATATCAAAAAAAGAATTTGATGCAATACGTATAAATACGATAATATGAGTATACGTGTTTTATGTAGAATTGAGATTGTATTAATTTTATAGTATAATCAAACTGTATTTTTAAGTATCTGCTGAGAGGTTATTAATATGTACGAATTAATTCAGGTGGCTGAAAACAGCTATTACATTCAAAGTCCGGCAAAGATTGGACTGGTAAAAGTAAGTGAAAAAGATGTGTGCCTGATCGACACTGGCAATGACAAAGATACAGGAAAGAAAGTGAAGAAAGTGCTGGATGCCAATGGCTGGCAGCTGAAAGCGATTTATAACACTCATTCTAATGCGGATCATATTGGAGGCAATAAATACCTGCAGACCCAGACGGGATGTAAGATTTACGCCCCGGGAATTGAATGTGATTTTACGAATCATCCGATTTTAGAGCCTGCATACCTCTATGGTGGATTCCCAGGCAAGGATTTACGACATAAGTTCTTACTTGCGCAGGAAAGTAATGCTGAATATCTGACAAAAGAGGTTTTACCGGAAGGACTTGAGATGATTGAACTGCCGGGACATTTCTTTGACATGGTTGGATTTCGTACCGCAGATGATGTGGTGTATCTGGCGGATTGCTTATCCAGTAAGGAAACATTAGATAAATATCAAATCAGTGTTTTGTATGATGTGGAGTCCTACTTGAAAACATTGGAAATGGTAAAGAACATGAAAGCGAAAATGTTTGTTCCATCCCATGCAGCACCGACGGAAGATATATCTGAACTTGCCCAGTATAATATAGATAAAGTATTAGAAATTGCAGAGAAAATTGTGGGAATCTGCAGAGAACCACAGTGCTTTGAAGTGATTCTACAAAAGCTGTTTACCGAATATGACTTGAAAATGAGTTTTGAACAGTACGTGCTGATTGGAAGCACAGTACGTTCTTATTTATCATGGCTAAAGGACACAGACAGATTGGATGTAATATTTGAAAATAACATGCTTTTGTGGAAACAGAAGTAATGGAAAATAAAGGCTTCCACCATTCATTGGCGGGAGCCTTCATACATTTATAGAACCTTAGAAACAATTTCTGTCGGAATACCATTTTCTGTAAAGAAATCAGCTACTGCATTGAAATAACCGTCATTATCGACTACATAAACAAGCCCGTGGCCTGCACCTTTCACGGTAACTAAGCGTTTTGGAGAGGTACATGCGTCAAAATTGATTCGGCTCATTTCACATGGAACGAAATCGTCATCTTCTCCGTGGAAGAAAATAACCGGGAGTTTGCAGGTTTTCATAGCTTCAACAGGAGTGTATTCCTCTAAATCGAAGTGTCCGTAGATTTTTGCCCCCAATTTGATAAATGGATATACAAGATCAGCAGGTATATGAATCTGGCGGGCACATTTTTTTATGATTTCTCTTGCCGATGAATAGCCACAATCTGCCAAGACGCCTACAACATTTGATAGAAGCGGCTTTCCAGCAGCCATCAGAACTGTAGATGCTCCCATGGAAATCCCTGTTAATACGATTTTTACATCTGGCCCAAAGTGATTTACCGCGAAATCAACCCAGGAAAGACAATCACGGTGTTCATTGATACCAAAGGAAATAACATTTCCCTCACTTCCGCAGCTGGTACGCTGATCTACAAGCAAAACATTTCTTCCGAGGGCAAAGCAGCGCTGAATCCCTCCGCTTAAATCTCGTTCTGCACTTCCGCGATAACCGTGGAACATGATTTCCATAACAGCATCTTTTGAGTATTCAAAATATTTCGCATGAAGTTTTAATCCATCATAGGATTTGATATAAAAATCTTCACTTTTGAAACTGCGTGCTTCTTTGATCCATTTTTTCATCATGGGATGGTATGGTTCATAGATTTTACCAGCTGGTACCGGGAGCTCATCAGATGGCTCTTCTTGTTTTCTTGGAACATAGAAAACGATACGAAAACAGATATATGTAATCAAAAAAAACAGCAATGCAAGAACCAGTGCAATGCCAGATATTAAGATAAATGTATTCAAAATATTGCCTCCAATTTCTAATTTCGCTATGTATTATATAGCAAAAACAAATCGGATGAAATATGTTTGTGCAAAATTTTACTTTTGACAGTATTAGGTTTATAATGAAGCCAAATGAGGGAAAACAAAATGAAAGTAGATTTTTCAAGAGGACCTGTGTGGAAATGCATTATTATGCAGGCAGTGCCATTGACCATCGCACAGCTGGTACAGCTTTTATATAATGTAGTAGACAGGATTTATATAGGGCATTTAGGAGATGGGAACAGCATTGCGCTGACAGGTGTAGGATTAACTTTTCCAATCGTGACGCTGATTATGGCATTTACAGCGCTTTTTGGAACCGGCGGAGTACCGCTATTTTCCATGGCAAGAGGTGCGGAAAATGAAGAAGAAGCAGGGAAAATATTAGGAAATTCATTTGCGCTGCTGCTGGCCAGTTCGGTTATTTTAACTGTTATCGGATATTTATTCTGCAAACCGATCCTGTTTTTATTTGGTGCAAGTGAAGATTCCTATGTATATGCAAAACAATATCTGGACATTTATCTGCTGGGCACATTATTTTCAATGTGTGCAACAGGAATGAATGGTTATATCAGTGCTCAGGGATTTCCGAAGACAGGAATGTTTTCTGTGATCATTGGCGCAGTGGTAAATATCATTCTGGACCCAATATTTATATTTGTTTTTGATATGGGAGTGGCAGGTGCCGCACTTGCGACGATCATCAGCCAGGCAATTTCATCAGTATGGGTACTTTCTTTTTTGTTTGGAAAGAGAGCAGCTGTACAGCTTAAAGTAAACAATATCAGGATTCATAAAAACAGGACGAAAGAAATATTCAAACTTGGAACATCTAATTTTATCATGCAGGGAACGAACTGTCTGGTGCAGGTAGCGTGTAATTCTACGCTGCAGACTTATGGAGGAGATCTGTATGTTGGCATTATGACAGTGCTGAATTCCGTTCGGGAAATTGCAATGCTGCCGATCAGCGGAATTGTATCCGGTGCACAGCCGGTGATCAGTTTCAATTATGGTGCAAAAGCGTATTCCAGAGTTAAAGCAGGAATCAGATTTAATACATTGATCGGTTCAGCATATACGTTATTTGCATGGCTGCTGATCATCATTGCTCCGCAGTTTTGGTTTGGCATTTTTTCAGATGATCTGACAATGATGGATGCAGGGACTAGCATGTTGAAATTATATTTTTTCGGATTTGTATTTATGGCATTGCAGTTTGCAGGACAGTCTGCGTTTCAGGCTTTGGGAGATGCAAAACACGCAATTTTCTTTTCATTGCTTCGCAAAGCAATTATTGTAGTACCTCTGACTTTATTGCTTCCGAAAATAGGATTTGGGGTAAAAGGTGTTTTTCTTGCGGAGCCAATTTCCAATGTGATTGGCGGAATTGCCTGCTATATGACAATGAGGATGACAATTTACAGGAAGCTTGAAAACAGTTAGGAGTATATTTTAATATTTAGGAGTGTATTAAAAGATGGATAGAGAAAGATTTCAAAAACAGGTAGATTTTATTTTAGAAGCAGATAAGGAAAAGAATATTTTAAGACAGACTCATTTAAGCGGCCATGGCAGAAGAGAAAATGATGCAGAGCATGCATGGCATATGGCAATCATGATCTATCTTCTGAAAGAATATGCAAATGAGGAAATCGATGTTGCGAAAGCAATGATGATGGCACTGATTCATGATATTGTGGAAATTGATGCGGGAGATACCTATGCATATGATACTGCTGGGTTAGAGACTCAGAAGGAACGTGAAGAGAAAGCAGCGGAGCGAATCTTTGGGATGCTGCCTGATGATCAGAAGGAAGAGCTAAAAGGCCTGTTTGAGGAGTTTGAGGTATACGAGACACCGGAAGCAAAATTTGCCCGTGCCATGGACAACTTTCAGCCGCTTCTTCTCAATGATTCTAATAATGGCGGCGACTGGAGAGAACATGGAGTTTGTAAATCCAAGGTTATGAAAAGGCACCAAAAGACCAGACTGGGTTCTGAAATCATTGGAGACTATTCAGAAGCGCTGATTGAAGAAAATGTGAAAAAAGGAAATATCAAAGATGAATAACGTCATCTTAAAAAATATAAGAACCCCACTTGCTTTGGTGAGGGCACTGAAAAAGTAGATAATACCGTCTATATTTGGTAAAATATAAGTATCAAATATAGGCGGTGTTTTTATGATTGAACAACAACAGAAATTAATACTAAGTCCGTACATAGAGATATATGAATTGATAGTTCCAA
>JAGAQG010000034.1 GCA_017622875.1 Lachnospiraceae bacterium
ACGAAGTGTGTAAATCGTATATGAAAAGCCCTGGCAGTTGAATTCGGTGGAACGCCGTGTGCGGTGAAAGCTGCATGCATGGTGTGGAGCGGGGGAAAATCTGGAGATTATATCAAAGGATTACCTATCGCTATCGGGTGCAAAATCACAAGGTATGAAACAGCTTATGGCAGGTGGCGGTGTTGCTCTTATCGGAACAACTCTTGTACCACTTCTTTCAGGCTTGTTTTAACTCTTGCTGCATGGTCCGAAATGACCATGCAGTATTTCAGAAAGTTAGGAGGAAGTAGCGGTTGTTTGATTTATTTGAAAAGATCGAGGAGGCCATCAGGGATCTCCTCACCAATTTTGTATCGAGCAATCTGACTACCATGTTCACCGATGTAAATGATAAGACCGGTACCATTGCTGCGGAGGTGGGACAGACTCCGCAAGCGTGGAACAGCGGCATCTTTAATATGATAGAGAGTTTATCAAACTCCGTGATCATTCCCATTGCCGGGATGATCATCACGTTTGTGTTGTGTTATGAACTGATCAGTATGGTAACAGAAAGAAACAACATGCATGAGATTGATACATGGATGTTCTTTAAGTGGGTGTTCAAATCTTTTATCGCCGTTTATCTGGTAACTAATACTTTTAATATTACCATGGCGGTATTTGACGTAGGACAACATCTGGTCAACTCGGCGGCAGGCGTGATAGGAGGAAGTACGACCATTGATATAGCAAGCACCATTACAGAAATGGAAACAGCTATGGAGTCGATGGAGCTTGGTGAACTGTTGCAGCTTTCGTTGGAAACAATGTTAGTTTCAATGTGTATGAAGATCATTTCCATCTTGATCACCGTAGTCCTTTATGGACGTATGATCGAGATTTACTTGTACACATCAGTAGCACCGATCCCGTTTGCAACCATGACAAACAGGGAATGGGGTCAGATTGGAAATAACTATGCGAGAGGACTTCTGGCATTGGGATTCCAGGGATTTTTTATCATTGTGATCGTAGGCATTTATTGTGTTCTGGTCAATTCGATGACAGTCGCTGCGGATATCCATTCAGCATTGTTCTCAATAGCAGCTTACACCGTGATTCTGTGTTTCGCATTATTTAAGACCGGAGGTATATCACGCTCCATCTTTAATGCACATTAGAAATGAGGTGTAGATGGAAGATAAAAAGATGATGAAAGGAAGTGAAGAGAATGGCATATGTACAGGTTCCAAAGGATCTTACGAGGGTAAAGACCAAAGTGATGTTCAATCTGACTAAGAGACAGCTTATCTGTTTCGGACTTGGAGGAGTAACAGCAGTCCCGGTCTATTTTTTATCCCGAAGTCTTTTGGGAAACACGATGGCAGCAATGGCTATGATCTTAATAGCAATGCCATTTTTCATGTTTGCCATATATGAAAAAGATGGCAGACCATTGGAGAAGATTCTGATGAATATGATCCAGGTGAAGTTCAAAAGACCTGGTATCAGACCATATCAGACAGAGAATTTTTATGCTGCCATACAAAAAGAAATTTATGAGAAGGAGGTACTTGGTATTGGCAAAGAAAATGAAAGAGCCAGTCAGGGACAGAAAAAACGCGCCGGTAAGAACAAAGGTTAAAGGCGGTCAGGAGCAGGGATCCATTCTTTCGGGAGAACAAAAGAAAAAGCTGGTAAAGAAAAAGCTCCGTGAAAAGAAGAACAGCAATGTTCCTAAGACAGCCCAGCAGAGTATCCCTTATCAGGAGATGTTCCGAGATGGTATCTGCCGAGTAGATGATACTCATTATACGAAGTGTATCATGTTTGGAGATATCAATTATCAGCTGGCACAGAATGAGGATAAAACAGCGGCATTTGAATACTGGTGTGATTTTTACAATTATTTTGACCCGAGCATTTCCGTTCAGATCAGTTGTATGAACCAGTATGTGAATGTGAGCGAGATGGAAGGAAGTATTGAACTTCCGATGAAACATGACGAATTTGATGAGATTCGTGAAGAATATGCAGGTGTCTTAAAGACGCAGCTTGCAAAAGGTAATAATGGTCTCATGCGTAAAAAGTATGTGACGTTTGGCATTGAGGCAGAAAATGTAAGGGTGGCAAAACCGAGACTGGAACGTATTGAGACAGATATCATGAATAATTTAAAGGCTATGGGGGTAAGTTCTCATCCGTTATCGGGATATGAACGTCTGAAACTCTTGTATCAGACTATGAATCCGGATCTGCAGGAACCGTTTTTATTCAATTTTGATATGGTAGCAAGAACAGGACTTTCCACAAAAGATTTTATCGCGCCGACCAGTTTCAATTTCGGAAATAAGGCATATTTCCAGATGGGAAATAACATTGGGGCGGTATCCTTTTTACAGATCTTAGCACCGGAACTTTCCGATAAGATGCTGGCGGAATTTCTGGATATGGATAATTCCATAGTAGTTAATCTGCATGTGCAGAGTATTGACCAGGCAAAAGCCATCCGTCAGATCAAGATGAAGATCACAGACCTCGATAAGATGAAGATTGAGGAACAGAAGAAAGCAGTCCGTTCTGGCTATGATATGGATGTACTGCCATCGGACCTTGTGACCTATGGCGGTGAAGCAAAGAAACTTCTGGAAGATCTGCAAAGCAGGAATGAGAGAATGTTTCTGGTAACGGTACTTATCATGAATACCGCAGATACGAAGAGAAAACTGGATAACATTATCATGCAGACAGCAGGTATTGCACAGAAATATAATTGTGCGCTTAAGCGTCTGGATTATCAGCAGGAAGCAGGTGTCATGAGCAGCCTTCCGATCGGTATCAATCAGATTGATATTCAGAGAGGACTGACTACTTCGGCAACTGCTATTTTTGTACCCTTTACCACAGAGGAATTATTCCAGGATGGAGAGGCACTTTATTACGGGATCAATGCTATCAGCAATAACATGATCATGGCAGACAGGAAATTACTTAAGAATCCAAATGGATTGATCTTAGGTACGCCTGGTGCTGGTAAGTCTTTCTCTGCAAAACGAGAAATGACCAATGCATTTTTGATCACCAGTGATGATATCATCATTTGTGATCCAGAGGGCGAGTACAGTCCCCTTACCCAGATGCTTCACGGACAGGTGGTCCATATCTCCCCGAACAGTAAGCAGTATGTGAATCCGATGGATATCAACTTGAATTATTCGGAGGATGAATCCCCGATATCCTTAAAAGCAGATTTTGTATTGTCTCTTTGTGAACTAATCGTAGGTAATAAGAATGGTCTGGAACCGGTAGAGAAGACCATCATTGACCGTTGTGTGCGTCTCATTTATCGAAAGTATCTGGAAAAACCGGTACCGGAAAATATGCCGATCCTGGAAGATCTTTATAACTGTATTTTAGAGCAGGAAGAGATCGAGGCAAAGCGCATTGCGACAGCACTTGAAATCTATGTCAAAGGTTCCCTGAATGTATTCAATCATCGAACCAATGTGGATATCAGCAACCGACTGGTGTGCTTTGATATCAAAGAGCTGGGTAAACAGCTTAAGAAGATAGGGATGCTTGTAGTACAGGATCAGGTGTGGAACCGAGTGACCATTAACCGAGAGGCGAAAAAGTCTACCCGATATTATATCGATGAAATGCATCTGCTTTTGAAGGAAGAGCAGACAGCAGCCTATACGGTAGAGATCTGGAAGCGTTTCCGTAAGTGGGGCGGTATTCCGACCGGTATCACTCAGAATGTAAAAGATCTGTTATCGTCCCGTGAGATTGAAAATATCTTTGAGAACTCTGATTTCATTTATATGTTAAATCAGGCGGGAGGCGACAGACAGATCCTCGCGAAACAGTTAAATATCAGTCCTCATCAGCTTAGTTTTGTGACCAATTCTAATGAAGGTGAAGGGCTGCTTTTTTATGGGAATACCATTATCCCATTCAAGGATAAATTCCCGAAAGAAACAAAGTTGTATGCGATCATGACGACCAAATTAAATGAGAGGTCCGAAGTGAACGAATAAGATTGGAGGAAATAGGATGAACGTAAATATGAAAACTTGTGGTGGTTATAATTGTGTACCGGATGCAGTGCTGAAACAGTTGTTTGCGGATATGTACTGCATGGGCGGAATGCTTAGCGAGTTGGTAACTCTTTATGAGAAAGAGAGTCTGCTTAAGAAGCACCATAGAAAATATCTTCATGTAAGGGAATATGCGGATAAAAAGTGCATTTTTTATAAAGATAAAATGAAAGAAATCTCTAACCGTTGGAGCGATCAGAAAGTCACTTGCGAAGATATGGGATGTAAAAATCCTACCAATGATCCTTATGTGGAAGATGTTCTGAATGGAAATGTAGCTGAAGAGGATGCTGCTAAACTTCCAGCAGAAGAATCTGTGGAATTTTCCAAACTTCCAAAGGGAATGGTACTTATGACCAGTGATTCTCTTGGCGTGATGCATGATGATGTGATCTGTCTGACGGAAGGACTGGATGTGATGGTTGCCTTGTTAAGAGCAGTCATGGCAGGCTGTCCGATGAAGAAGGAAGATGTGGAGTCTGTTGTGAACATGACTTCTGCTATGTCGGAGGAAGTGTTCAAACGCTGGGAAGAAGCAGAAATGATCGAACTTGATTAGGAAGGAGACCATTTGGATGCATGAAGAATTAGAAGTAGGGGCAAGAGCCAGACTTCCCGATACAGAGGAAAAGTCATCTGACGGAAAGGGAAAGAAGAAACTGAAATTTGAGAAGGAAGAATTGGATGGAGTCAGTGAAGAGAAAAGCGCTGACTCTTCTTCTTTTTCAGATAAAGAAGCAAATACAGAACATGCTGATACAGGGAAAAGCGGTTCCAAACGAATGAACCGACTGGAAGAAAGAGCCGAGCGTTCCAATGAAAAGGTAGAGCAGGCAAGAGAAAAACTGCCTACGAAGAAAAAGATCAAAAAACAGCGCCTTTACGATGAAGAATCTGGAAAGGGAAAAACAAAGCTGTCTTTTGAAGATGAAGTAGTTCAGCCAAAATCCGGAAAGGGAACCATTGTAAAAGCCGGTACAAGGGCTGTGGATGCAGCAACGTTTGCGGCCAGTGCAAAGGTTCATGGAAAAGTCAGCGAGGTGGAAGACGACAACCTTGGCGTAAAGTCGGCACATCAGTCTGAAATGGCCGTGGAAGGCACCGGGAGGGCAATCAAGGCTGGAATCCGACACCAAAAGGAAAAACCTTATGACAAAGTTGCAAAACTGGAGATGAGGGCAGAAAAGGCCAATACGAGGCTTCTATTTGAAAGGTCTCTGGAAGAGAACCCGGAATTGAAAAAGAGCAGGCTCGGAAAGTATTTCCAGAAAAGGGAGATCAAGAAGCGATATGCTGCGGCTTATAAAGCAACAAAGAACGGTGCTGAAGCAGTTGCTGCAACCAGTACGGCGGCAGGACAAAGTGCATCGATGGCAGTTCGGGCAAAAAATGCCGTAACTGCTTTTGCAAAGAAGAATACAGCGGTGGTCGCAACAGGAGGATTTATTCTCGTGGTGTTTGTGATGTTCTTATCGGGTCTGGGAACGATGGGAACCATGATATCTCAGACGGGCGGTGCAGTTGTGGAATCTACCTATCTTAGTACCGATGAGGATATCTATGCAGTGGACGAGGCGTATTCTGCAAAAGAAGCTGCCTTACAGTCTCAGGTCAATCGTATTGAGACGACTTATCCCGGATATGACGAATACCGTTATCAGGTAGATGAGATCACACATGATTCGTATGCCTTGATTTCTTATTTTACAGCAAAATATGGAGATTTTACTGCGGCAGATGTGCAGAGTGAGATCCAGGCATTGTTTGATGAACAGTATTCCATGAGGGTCTGGGATGAAACAGAGACAAGGACCCGAACAGAAACAAGAACCGGTACCAGAGATGTGACGGATCCGGAAACAAGAGAAGTGACCACGGAAGAATATGAGTACGAAGTGGAAGTAGAGTACGAATACCACATTTTAAATATCCAGGTAACGAATAAAGGCTTGGATGCCATTGCTTTTGCAAGTCTGAACGATGACCAGAAGAGGCATTATCAGATCTATCAGGCAAGTCTTGGAAACAGGTCTTATCTATTTGGCGACAGAATTTTAGCCGGAAATGTGGCTGGAGGCGGTATGTCTTATGATATTCCACCG
Organism: Lachnospiraceae bacterium; assembly: GCA_017622875.1. Lineage (GTDB taxonomy): Bacteria > Bacillota > Clostridia > Lachnospirales > Lachnospiraceae > HGM12587. Next base: position 6,185 of record JAGAQG010000034.1, read on the forward strand.
GAAGCACTTACTGATGAAAGATTCGCCAACATGATCCATGAAGCAGAGAAGTATCTTGGATATCCGTATGTGTGGGGTGGTGCAAGCCCATCCACGAGTTTTGACTGTTCCGGCTTAGTATCCTGGGTCATCAATCATTGTGGCAACGGTTGGAATTATGGACGACTGACAGCAGATGGTCTTAGGGGCATTTGTACTTATGTGTCACCAG
>JAGAQG010000035.1 GCA_017622875.1 Lachnospiraceae bacterium
CAGCTTCGCGTGCTTTTTGAGCCTTACGTTCTTTGGATGAATTGTCCTGGAACAGTGTATACAGTTGAGTTTCTGCTTCCCGCTTCCACTTTGAAAGCATATTTGGATGAATATTGTTCTCAGCAGCAATCTCATTGATGGATGAATATGATGTGTTCTGATATCCGCCTCCATATCACCCATTACATAGAGCAATTGACATTCTACATCTGAACCTCGATAAAATATTTCCTCTTGTTACTTCTGATTTATCTATTCTGGCCATCCCTTATAAATGGTTTCTTGATTTCTTTACTTAACAACTGACTGTATGCTTCTACCTTACGAAATGTGTTTCCTAACATTTCCCGATTCCTATATTCTCTAATAGCTTCCATATCAAACTCCGCATATAAAATTCCCTCTGCCTTATCGTCAGCCAGCAAAACTGTGTTATCAACACATTTCCCATTTCTATCCCAGCAAATGGGACTAAATGCACAGGAACATCCAGCATTATCTCCATTCGGATTTGCCATAGCAACTGCAACCATATTTTCATATGCTCTTGTAGAAAGCGCTCTGATTCTTGGTTGCATAGAACCGCAATCATTCGGTACAAGAATAACTTCTGCACCTTTTAGCATCAGTATTCTTGCGCTTTCCGGGTACTCTCTGTCATAACAAATCATAATACCTAATTGTATTCCTTCAAAATCGCACACCTTAAACTCTTTCCCTGATTCAACATTTCTTTCATCTGCAAAGTCACAAGTATGAACCTTAGAGTATTTCATTAATATATCGCCTAATTTACTGATAACAAATGCTGAGTTCTGCGGTTGCTTATTATTACCTTTTGTAAACGCAGTAAGCACTACGCCTATTTTATATTTTTTAGCATTCTCACATATTTTTGCAATTCTTATATCATCGTCTGCAATGCTTTTTTCATATAACATAGGCAAATCATATCCTGTAATAAAGCATTCCGGCAGCAATAGGATATCTGCATGGCTCTCCGAAGCTTCTTTCATTGCCATAATGATACTTTCAATATTCTTATCTATTTGTGCATGAATGGCACGTTTTTGTAATATTGCAACCTTAAACATTTTTATTCCCTCCTATGCTAATTCTCAACACACATTTTTTATATTACTCCGCCCGCAAATAGAGCCAAACTAGAGCCATTCGATAAAACAAATGCCGGAAACCCGCATAAATACAGGCCTTCGGCATTTTAGTCCGTTTTTCGAACTCGACAATCACTAATCAATTTTGTTTAGAGATTATTTGTTGTCGTGTTCGTTTTTCTTTCAATTACTTGATTTATCCATATTATCCTGCCTATACGAGCTAATGTTATCAGTTTGTTATCGGTATTGATAACACTCACTCCGTAACTGTGGATAATAGCAATATATTCCAATTCAGATTATAAACGGTTTTGCTTAGGAAATCAACCATTTGTTTCTGTATCTTCAATAAGATTTTTCTTCAATAAGATTTTTCTTCAATAAGATTTTTCTTTAATGCCGCAATCGTATCCTGGTTCTTTCTCAAAAGCTCTAATTGCCTGTACGCTTTTTCTCTTAATATTTTCAGTCTTTCAATTTTAGGCACTTCCTGTCTTATCAAATCTGCATTTGTATCTTCCAGATTGATAAGCACAACCAATTCTTCTGCTGAAGCAAAATCTCTGATATTAGGAGTTTTCCCCTTTATTCCTTTTTCACTTCTCCATTGTGCTGCCGTTTTTCCAAACAAAGCCATATTTAAAATATCTGCTTCTGAAGCATATGTATATGCCATTTCCTGCGGAGATAATGTGGGCGTTATCAAAAATTCTTTTACTGCATCTGTGTGGATACGATAGTTTATTTTTGAAAGTTCTCTCTTTACATCCCATCCAATCGCTAACCGATCTGCTTCATCTTTCTTTAATCGCTGATAATCTTTGATAATATAAAGCTTAAATTCCGGTGAAATCCATGAGGCAAACTCGAAAGCTATATCTGTATGGGCATAAGTGCCGCCATACCGTCCCGATTTTGATACGATACCGATTGCATCTGTTGCTTTTATCCATTGCTGCGGTGTCAGCGTAAAAGCATTATCACCAGATTCTGCTTTAAACCTATCGAATTCGATAGGTTTAAAATTGGGATTGTGAATTTGTTCCCACAAGCCCAAAAATGAAATCGTAGAATGATTACGCATCCAGTTTGCTACCACGATAAAAGCATTGTCTGGATTTTTATATTTTGCAATATCAGTGAGCGAAATGTAAGCGTCTTCATTAACAACATCGCCCATCACTCTGATTTCTGTTCCATTGGCATCTATTTTCATGTTTTTCAATCCTGGTTTTCTCCCTTTCTACATTACGGATACCCTTTTTCAAAATAAATTTCTAATTTTTCTTTTCAATTTCTCGCCATATGTAATTGTCACATCAATTTTCGCAACTGAAATTTAACGTTCTCTTTTATGCCTATCAATAAGCAACAAAACAAACATAATAAACCATATCCCCCATGCAATCAAACAACCAATTCCTTGATATTGGATATCTATGATTATTCCAATAATAAAAGGAACTGACATAAACATCATTCTTTTTCCATATGCCTTACACATAGCATTCTCATCGTATTTCTTTCGTTCATCCGCTGATTTCATATTATAACCCGACAAGAAATTAGCAGCTTTTCCTTCTGATTTATAAAACCACATTCCAAACAAAAACATAATCACTGCCATCATAAAGTCAAAAACAATATAGAACATATAATACAATTTCTCCTTTCAACCAATCACTCTTATCTCTTTGAATTTTCTACATTACTCCTCATCTTTGACCAAACATAGCAAATCAGTATATCCTGACTGCATAAGTAATTGCTTAAAACCAGAAAGCACTTCTTCTTTTGTATAATTGTTATTTTTCAAAAACTCACTATCCTTCTCACTAAGGTATTGGTAGAAAAGAGCTGCTGCCATTACCTCATTTCTGTCTGTATAATCAATGCTATCTAAAAGTATATTCTCTGCTTCGTTGATTTTCCCAGAATCAATCATATGAAGAAAATCTTTCAAATTTTTCCCTGATACTTCATATTTATTTTCTTTTTCAAGTTCAACAGAAACATACTTTTTCCCAAACATTAAAGAAAATAATACTCTTACCATTTCTTTTATCATTCGCATAATATAGTCTTTTTCATCTGTGAAATACATTTTTCACCTCCATAACTTTCAACTTATCCTGTTGTTCTTAATTATACATCAAACAGTATTATTGTAAAGTAGCGAGCAAGCCATTTCCTGACTTGCTCTCCATCATGTTATTTTCACTGATAGATTATCTCTTTATCCACAATCTCCCTCGCACACGCCTGTATATTATTCATCCTGCCTACCCACTCCCAGGCATTATCTGCCTTTAACTGCTCCGTGATTCCCTGTGCCTGTTTCATCTGCTCTACAATTCTTTCAAAGCGTTCCTGCGCCTGTTCCTCTACATCTGCCAGATAACTATTCAATCTGCCACTCATCAGCAGATCCAAATATGCACTCCTGCGGTATTCCTTCAAATACTGCAAATGCCTTTGTCCCCATACTCCAACAAATCTCGGTTCTTCTTCCTCCAGCAAGGTAAGGTTGGGGATAAAGTAATCCCCACATCTTACATAAGTGCCACCCATTTCTTCAAACATTGTTTTCTTCATGTTCTGTTCCACCTTTCTCATCGTTCTCTGTCCATAGATTTCTTCTTTGCTGTCTGTTTTGGCTGCTGTCTGCTTTCCTGCTGGTAGCGGTGTAATTTTTCCCGTATGCTTGCCTTTTTCGGCGGTTCTGATTGCTTTTCTTCCTTCTGTTCTGTCTGATTTTCCCATGCACGCAATTCCTCATTGTATTCCCTGACCAGTTTTTCTGATTTCTGATATGTCTTTGCGAAGGATTGAACATCTGGATATCCTGCCTTTTTTACAGTCTGTTCCATATCCATGTGAATACGTTTTTCCTGTTTCTCTGCCTGTTCAATTTTGCTCTCTAAGGATTTCCGTGCTTTTCCTTTGAAAAATCCCGTTGTCTCGGAAAGCTGTTTCTTTAATGAAGAAATCTCCTGCTGTGTGGATTTCATTGCCTGTGATTGTTTCTGAAGTTTCTCCATCAGCTTCCGCATATCATTCCATTCCTGTAAATCAATCTTCGGTACGGGCTTCGGCGGCAGTTTAAATTTGAAAATCATTTCCTGTAAGAAGTCTTTCGCACCCCGGATAATCTGCTGAAACATATCCGGCAGCCATCCATATGTCCGTATTGATTGCAGTGTTTTGTCTGTAATTTTCTCCCGCTTGACCGTTAAAATATCTTCTTCCGGAACACCCTCAACTAATGCCACATCAACCGTTCGATTCCATTCCTGCCTTGCCGCATTATCTGCCTGTATCTCTGCCTCTTTCGGATTGTTCTTCCCGATTTTCTTCGTTGCCAGGTACACACCGCCCTGCTGAAATACGGACAGCTTTTCGGATTCTTCTTTTACATGACTGTTGATGATTTCCGTAAACATCTCTTTAACTTCTCTGGTAAAAGCATCGCTCTTAAACCACTCATCTTTCTTTGTAAAAATATGGCTCTCATAAACTTCCCCTTTAGGAATAATGCTGCATCCTGCCCGAAGATTTCCCTGCTCATCTAAAATCTCTTTCTTCGTGCGTCTGTGTTTGCCCTGTTCATCATAAAACATATTCCTGGTCGCAGTTTTCACTTCTGGATGTTCCAGCATTTTCCGCTCGCTGAATACGAGGTGGATATGGTAATTAGTCATTTTTTTGTTATGGTGAAGTGCCGCACTGCATTCCACATCGTACCTTTTATGAAAACTGTCCGTGAAAAGCCTTACCACATCATCCGCCTTGTACTCAACAAAACTTTCTGGAAGTGCAATGATAAATTCCCGTCCTTCAATGCATTTTCCTGTTGTTCCGCTTGCCTTAAAATCCATCTGATTTTCTCTTGCAAGATTTTTCCAGGACTCCGGTGTTGCTCCTTCCGTCTGGTAGGTCGCATAGAGATGTTCCTGTCTTTTCGGATTGGAAATATAATCAATTCTTCCTGCAACATCGGACAGCTTGTTTTGTCTGATAAATGAATGTCTGCCTATAAGCATTCTCCTTTCCCGGCTCTCGCCTGCTCTTACTGTGAGTAGGTGCATAGGCACCTGTTTACGAACTTATCCGCCTGTCGGCGGTTGCCCCCTGCAAGGGCGAAATACACAGAGCATAAACGAAGTTTGTGCGATGGGTGTATTTCGCTCTCAAACGCCGAGGGCTTTATAAGGTGCTGCCGTTCTGTACCATGTTTCGGCTTGTGTTTTTCATCTTGGGCGTATCCGCCCTTTTTATTTGCCCGTATCCGGGCTTATCCTGTCTGCTTTATTCCGGTATCCTTGCCCATACATACTCCAGATCTCCGCAGTACGGTGTTCCCACCAGATACCATTCTCTCGCCAAATTCATTTCCATTCTGGTCTTTACCCACTGGTCATCCACCAGAACTTCCATACACTCTCCGCAGTGAAATCCCGTATCAATCCATAAGTCCATTGATAACAATCCATATCTGCCATTTTCACAGTTATAACCTAATAATTGTCTTTCCAGAGCCTTAGTTTCCGTCCTTCGTGGACACGTTCACTCCGAAAGAGAATCCCATGCTCCGCATACAATCGTCCTGCAAGAACATTCAGCTTTCTTGTAATAACATGAGGTTGAATGTCTACATTTATCAATGTGACAAGTGATGTTGGCGAACCTTACGTGGTGTACGAGCAGTAAACAAAGTCCATGGGCATCCGCAAAACTTTTCAGTCTTGCCATAATCTGATAATCATTTGCGTAACTGTAATTATCGCCGCCAACCTCACGCACTTTCTGAAGCGTATCAATAATAATCAGCTTCGTATCCTTATGCTCTGCCACAAATCTTGCAAGCTGTTCATCCAGCCCATTTCCAAGCTGACTGGCAGAAACTGAGAAGTAAAGATTATCGGTACTTTCTGTCCCGAACATCCGGTACAGACGCTCCTGCAAGCGGCGGTAATCATCCTCAAGTGCCAGATACAGCACCGTCCCTTTTCGGGTGGTATAGTTCCAAAGCGGTGTGCCTGTACTGACACGATAGGCAAGCTGTGCCATCAGAAAACTCTTTCCCAGTTTGGGCGAACCTGCAAAGATATAAGTGCCGGGGTAGAGCAGTCCGTCAATCAACGGCTGCTTACTCCGATACTGTGTGTCAAACAGTTCATTCATGGAAATTGTCTGGAAATAGGATGGGTCTGATCGCAACTGCATTTCTCTCTGCAATTCCTCAAAACTCTTGATATTTCCACCATTCTCGGATATCTTGTAGGTTTTTTTGAAATCGGCTGCTCCGTATCTGCGCCAACAGATACATCCGGGGCAGTCTTTTCTTTTTTATTTTCCATCCTCGTCCTCTCCTTTCAGACCGCCCAGAATAACAGCGATTAGTTCAATGACATTCAGCAGTTCTTCATCCACACGGTTTCCTGCTTCAATCCGCTTTAGTTCTGCGAGGACAGCGGCAAGTTCCGTTTTGAGTGCCTTGAATACTCTCGGATTTCCCTGTACCACTACATCCTGATTCAGGCAACGGCGGTAGCAGTATTCCTGCTTTGGCAGTCCCGATAAGGCAACTGCCTTGTTGATGAGTTCATTTTCTTGGGGCGATACCCGAAACCCTACTGTGATGTTTCTCCAACGGTTTTTGTTATCTCTGTTCTTAGCTGACATTTTCAAACTCTCCTTTCCCTAAATCGTCTAATCTATCTGCCATTTCCGTCTGCTTTGACGGGAACAGATGAGCGTACTGGTAAGTGATGTCAATGCTTTCATGCCCTACACGGTCTGCAATCGCCACCGCTGAAAATCCCATATCAATCAGCAGGCTGATGTGGCTATGTCGTAAAAAATCCAAACGTTTGGATTTTCTGCGATATCCAAACCAAAATAAAATCCAAACTTTTATGGTTAAAGCAGTATGTACACTGTTTTTCTTATCAATAAAGGTTTGGATTTTATTTTTACTTTTACGCTTTTCGAAGTCCGCAGAATTCAACTAATGACCCATCTGCATTTTTCCATTTCGGAGAAATCTTCTTGTCATTTTCATCTTCAATTGTTGCTAATGCCTTTGCTTTTTCTTCAGTAGTGATATCCAGATAGATCATGGTTGTTTGAAGTTGTTCATGACCCAGCAGGAAGGAAATCTGTACGATATTCATACCGTCCTCCAGCCAGTGTGATGCTTTCGAATGGCGAAATTGATGCGCATGGAGTCCCAATGGTACATCAGGACAGGCTTCATGCGCCTGGCGTGCATATTTTTTTAGCATCTTATCTATGGCAGGCTGTGTGATTTTGCCATAAATTCCAGCATTACGGGAATAAAATACGTAGGCATCTGGCTCCGGTGTTTCCCCATGAAATTCCATAAGGTATTTTTTTAAATGTACGACTGCTTTGGGAAGAAGGTAAAGTGTACGTATTTTGCTGCCTTTCCCGATGATGGATACATATGGTCTGTCAGCAGCC
>JAGAQG010000036.1 GCA_017622875.1 Lachnospiraceae bacterium
GTAGAAAAAACAAAGGACAGCCGACTGGCAAGAGAACTTGTGGTTGCTCTGCCATCGGAGCTGTCCTTGGATGATTGGAAAGGTATGTTGGAGCGATTCATTCGTGAGCAAGGCACGGATCTCGGTATGTGTGCCGATGTGAATATCCATAACCCGTACCCTCCGGGTCATAATCCTCACAGCCATATTCTTTTCACCATGCGTCCCTTAGATGAAAACGGCAAGTGGCAAGCAAAGACACAGAAAGAATACCTTTGCAAGCGTGGCGGCGAAGAACGTGGATTTACCGCTGATGAGTTCAAGACTGCTAAAACACAGGGCTGGGAGAAACAATATATGTATCAGTTCGGGGAGAAAAAAGAGTATTTAACCCCGTCTGAAGCTGAGAAAATTGAAGGATGTATCAGAACATCAAAAACACCGAAAAGTACCCGCTATGGGAGACAGAACCCACTTACAGAGCTTTGGAACAGCGAAGAACAGATATTTGCATGGCGCAAGAGTTGGGAAATAATTGTCAATGAAGAACAGGAACGCCATGGTATTGCTGATCGTGTGGACTGTCGCAGTCATGCCGCCAGAGGATTGACCGAACAGCCGACTGTACACGAAGGTTATCATGCAAGAAAACTGGAGTCCATGGGAATTGTTTCTGATCGCTGCGAACTGAACCGACAGATTAAAGCAGATAACAAGCACCTGCGTGAACTGAAAAAACAGGTGCAGAAGCTGATGAAAGCTGTCAAAGAGAACATTCCTGCTATTGCATCTGCCTTGGAAACTCTGCGTGACCACATGATTTTTCTCCAGTACCAGTTGATCGTAAATACTTCTCAGCAGGAAACTGTCACTTCTCAGAAAAATCTTTTGGCTGATATACTGACTGAATATAAAAATGTGAAAGCAGAAATCAAAGCCAAAACCGCTGAGAAAAAAGAACTGATTGCAGAGCAAAAAAACTGCGGCATCCATTTCATTCGTGCAAGTAAGCTGGGTGAACAGATAGCGGCTCTGACCGAAGATATTGAAGAATTGAAATTCCAAAAGGCTGTATTGCTTTCTCAGCTTAATTGTCAGGATAACGGCATTGCTGCCAGAAAGCAGAATCTAAAAAAGATGGAAAACGCTCTGGAAACCTTGGAACAGCAGCGTGCTGCCCTGTCTGAACAGAAAGAAGCTGATAAGACAGAGTTTCTTGAAATCCGAGATGGTATCGCACCCGAAAATATGGATGCAGTTATGCAGGAACGTGAAAAACTCCGTCCTGATGGCAGAGTTGGTTTAGTACGAAAATTGTATGAAAAATACAAGGATAAATACAGTTCTGTTACTTTCGATGAAGCCAACAGGCAGATTGATGCCGAATTGAAAGAACAGCCAATTCAGAAGAAAAAGCGTTCTATCAGCGAACAGCTGAAAATGCCGAAACAGGAAACCCCACAACCAAAGAAGCAAAAGAAGAAAGAATACGAGCGATAATTGAAAACACGGCTGTTACTTCCGAAAGGTAGTAGCAGCCGTATCCCTCATTTGTTTTTGTATTTGTCTATAATCTCCCTAAATTTTGGATGTTCTCGAAGGTATGCACATTGTGGATCAGTTTCTAATCCATTGAGAAGAACTGGCATCAACTCATGGGATTGTATAGCTTTGGTTTCGGGTGCCATCCTGTGATACAGAACGGAATCAGTTAATGACCAATGTGTAGTGAGCGCTTCAAGCATTTGTTCCAGTAAATGAAGCGTTGCAGCTGCATTTTGCTTTTGTTCCAAAATCTGATAAGAAGCAATATATCGGTTGTATTCCCACATATCAAATACATCTACCATGGAACTTGATTTTTCGGCAATCTTACAAGCAGATTCTGTGTTTCCGGAAGCTAATTCAGCATCTATCAATTTCGTTAGAAGCATCTGAACTCTGGTAATTTCTTTGAATAATGCCTTTTCCAGTTCTAATGCAGCCAATTCTGCTTTTTGTTGTTGCATATAAATAGATACCTGAAGCATAAGTTTATCCGGCAATGTGCTAATCAGGTCAGTTTTATCTTGAATTGTATCAAGAACCTCTTGTGCAGCATCTGTTTTGCCCTTACGAATATAGCGGTTAACTCTCATATAGTTAGCACTATTTCGTATCTTTTCATCATTGCTCTCAGCCAGATGTAAATACCAGTCTGAAATCTTTGTATCAAGGCTATCGATGGGTAAAGTATCATCGGCTGTCTACAAAAGTATGGAATCCAAAATAATCGTGATGTTGAGAAGAAGCAGTTCGTTGTGTGGGTATTCGTGTATCTTTGCTTCAGCAGCATCAAATGCAGAAAGAATATCATTCCTTGCTTGTTTGGCAAGCTCGTTGCAGAAAAATCCAATTTCCTGTTCAGACAGATCCTCACTAAAACAAAACAATGTATTCAAATCAATTTTCAAAAGTCTGGCTAATGGAGGAAGAAGGCCAATATCAGGGCTTGTGATACCTTTCTCCCATTTGCTGACAGCGGGAGTAGAAACACCGAGATAATCAGCAACCTGTTCCTGTGTTAATCCAAGTAGCTTGCGCTGCTCTTGGATGACTATGTTCATAGGCATATCTTAATCTCCTTTGAGGATATTACAAAAAGCTCTTTGTTGTCTTTATTATAGCAAGCTGATATTCATAGCACAATCGAGCAGTTGTTAATCATGGAGATAAAAACTTAACCACAAGTTAAAA
>JAGAQG010000037.1 GCA_017622875.1 Lachnospiraceae bacterium
AAAATAAAATATATTCAATCGGCTTCGCCGCAAATTTTTGGCGATTTGTCAAGCGTTTTTTTGACAAAAAGTGGGGGATTTCAATAAAAAAGGAATCTGAAAGCCTTGATTTTACTGGCTTAAAGATTCCGAGAGATTATATTTTAATAAAGGAGGATTGTATGAAGAGTATCAAACCAGGCAGAGGCCCGTCGATGATGGGCGGCGTAAGTTCTATCTTTGCAGCGCTATTTGGTGTGTTCTGGACAATTACAGCTGTCAGCATGGGAGCGTTTATCATGGTGCCATTTGGCCTGCTGTTCATTGGAATTGCAGTATTTCAGGCTGTCTATAATTTTAAAAATGCCACTGGGGAAAACAGGTATTCTTCGTTTGATATTGTGGACGAAGATGAAGAAATAGATCCATTGAACGAAAAATATGGGGCAAAGAAAACTTCAGGAATGCAGTCTTCTGAAAATATGAGTTTCGATATTGATAGTGAATACTGTCCGTATTGCGGCATAAAGGTATCAAAAGAGTTTGAATTTTGCCCTAAATGTGGAAAGAAACTTCCATAGATCAGAGCGAATGCAGAAAGAAAATACATATGTCATAAAAAAAGCACCCGTGTGGGTGCTTTTTCTATGTTTCGCGGACTTCCCTGCGATATGCGAGAGGTGTCGTATGACATTCGCGTTTAAATATCTTACTGAAATAAGCGCTGTTTGAAAATCCCGTCTGCACTGCGATATCTGTAACAGAAAGATTTGTAGATCTTAAAAGTTTTTTCGCCATCTCTATTCGATGGCTCATTAAATATTCAAACGGTGTCTGCTGAATGCAGAACTGGAAACAACGCAAAGCTTCTCTTGTACTGATCGTCGCAGAGGAAGCAATCATTTCTAAAGAGAGCTTTTCTGCATAATTCTCTTGAATATAGGACATCATGGTTAGAATTCGTTCCTGATTGACAGAGTGTGAAAAATGTTCCGGTTCTTTTAAATTGTTGATCTCCTCTAATAAAAGCAGCCATATTTCAGAAAAAATATTCCTGACCTGAAATTCGGTATTTTCCTGTGCCTGAAGTATGGAAGCTTTTTTGATTTTCTCTAAAATCTGTATCTGTTCCTTTGTATCACCACGAAATTCCACAACTTCTATTTTTCGATTTTGCAGCACCGGGTTTAAATATTTCTTTTCATAGATACTCATGAAATGTCCGCCAAGAAGTGTCGGGTGAACAAGGTGAGTGTCCATAATACATTCTGAATCACCTTCGATCATGGCAAGCACGTTGGTATTTAAAAAGTATCCCTGACCTTTATGGATATTGTAATTTCTGTTTGCGGTATGGATTGTTACAGTTCCCTGAAGGACATAGGTAAATTCCACTTCTTCATGCCAATGCCACGGAACCTTTGAATTTATGAAAATATCATGATGTAGTGCATAAGGGTATTCAGGACTGACTCCTTCTACATCCTCTCTTTGGTTACTGTTCAGCTTTATTTTCAGTTCCATAAAAGCCCTCCGCTATATAATTTAAGAAAGTTCAAAACTATAAAATACAGACTGTAAAATTATTATAAAAATGACATATTATGGCGATATAATTATAATTTGTGTCGTATATTTTATTTGTTTTGGATGTAATTGGCATTATGATAATTATAACAAAAACAGATACACGTGTAAAGGAAAGGATGAGAAAGCATGAATTATCCATTATTTGAACAGTTAAAAATGTTTTATGCAAAGCATCCGGACCTGCTGGACTCGTTAACGAGAGAGGAATTTGAAAATCTGGTTTCTTGTGAAAAGGAGGAAAATGAGTATGGCAGCAGCATTATTAGGGTTAATCATCATAGCGGCAATTTTGGGGCTGTGTGTATTTGATACAGCTACTCAGGCTTAAAACATATTTATGCGCAATATATGAGAAGAGCTGCTCTTAGGAGCAGCCCTTTGCTTTGTCTAAAATTTCTCTTATCATATATTCCCCCACACCGCGTTCAAATGGAGAACTCATCGCTTCATAATACATACTGTCATAGGCATTTTTATCTGCCAAATACATATAGTAGCCATTTCCATATCCAAAGACTTCAATACCTTCTCTTTTCAGAATAGTTCCCAGGGTGCTGAACAGTTCGCCAGGAATGACCGCAATTTTTAATTCTTGTAAAGTAATGATAGAAAAATGTGCATCAATATAATCTAAATCCTTTAAAGTTTTGGAAAGCCCAACCGCAACAGATGCCCCTTCTACATAGGAAGCAAGAATACGAAGTTCCTTTGCCTCCAGCCCCTGCTGCTTTCCTTTTTCAAGATCTGCTTCATATTTCTGCAGCTGTGCCTGCGCAGTTTCAACAGGGGGAACCTTTTTGATCGGAAGGACGATTGGATACTGCTGAATATCGATCTGCCAAAAAGCTCCCTGATATACGGGTTGTTCTAAAGCCTTTCTGATTTCTTCGATGATCACGTGACTGTAACTTTCCACCTGCTCATAGCTGCTGGATTTACGGGTAAATCGAGTGCTGATGTCGCCGGCATTGCTGTTGACGAACATTACCATATCATAGGCGAACCCACGCTCCACTGCATAAGGTAAGTCAGCAGTGATCAGGAGATTAGAAGGGTTTAATACGGTAGGATGACATGCATAATTGTAGAGCAGTACCTGTTTTCCATCACATCTGTCAAAACGCAGTACAAGCAAAGAAGAGTCTCCCGGCAAAGAAGCATCATGTCGTTCCGTTCCCACATTTTCAATGCTTCCTCTGCCGACTGTCAGCTGACATTCCATTAAATCAGAAAATGCATTGTGCGCTGCCAGTGTGATTTTTTCGGACAGCTCCTTCTGATATGCCGGGTCAGACACACCAAATACATCGGTAAGTCCGGTGAAAGGTTTCTGACTGGTATCAATTGTCCCAGCAGGACCGGAATGTGTATGTGTAGCCATCAGCACGAAATGCGCATCAGAAAGATGCGGTTCATTCAGCCGGGTCAGAACAGCATTTCTGAGAACATCATCTACCGCAAGACAGTCACATTGCGCCAGCAAATAGAGTTCACCGCTGCATTCCATTGCAATACAGCGGACATACAGCTCATCATGTACACCAGCAGCGATACGTTTGCCGGCATAGCCGCTGAGTGCAACAGGGAGTTTAGGTGTGATACATTGTTTGTCAAATCCGATTTTTACCATAGGTTGCCTCCAAATAGATTTGTTTTTATTCTAATGATTCTTCCATGATCGTGTCTGAAAAGGTTCTGCCGCTTGGGGTGGTCCCAAAGAATTTTCCATAGGCTCGGGAAAAAGAAGAATAGCTTCCAAAACCACAACGAAAACAGGCGTCAGTTGCAGGAATCCCTCGTCCAATGAGATCTCTGGCAAACAGCAGACGATGATCAGAAACATAGGCGTGAATTGTAGTTCCGGTTTCTTCTCTGAAGCGCCGCATCATATGGTAGCGGCTGATATAAAATTTTTCTGCAAGCTCATCAATTGAAAAATCCTCTGTCAGATGAGTATCTATAAAATGCACAATATCCTGAATCCGTTTGCTCTTTGGCAGCATCGGGGAAGGCTTCTGCACTTCTTCGTGCCGGATACTGCGTGCAATTTCCACCAGAAGGTGAAGCAGCATACCAGTGCTGGAAATTTCGTTTCCGTAGCACTTTGACGAGAGTTCCCGTTCAATGTCTGTAGTAAGCGTAAATAATCTCTGCCGGATCTTTCCAGCCGGACGCAGAACATGGTCATATTCCTTGGAAAAACATTCTGTCAGATCACAGGCAGTGGAGGATTCCCTTTCAAGAAATTCCGGTGCAAGATAGAGAATGATTCGCTCGCAGGTAGTTCCTGCCTCGAATTCCGGTCGATGGACACATTGTCTTCCGATCAGGACCAGATCCCCCGGAACGAGAGAATAGCGCTTTCCCTCGACAAAATATCCGCCTTTACCGGAAATGAAAAACAGCAGTTTATAAAATTCGTGATAATGGTAATCTGTTTTTGTTTCTCCATTATCTTTTAGATGGAAAAGCCTGAAATCTTCTAACAGATATCCCTTTTTTTCGTAGTTTTCGCTCATAAATCCCTCAAAACAGCACTATTTGCAAATATCATAGCATAAAATGAGTTTTATGTGCAAGAAATGCGTGATAGAATATTGATAACTATAAAAATAGGAAAAAATTTGTCTGGAGGAAGATTATGAAAAAGATATTGAAAAATTATGGATTCATTATCTGTATGCTGGTCGGCATTATCGCAGGCTGTATCGTTGGTGCAGTGTGGCCGGGAGCAACATGTCTGGAACCATTGGGAACTGTATTTATTAACTTAATGTTCTGTATCGTAGTACCGATGGTATTTTGTTCAATCTCTTCTGCAATCGCAAACATGCAGAGCGCAAGACGTGCAGGAAAGATTATGGGTGTCACAGTCATTACATTCTGTGTGACAGCAGGAATCGCAGCCCTGATCATGTACATTATTGTACGCGTGATTCCAATCGTTGGCGGAACTTATGAAGTTGTAGAAGGTGAGATCGGTGAAACACTGGGTCTGGCTGATATGATCATCAATTTCTTTACAAAACCTGATTTCTCAGAATTATGGAGCCGCAGAGCAATCCTGCCGCTGATCGTATTTGCGATTCTTTTGGGTTTTGGTGTGCAGTTATCCGGCGGTCCGGAAACAAAGACAGCAAAGCTTCTGGAAGATGTGACAGCATGTATCATGAACACAGTAAGAATCGTTACTTACTATGCGCCAATCGGTTTCTTCGGATTCTTCGCAACACTGGTTGCAACTTATGGTCCTGAACTGATCGGTGATTACAGCCGTACATTAATCGTTTACTATGTTGTATGTTTTGTATATATGTTTATTTCCTTCCCGATTTACGCAACCTTCGGCGGCGGAAAAGGTGCAGCAAAGGTAATGTTCAAACACTTATTCAAACCTGCAGCAGTATCCTTTGGTACATGCTCAAGTGTAGCAACAATTCCTACAAACATGGAAGCAGCAGAAGATACAGGTATTTCCAAAGAAGTAGCTGATATCGTATTACCACTTGGCGCAACCATGCATATGGATGGATCGGCAATGTCCGCAATCGTTAAGGTAGCATTCCTGTTCGGTATTTTCGGTCAGGATTTCTCAACAGGCCGTGCAGTTTTAGCAATCGTGATTGCAATCTTCTCATCTGTAGCAATGTCTGGTATTCCAGGCGGCGGCGGTACAGGAGAACTGGTACTTTGTACAATCTTCTTCCCGGATCAGCTTGCAGTTGCTTACCCAATCGCACTGGCACTCGGTAATCTGGTTGACCCACCAGCAACAATGGTCAATGCAGCTGGTGACTACGTAGTCAGCTACATCGTAGAACGTTTCGTAAACGGAAAAGACTGGTTACAGAAGAAAATGAGTAAATAACAGAGATTATAAAAGCCCTCAAGTCGTAAAAACTTGAGGGCTTTGAAATTTAATCATAAATGGATTCTACTTCCCAGCTTCGGATCGCACCGCTGTATCCATCAATTTCAAATTCATATTCCATGTCTCCGTAATAAATACTTCCATCATACTCTAATCTGCCATCATCATAATCCACTTCGAACTCACGAATGTCGCTTTCAGTAGCTCCCGGTACTTGTGCCAGTGCGATTTTTTTCGCTTCGGTCTCAGTTAGCTCCTTTGAGGATGGTTCTGAACTGGTTGTATCGGTAACGATTTCTGTATTTTTAGAAGAATCTGTTCCTGAAGAACTGTTATGCTTCTGAGATTTTTTATCAATTTCATAGCTGATTACTTTGCCTGTCAAAGCATCAATATCGTAATCGTATTCTACACCGTTGACTGTAAAATCGATTTCATAGTATTCGGTGTCATTTTTTCTATCAAGTTCTGTGGATACAAAAGAAACTTCAGAGGTCTGAAATCCGGCGGCTTCGATTGCAGCAGCTTTTGCAGTTTCCAGATCGATGCGATCTATGGTCTGAGCCTGGGCTGCGCATCCTGTGAGGATAAGCCCTGTAAGTGTCAATGTTGTAAATAATCTGTTTTTTCTTTTCATAATAAATGTCTCCTTTCATGCTGTTTGTTTCTGTGATTGTATCTTAAGCCTCCAACATGAAACGTACATGAAATTTGAAAAAAATTTATGAGACTTTTAAAAGCGGTAAATGCAATGTAAAGGTGCTGCCTTTTTCAGGTTCGCTTTCCAGTGTCATATATCCGCCATGGATATCAGCAATCTGTCTGACCATGGAAAGTCCAAGCCCGCTGCCATTTTCATTGCTGCGGGAAACATCTGCCTGGTAAAAGCGCTGCCAGATCTTTTCCTGTTCCTCATGTGGGATACCGATTCCGAAATCCTGAACAGAAAGAGTCGCTTCCATATTTTGGACAGCCACGGTCAGAGATATCGGGCTGGAATCATCACTGTATTTCATGGCATTTTCCACCAGATTTCGAATCAGTCTTCCAAGCAGCTCCGGATTTGCCTGTACAAAAACTCCTTGCGCAGTATTTAATTTTAATCGGGAGTGTTCCATAAAATGTTCCTGAGAGAAAGTATATGCAAATTCCCCAAGATCTACTCGCTCCATCAAAGTATTTTCAGTGCCCTGTTCCATGCGGGTCATGCTTAAAAGCTGAGAAATCAGGGAAGCCATCTTGTCTGCCTGTCTGTGAATCATGGAAATGGTTTCTGCATGATCTTCCGGTGTTTCGTCATATTTTTCTGCATATTCGCAGGCACCTTTAATGATAGAAACCGGAGTACGAAGCTCATGAGAAGCATCTGCAGTAAACTGTTTTTCTATCTCAAAAGAATGTTCCAGCCTCTCAAACATCTGATCAAAATCCGCCGCCAGTCTGGAAAACTCGTCCCCGCCTTCCGGCAGACCAATGCGTCCTGATAAATCTTTTGCCTCATTGATTGCTTCGGCAGTGGCAGTAATGTGGTCTAAAGGCTGAAAAGCCCGTTTTGTAATAAAATAACTTCCTAAAGCGGCCAGAAGAATAAAAATCGGAAGTGCAATCAGTGAAATAAACAGGAGATTACGTGCCAACGATTCATTGTTTGGTGCTTCCATAAGACCGCGCAGCCAGACACCGCTCTGCCAGTCGGAGGCAAGCCATAAATCCAGAACAATATATTGTCCGTCAGTGGAATCTACGGTGCGGATGAATCCGTTCTCAAAAGGAATCTCCGCCTGAAATGACACGGGAATCTGTCCTGCGATCAGAGCTTCATTCTGACTGTAAATTAATGTGGAAATTCCGTTTTGAAAGTAGGAAAAACCTTCCGAAATCACTGGCTTTCGGTCAGTCACCTCGACATAGGCAAGGTTTGAATGAACAGTTTCATTCAGCTGGTCCATTGCTGTCTGTGTGGCAACGCTGTTGCTGATAAAGAGCATAAAAATAAGTAAAAGAACAGCAAGCCCCGCCATTAAAAGTGTTAACAGGATGGTGATTTTTGATTTTACGGACAACGTTTTTTTCATCAGCGCTCTCCTTCCCGAAGTACCCAGCCAACACCTCGTATGGTATGGATCAATTTCACCTTGTGGTCTCCATCGATTTTTTTGCGAAGTCTGCTCATATAGACGTCAATATTATTGGAACTTCCGGAGTATTCATAATTCCAGATACGGTTTTCCAACTGTTCGCGGGAGAGGACCACACCCTGATTACGGATCAGATGCTCTAAAATCGTAAATTCTTTTGGAATCAAAGAAATTTCCTCACCGCCTCGTGTAACGGTTCTTTTTTGAGTATCTACTGTAAGATCGGAGAATGTAAAAATATTGCTTCGATTGCCGGAACGTTTTCTCGTCATCACACGGATTCTGGCAAGGAGTTCGTCAAAATCAAATGGTTTTACCAGATAATCATCAGCGCCCAGATCGAGCCCTTTTACACGGTCAGCAATAGTATCTTTCGCAGTAAGAAAAAGAACAGGGGTGTCGCATCCTTTGTCCCGTAAATATTCTAAAAGTTCATACCCATTTAATTTCGGCACCATAATATCCAACAGAATAGCATCGTATTCAGCGCCTAAAAGGTGAAACTTTGCTTCCTCTCCGTCAAAACAGCCATCCACGCTGTATCCAGCCTTTTTCAGAGTTTTTACGATCAGCAGATTCATATCTTTGGAATCTTCTACAACCAGAATTCTCAAAGTGTTTCATCCCCCTTTCTTTATTTTCATTGCGTATGTTTTCATCTATCTTAGAATGTGTTATTATTTTATCATATATAACTACTTTTTGAAATCTTTGTGGGGAGGAATCATGTTAGAAACATTATTAAACTTAGATGGCGGATTTCTGTTATTTTTACAGGATTCCGTGAGAAATCCAATTTTGAACAGTATTATGATTTTTATTACATCGCTAGGAGATGGAGGAATCATCTGGATCGCGGCAACCATTGCTCTTCTGATTCCGAAAAAGACAAGAAAGGTTGGAATTATGAGTGCGGTGGCACTGTTAGGTTCTCTGCTCATTAATAATAATCTCATTAAAAATATTGTACAGAGACCAAGACCGTATGTAACATTTACAGATCTGCAGATTATTATTCCGCAGCCTTCGGAATTTTCCTTCCCTTCAGGACATACATCCAGCTCCTTTGCTTCTGCGGCAGTCTTTTACAGACATTTGCCAAAGAAATTTGGGGTTCCTGCAGTGATTCTGGCAGCCTTGATTGGATTCTCCAGACTCTATGTAGGAGTCCATTATCCGACGGATGTGCTTGCTGGGGCAGTCATGGGAATCCTGTTAAGTTATATGGCAGAATACCTGGTAGACTTTTTGGCGAAAAAGTTGAAAAAAGGTTAATTTTTGGTTAAAATATTAATAGTTCAATAAATTTAGGAAGACGAGTTCATGAAAAGATCGAAACCCGTGCAAATATTAAAAATCGAACAGCGCTGGCAAAAATGCACAATCCGCCAGAAGATCAGTTTTTACATGGTTACGGTCTTTTTGTGTATTTTTCTTTCTGCTCTGTTCAATGTCTGGGTTGCTAATTTTTCACTGGGCGATTTTAATAACATTTTAAGTGAAAGTTCCAAAAGCAGCGCCTTTGTTCAGGCAATTGAATATGAGAGTAAACTGTTTGAGCAGTTTATGAAAAAACGTACTGCAGAAAATGAGCAGCTTTTGAAGCTTGCTATGCAGGAGACAGAAAAAACAGTTGAGGAGCTTCCTTTTGACTATACACTGATCGGTGAGGAGCGATATTCCACGACCTGGTCCATAAGAAGCTGCTATGAAGTTTATGTAGAAAAAAGAAATGAAATATTTGAGATACCGCAGGGGACACTTCAGTATGTAGAACAGCTCTATATGGTCTATGACATTCAGGACTATCTCCGAAGTTATGCGGCAGAGCTTATGAATGATACATTGGCAGCAGGAAGTTCAGTTTACCGTGCGAAGATTCCGGCAATGATCTTAACACCTGCAGTCATGGCAGTCTTTGCAATTCTGATCATTTTGATCATGATGGAACTTAGCACGATCATGAGGCGAACGATCGTAGATCCGATTCTTGAGCTTGCCGGTTATGCAAAACGAATTGCCAACAACGATTTTTTCATCGAAGACATGCCGGTAGAAAATAGTGACGAGATTGGAGAACTGACCCACGCATTTAATAAAATGAAATTTGCTACCGGAGAATATATCCTGGCCATGGAAGAAAACCGAAAAGCACTGGACCTGCTCCATGAAGAAGAGTTAGAAAAGCTGGAGGTGGAAAAAAGGCTGGAGACCATGAAACTGGAGGTTCTGGTCAATCAGGTAAATCCACATTTTCTGTTCAATACTTTAAATGTAATCGGTGGTATGGCAATGCTGGAAAATGCAGAGACTACAGAAAAAATGATCATGGCATTAAGCAACCTTTTTCGGTATAACCTGAAAAATTCCAGCAAGGAAGCAATCCTGTCTCAGGAACTGAATGTTGTCAGGGACTATATGTATATTCAGCAGATGCGTTTCGGGGAAAGGCTGAAATTTCAAATAGAATGTGATGTGGAGGAGAGCTCAGCCATCATTCCTACCTTTACCTTCCAGCCACTGGTGGAAAATGCCATCATTCATGGTCTTGCGAAGAAGGAAGAAGGCGGAAAAATTCATATTAGAGTATGGGAACGTGAGGGGGAAACCTTCATAACTGTTTGCGATACCGGCGTTGGAATGCCGGCAGAAAAATTAGAAAGATTGAGAAAGAAATTGGAGGAAGGCAATGTCAGCAGAGACAGTATCGGTGTTGGCAATGTTTACCGAAGATTCAAAATAATGTATCCGGAAGGACAATTTACGATCTACAGCAGGGAGAACAAGGGTACTTTAATAAAATTACAGATTCCAAGATGTATGCACGCGGAGTCAAATTAATTTCAGAATAGGAGAGTACACATGACGAAAATACTGATTGCAGATGATGAACCTATCGAAAGAACCATCATAGAGAGGATGATTAAAAAAAATTTTCCTGAGAATGTAGAAATTGTAAAAGCCATTAACGGGAGAGAAGCGGTTAAGTTATATGGCGAAAAGCAGTGTCAGATTGCCCTTTTAGACATCGAAATGCCAGGAATCGACGGTCTGGATGCAGCGGATGCCATTCGAAAGATTGACAGAGATGCAGTAATCATTTTTATCACAGCCTTTGATGAATTTGATTATGCGAAACGTGCGATTTCCGTACATGCATTGGAATATTTGTTAAAACCGGTTTCAGAGGATGAACTGACAGCAAATTTAGAGGAAGCAATCTGGCTGACTCAGAAAACAGAGAAGCGTAAGCCTGTGTTAAAAGCAGATCTTGAAATCAATCATCATGAAAACATCAAGATGAATGCGGTTGCGGAAAATATTCGGGAATTTATCACAAAGCATTATAGGGAGGATATTTCCCTGCAGGATGTAGCGGGCTCTATGAATTATTCCGATGCGTATTTTTGTAAGATCTTTAAGCAGTGCTTTGATAAAAGTTTTTTGGTATATCTGACAGAATTCCGTGTGGAAAAGGCGAAGGTCCTTTTAGCGGATATGTCTATCAATATAAAAGATGTAAGTGCGGAAGTGGGTTACAGAGATTCCAACTATTTTGCCCGTGTATTTAAGCGGAGCGAAGGAATCACTCCGACAGAATACAGACTTCAGGTGCTGCACAGTACAAAGAAAGGTGACAAATGAAAATAAAGAGCAGACGACTGCTGTTGATTCTTCTATTACTTCTTGCAGGAGCAGCGGCACTCTGGATACTTCGGCCAAAAGAAATTGTTCCTGAGTATGTATTTTCCTATGCAGAAAATCAGGAGGCGGATTATCCGACCACTCTTGGGGGACAATATTTTGCAGACCTTGTGGAAGAGAGAACCGAAGGACGAATCAGAATTTTGGTTCAGCACAGTGCAGAACGCGGAGCCGAATCAGAGGTGATTGAACAGCTAAAATATGGGGGTGTAGATTTTGCGAGACTCTCCCTCTCGGAGCTTACCAATGAAATCCGGGAATTAAATGTTTTGCAGATGCCTTACCTGTATCAGGATTCCGACCATATGTGGAGAGTACTGGACGGGGAGATTGGTGATTATTTTTTAGAGGTAATCAGTGAAACGGAGCTGGTGGGACTTTCCTGGTATGATGCTGGTGCAAGAAATTTTTATACGTCGAACCATCCAATTCGAACTCTCGAGGACATTGCAGGATTAAAGATTCGTGTGCAGGAATCTGATCTGATGGCGGATGTTGTGGAATGTCTTGGTGGAGAGCCTGTGAGACAGGCATACTCGGAAGTTTATTCCCTGCTGGAACGCTCAGAGGTAGATGGTGCAGAAAATAACTGGCCATCCTATGAGACCATGCAGCATTATGAGGTTGCTGGATATTATACCGTGGATGAGCATACCCGTGTTCCTGAAATTCAGGTCTGCAGCAGACATACCTGGGAAAAATTATCGGCAGAAGATCAGCAGGTTATTTTAGAATGTGCAAAGGAATCTGCGCTCTATCAAAGAGAACTCTGGACTGCAAGAGAAAAAGAATCAGAAGAGCGTGCTGTCGCAGAGGGTGTGGAGATCATCAGACTTTCGGCGGAAGAAAAGCTGAAGTTTAAGCAGGCGGTAGAGCCTCTGTACGAGCGATACTGCAGAAACTATATGGACCTGTTAAATAAGGTGATGAGCTTCGGAAATGACTAGCAGAATCTTACGTTTTATATTAAGAAATCACCAAAAAATTCTAAACACAAACAGAAAATTTATGTTAGAATAAAAAAGGGTATATCTACAGTCGTAGATTTAATATTTTGCGGAGGTACAAGAAAATGAAAGCATTTATGGACAAGGATTTTCTCCTTGAGACTGAAACAGCGAAAAAACTTTATCATGATTTTGCAGCACAGGTACCAACTATTGATTACCACTGCCACATTAATCCAAAGGAAATCGCTGAAAACAGAAAATTTGAAAATATTACTCAGGTATGGTTAGGCGGCGACCACTATAAATGGAGATTTATGCGTTCCTGCGGCGTTGATGAAAAATACATCACAGGTGATGCTTCTGATTATGAAAAATTCTGTGCATGGGCTGAGTGCATTGGAAAAGCAATCGGAAATCCATTATTCCACTGGAGCCACTTAGAATTACAGAGATATTTCGGATATAATGGATACTTAAATAAAAAGACAGCAGATGAAGTATGGAACCTCTGCAACGAAAAATTACAGGATGATTCCATGACAGTTAGAAGCCTCATCAAACAGAGTAACGTTACTTTCATCGGAACAACAGATGATCCAATCGATTCTCTCGAATGGCATCAGAAAATCGCTGCTGACGAAACATTTGATGTGGTTGTAGCTCCATCATGGAGACCGGAAAAAGCGATGAACATCGAAAAACCGGAATACTTAGAATATATTGCAAAATTAGAAGCAGCAGCCGGCATGGAGATTAAATCTTTCGCTGATTTAAAAGCAGCTTTAGTAAAACGTCTTGATTACTTTAATGAAAACGGATGCAAGATTTCAGACCACAGCTTAGCATATGTAATGTACAACCCAGCTACAGAAGAAGAAATCGAAGCAATCTTTGCTAAGAGACTCTCTGGCGGCGCAGTTACATGGGAAGAAGAATTAAAATTCAAATTTGCATGTATGATGTTCCTTGGAAAAGAATACGTAAGAGTTGACTGGGGTATGCAGTTGCACTACGGTGTAAAACGTGATAACAACAAAGCAATGTACGCAAAATTAGGCGCAGACACAGGCTTTGACTGCATCAGCAGCTACACACCATCCAGCGAATTAGCAGACTTCTTAAATGCTTTAGCTGAAACAGATGCTCTTCCAAGAACAGTTCTTTACAGCTTAAATCCAGTTGATAACGCAGCAATCGGAACAATCCTTGGTTGCTTCCAGGATTCTACAGCAGTTGCTAAGATCCAGCAGGGTTCTGCATGGTGGTTCAATGATAACAAGACAGGTATGATCGAGCAGATGACTTCTCTTGCAAACCTTGGTAACCTTTCCGGATTTGTTGGAATGTTAACAGACTCCAGAAGCTTCTTATCTTACACAAGACATGAATACTTCCGTCGTATTATGTGTAACTTAATCGGTGGATGGGTAGAAAACGGCGAATTCCCAGCAGATATGGAAATGTTAGAAGAAATCGTTAAGAATATTTCTTACTACAACGCTAAGAACTACTTTAAATTACCAGTTGAATAAGACATGATTTAAAAATGGGAACTGCAATTGCAGTTCCCATTTTTTTACTTCTGTTCCTTCAGTAGATCTCTGATCTCTTTTAAAAGTTTTACATCTTCAGGTTCTGCAGGTGCAGGAGCAGGTTTTGCTTCTTCTTTTTTCTTAAAGCTGTTAAAGAATTTCACAACCAGGAAAAGCACAAACGCTGTAATCAGGAAATCGATCACTGACTGAATGAATGCTCCGATTTTGAAAGTGGCTTCACCAAAAGAAAAAGAAATACCGGAAAAATTAATGCCGCCGAGAAAGATTCCAAGAAGCGGAGTAATCAGGAATTCGTTGAAAGAGGTGATGATTGTTGAAAAAGCGGAACCAACCATAAGACCGACAGCCATGCTGACTACGTCGCCCTTAGAAATAAATGCTTTAAACTCTTCGAAAAATTTCTTCATTTCTAATCTCCTATGTATGATATTTGGTGCATTGCACCCGACTAAATTTTAGTATAATCATTTTTCGACAGCTTGTAAAGAAGCGCAAATCGACAATTTTATGCTTTGTTTATTTTTTTTTATTGATAATTCATTGAATTTGTGCGAATAAACGCTTAAACTTAAGCTTAGCAAAGATTACAGGAGTTTATTTATATATGAAAGAAAAATTTTATCGCTTTATGCAGGGCCGCTATGGCGCAGACGAATTGTCGAAATTCTTATCAGGACTGGCAATGGTGCTGATCATTTTAAATCTCATTACAAGAAATTCGATATTTAACTTGCTATTTTGGGTATGTTTGATTTATTCTTACTTCAGAATGTTTTCCAAGAACCATTCTGCCAGATATGCGGAAAATCAGAAATTCCTTGGTCTGAAGAATAAATGGATGTATAAATGGGAAAATCATAAAAGACTGCGTGAGCAGAAAAAGATCTATCGCATTTACAGCTGTCCATATTGCAAACAGAAGATCCGTATTCCAAAAGGAAAGGGAACGATCATTGTTACCTGTCCGAAATGTAAACAGGAATTCGGAAAAAGGAGCTAAGGGATGTTTGGTTATATTGTCGTAAATAAACCGGAAATGAAATTCCGGGAATTTGATATGTATCAGTCCTACTACTGCGGACTTTGCAAGAGTCTGAAAGACCGCTATGGAAAAAGGGGACAGATGACATTAAGCTACGATATGACATTTTTGGCATTGCTCCTTAGCAGCCTGTATGAGCCGGAAACAGTGAGCGGCTATCGAAGATGTGTGGCTCATCCGGTAGAAAAACATCTCTATCGCCAAAATGAATTTACAGATTACGCAGCAGATATGAATCTTCTGCTTTCTTATGAAAAGTGTCTGGATGACTGGAATGATGAACATAAGACGAAAAAACGTCTGATGGCAGCGCTTTTGAAAAGCAAAAATCAGCAGGTCTACGAAAAATATCCGGAAAAATTTGACAAGATCTGTGCGTGTATGGAACGTATTCACGAACTGGAGAAAGCAGAAAGTCGGAATATCGATGAAGTGTCCGGTGCGTTTGGCGAGATTATGGCAGAAATATTTGCATACCGTCAGGATGAATGGGAAGAGACCTTACGACGTATGGGCTTTTTCTTCGGAAAATTCATTTATCTGATGGATGCTTACGAAGATATTGAGGAAGATCTTGAAAAAGGGACCTATAATCCGATGAAAGATCTTTATGGGCAGGAAGATTTTGAAAAGAGGGCAGGCGAAGTACTTCTTATGATGATGGCAGAGTGTTCCAAAGCCTATGAAAGACTTCCGATTGTGGAAAACACACAAATTCTGCGAAACATTTTATATTCTGGTGTCTGGTCCAGATATGATCAGGTGAAGCAGAAAAGAAAGGAAAAATTAGAAAAGTAATGGTGTATGATCCATATGAAGTTCTTGGGGTTTCCCGCGGAGCTTCTGATGAAGAAATAAAGAAGGCTTATCGAAACCTTAGCAGAAAGTATCATCCGGATGCCAATATTAACAATCCGAATAAAGCGGCAGCGGAAGAAAAATTCAAACAGGTTCAGCAGGCCTACGATCAGATTATGAAAGAGAAAGAGCAGGGTGCATCTGGCGGCTACTATGGCGGTTATGGTGACTTTGGCTTTGGCGGATATCAGAACCGACAGACAAGCGGTGGCGGAGAGTATGAAAATTATATGCGTGCTGCTGCAAACTATATTCAGAGCAGACATTTTAAAGAGGCACTTAACGTGTTAAACACCATGCAGGAACGAAATGCGATGTGGTATTACTACAGTGCTATCGCAAATAATGGCGTGGGCAACAATGTCATTGCATTAGAACATGCAAAACAGGCGGCAGCCATGGAACCGGGCAATTATCAGTATCGTCAGCTGGTGCAGCAGTTGGAAGGCGGCGGTATGTGGTATCGTGATATGCAGGGACCGTTTTATGAGTATTCATCAAGTGGTTCGGATTTCTGTATGAAGCTTTGCATCGCGAACATGATCTGCAATTGCTGCTGTGGCGGCTGCTTATGTTAAGAACTTAAGAAAATCAGTGAAGAAAACTCACTGATTTTTCATTTTTTTAGATATACAAATTTAAACAAATCAGATATACTGATATAGTTAAATTATATTGGGTGAATTTTTTGAAAAATATATTTTATACAATTTTGAAAGTTTAATCAATGTGAAAGAGGATGAGTGTTATGTTGAAACAGGGATTTGATAATGCGAAATATCTGGAGACACAGTCCAGAGAAATCAAACAGAGAATTGCACAGTTTGGTGGAAAGCTGTATTTGGAATTTGGTGGAAAGCTTTTTGATGACTACCATGCATCCAGAGTGCTTCCAGGCTTTGAGCCGGATAGTAAGCTGAAAATGCTTTTGCAGATGAAAGACCAGGCAGAAATTATCATTGCGATCAATTCTAATGACATTGAAAACGCGAAAGTGCGTGGAGACCTTGGCATTACTTATGAACAGGATGTGCTTCGCCTCATCGATGTTTTCAGAAGTTACGGATTGTATGTAGGAAGTGTTGTTTTGAATCGCTACGAGGACAAGCCTGCAGTTGCATCTTTTGAAAAATATTTATCCACCCTTGGCGTAAAAACATATCGTCATTACTCTATTGAAGGTTATCCTTCGAATATTGACCTGATTTTAAGTGAGGATGGTTTTGGAAAGAATGATTATGTAGAAACAAGCCGTTCCCTGATCGTAGTTACAGCACCGGGTCCGGGAAGCGGTAAGATGGCTACCTGCCTTTCTCAGGTATACAATGAATACCAGAGAGGAAATGTGGCAGGCTATGCGAAATTCGAAACCTTCCCAATCTGGAATATTCCATTGAAACACCCGGTAAACTTAGCTTATGAAGCAGCCACAGCAGACTTAAACGACGTCAACATGATTGACCCATTCCACTTATCTGCATACAACAAGGTTGCCGTAAACTATAACCGTGATGTGGAAGTATTCCCGGTATTAAATGCAATCTTTACAAGAATTTACGGAGAATGCCGTTACCAGTCTCCGACAGATATGGGTGTCAATATGGCAGGAAATTGTATTTACGATGACGAAGCGGTTTCTGCAGCGTCAAGAGAGGAAATCATTCGCCGCTACTATACGACCCTTGTGCAGAAAGCAAAGGGGAAAGAAGTGGAGGATGCTTTATACAAACTGAAGATGTTAATGAATCAGGCGGGAGTAAAAGAAACGGACCGTTCAGTTGTTGGTAAGGCTATGGAAGTCGAAGAGAAAACGCAGGCTCCGGCAGCAGCCATGGAATTGCCGGATGGCAGAATCGTGACTGGAAAGACAACTCCGCTTTTAGGGGCATGTGCAGCAGTGATGATGAATGCCTTAAAAGCATTGGCAGAATTACCGGATATTCATCTGCTGGCACCAGAGGTAATCCTTCCGATTCAGGATTTGAAGGTAAAGCATTTAGGAAACAGAAATCCACGTATTCATACAGATGAAATGCTTCTTGCATTATCCGTTTGTGCAGTTCATGACGAAAATGCCAAAAAAGCCATGGAACAGCTTGGAAAATTAAAGGGCTGTGAAATGCACACAAGTGTCATTCTTTCGGAGGCAGACGAAAGAGTGCTGAAAAAACTGCAGATCAATCTGACCTCAGAACCAAAGAGAGAGGGCTCCAGACTGTACAGCAAATAAATGCCAGAGGAGGAAATGAATGGACGAAAAAAACAACGGAGGCGGTAATAACAATAAAAAACCAAAGAACAGACAGTCTCTGTTTATGTTCCTGATGATGTGCAGCATCGTCATGCTTGCATGGACTTACTTTGGGGATGCCAAAAAAGATTCTTCCAGCAAGGAAATTACTTATACAGAATTTCTTGAAATGGTAGAAGACGATACCATCGCCAGTGTAGAAATCGAAGGAACACAGCTTAATATTACACCGAAAAAACAGCCATCTGACAGGTATGAGGTTTCCTATTATACGTATAAACTGGAAAGTAATGACCGTGTGGTAGAAAGACTTGAGAAAGCCGGAATCAAAAAGATCAATGGGGTGACTCCGGATACCACAGTGTCGATTATTGTTGAGCTGATCAGTATTATCTTGCCGCTTGTAATCATCTGGATCGCCATGGGCTTTTTGATGAAGCGTATGGGCGGCGGCGTTATGGGCGTCGGAAAGAGCAAAGCCAAGGTTTATATCCAAAAAGAAACAGGAATCTTATTTAAGGATGTAGCAGGACAGGATGAGGCGAAGGAATCCTTACAGGAAATGGTAGATTTTCTTCACAATCCTGAAAAATATACAGCCATTGGTGCAAAGCTTCCAAAGGGTGCGCTTCTTGTGGGCCCTCCTGGAACCGGTAAAACATTACTTGCGAAAGCAGTGGCAGGGGAAGCAAAAGTGCCATTCTTCTCATTGTCCGGTTCGGACTTTGTGGAAATGTTCGTTGGTGTAGGTGCTTCCAGAGTAAGAGATCTTTTCGAAGAAGCAAAGAAGAACGCACCATGTATTATCTTTATTGATGAAATTGATGCCATTGGTAAACGCCGAGATACCCATTTTGGCGGTAATGATGAAAGAGAGCAGACACTCAACCAGCTGTTGGCTGAGATGGATGGTTTTGAAAGCAACAAAGCATGTCTGGTCATTGGTGCTACAAACAGACCGGAAGTTTTAGATCAGGCGCTGCTGCGTCCGGGTCGTTTTGACAGACGTGTCATTGTAGATAAACCAGATTTAAAAGGCCGTGTGGATGTTTTAAAAGTACATGCGAAAAATGTACTTTTAGATGATACGGTTGATCTGGAAGCGATTGGTCTTGCAACAAGCGGTGCGGTAGGTTCCGATCTTGCAAATATGATCAATGAGGCTGCGATCCTTGCAGTAAAACATGGCAGAAAAGCAGTTTCCCAGAAAGATTTATTTGAAGCGGTAGAAGTTGTCCTTGTAGGTAAGGAAAAGAAAGACCGTGTTATGAAGCCGGAAGAACGAAGAATTGTATCTTACCATGAAGTTGGTCATGCGCTGGTAAATGCACTTCAGAAAGATGCAGAACCGGTACAGAAAATTACGATCGTTCCAAGAACCATGGGGGCACTTGGATATGTGCTTCAGGTTCCGGAAGAAGAAAAATATCTGAATACCAAGAAGGAAATCGAGGCGATGATCGTCGGTTACCTTGGAGGACGTGCGGCAGAAGAAATCGTATTTGATACAGTAACCACTGGTGCGGCAAATGATATTCAGCAGGCTACCAGAATTACAAGAGCGATGATTACTCAGTACGGTATGTCAGACAAATTTGGCATGATGGGACTGGAGTCTCAGGAAAGCCTGTATCTTGACAATGGTACACGACTTAACTGCAGTGAGCAGATGGCGGCCGAAGTCGATAAAGAAATCATGAGAATCTTAAAGGAATCTTATGAGGAAGCAAAACGACTTCTGAATGAAAACAGGGATGCATTGGATAAAATCGCGGAATACCTGATCGAAAAAGAAACGATCACTGGCAAAGAGTTTATGAGAATCTTCCGCGAAGTCAAGGGACTTCCAGATCCGAATGCGCCAGCCCCGGCTGTGGAAGAATCAGCAGCAGAACCAATTAGTGAAGAAGCTGCAGCAGAAACAACTACAGAATAAAACATTACACAGGATATACCTTTTGGTATGTCCTGTTTTTGTTTATAATTGACAGAAAGTTCGGAAAATATAGTGCAAGATTGTGCAAAATTTCCGCAAATTTATGCTTCTTTCATTTACAAAATTGCATTGTGGATGTATACTGAAAAATAGACAGGAAAGTGGGAGCGTGTGCATGTTCGATATTCAGGAAGAATTAAAAAAGCTGCCTGGAAAACCAGGCGTTTATCTAATGCACGATGAAAAAGATGAAATTATCTATGTGGGAAAAGCCATTTCCCTAAAAAATCGTGTCCGCCAATATTTCCAGACCAGTCGAAATAAGGGTCCTAAAATTGAACAGATGGTAACGAAAATCGCCAGATTTGAATATATCATCACAGATTCAGAACTGGAAGCTCTGGTTTTAGAATGTAATCTGATTAAGGAGCATCGACCAAAATACAATACGATGCTCATGGATGACAAGACCTATCCGTTTATTAAAGTAACAGTGAAGGAAGCCTATCCGAGGGTCCTGTTTTCCAGAGAGATGAAAAAGGATAAGTCGAAATATTTTGGTCCATATACAAGTGCGGGTGCAGTAAAGGACACCATTGAACTGATTCGTAAGATTTACAAGCTTCGTACTTGTAACCGAAACCTGCCAAAAGATGCAGGTAAAGAAAGACCATGTTTAAATTACCATATTAAACAATGCGATGCTCCATGCCAGGGGTACATCAGCGAGGAAGCCTATGCTGAAAAAGTCAAAAAAGCGATGGACTTCTTAAATGGAAACTTTGAACCGGTCTTAAAAGATTTAGAAGAGAAAATGTTAGAGGCCTCGGAAAATCTGGAATTTGAACAGGCCATAGAATATAGAGAGCTGATTGGCAGTGTGAAACAGATTGCCCAGAAGCAGAAGATTACGAACAGCGATGGTGAGGATAAAGATATCATTGCCATGGCCAGTGATAAAGAAGATGCAGTAGTACAGGTATTCTTCGTCAGAGAAGGACGTCTGATCGGACGAGATCATTTTTATCTGCGCATTGCACCGGAGGAAAAGCCTTCCGAAATTTTAAGCAGTTTTGTAAAGCAGTTCTATGCAGGCACCCCGTTTGTTCCAAAGGAACTGATGCTGCAGACGGAGATTGAAGATGCAGATGTCATCAGTGAATGGTTAAGCAGCAGAAAAGGGCAAAAGGTTTATCTTCGCGTTCCAAAGATCGGAACAAAGGAAAAACTGGTAGAGCTGGCTGCGAAAAATGCTCATTTGGTACTCAGTCAGGATAAAGAAAAAATTAAACGTGAAGAAGGAAGAACCATCGGAGCAGCCAAGGAGATTGCAGGTTGGCTGAATCTGCCGCATATTTCCCGTATAGAAGCTTTTGATATTTCCAATATCAGCGGTTTTGAGAATGTAGGTTCCATGGTGGTCTATGAGAAGGGAAAACCGAAGCGCAGTGATTACCGTAAGTTTAAGATCAAAGGCGTTCAGGGGCCCGATGATTACGCATGCATGGAGGAGGTCTTAAAAAGACGTTTTACCCATGGTCTTCAGGAGCAGGAAAATGAAGAGACCGGAGGATTTTCTAAATTTCCGGATCTGGTCATGATGGACGGTGGAAAAGGTCAGGTCAATGTGGCCCTGAAAGTTTTAGACGAACTTCGGTTGAACATTCCTGTATGCGGAATGGTAAAAGACGATAAGCACCGTACAAGGGGCTTGTATTTTGAAAATAAGGAGATTCCGATTGACAGGGGCAGTGAAGGGTTCAGGCTAATTACCAGAATTCAGGATGAAGCCCACCGCTTTGCAATCGAATATCACAGATCATTACGTACCAAAGATCAGGTACATTCCATTTTGGATGACATTGATGGAATCGGACCTGCAAGGCGTAAGGCACTTATGAGAGCATTTCAGTCCTTAGATGAGATCAGGGCTGCGGATGTAGAAACATTGGCTGACGTTCCATCCATGAATCGGGCAGCCGCAGAAAAAGTATATGAATTCTTTCATAAAATAAAAGACACCCAGGGGGAGGAAGACAGATGAATCGATCAGCAGGTATTTTATTACCAATCTCGAGCTTACCGTCCAAATACGGAATCGGAAACTTCGGAAAAAGTGCTTATGAATTTGTAGACTGGTTAAAGGAAGCGGGACAGAGCTACTGGCAGATCTTGCCATTGGTACCGACAAGTTATGGAGATTCGCCGTATCAGTCATTCTCTACTTATGCAGGAAATCCATATTTTATTGATCTGGATGCATTGGTAGAAGAAGGAGTGCTTACCCAGGAAGAAGTAGATGCATCAGACTTTGGAGATAAAGCAGATACTATCGATTATGAAAAGCTTTATAAAGAACGTTATCCGTTACTTCGTAAGGCTTACGAGCGAAGCAATATCAGCCAGAATGAAGAGTACAGCCGTTATATGCAGAAAAATGGCTGGTGGCTGACAGATTATGCGTTGTTCATGGCAGTAAAAGCACGTTTTAACGGCGTAGCATGGACAGAGTGGGCAGAGGATATCAAACTTCGCTATGGATATGCGATGGAATATTATCGTACAGAGTTATATTATGATATTGAATTCCATCAGTATTTACAGTTTACTTTCTACAAACAGTGGATGAAATTAAAGGAATATGCCAACGAAAATGGTGTGCTCATTATTGGAGATATCCCAATCTATGTGGCAATGGACAGTGCAGATACATGGGCACATCCGGAAATGTTCCAGTTAGATAAGGACAATGTACCATTGGCAGTTGCAGGATGCCCGCCTGATGGATTCTCAGCAACAGGTCAGCTTTGGGGAAATCCTCTTTACCGTTGGGATTATCATGAACAGACCGGTTATGACTGGTGGATGAAGAGACTTTCTTACTGCTTTAAAATGTATGACGTGGTACGTATTGATCATTTCCGCGGTTTTGATGAATATTTCTCCATTCCTTATGGTGCAGAAACAGCCATCAATGGTCACTGGGAAAAAGGCCCGGGCATGAAGCTGTTCAATAAGATGAGAGAAGTTTTAGAACATCGTGATGTTGTAGCAGAAGATTTAGGATATATGACAGATACCGTACGCAAACTTGTTTATGACAGTGGATTCCCGAATATGAAAGTTCTGGAATTTGCTTTCGACTCCAGAGATACAGGAAGTGCCAGTGATTATCTGCCTCATAATTATACAGAAAACTGTGTGGCTTATACAGGAACCCATGATAATGAAACAATCATTGGATGGCTAGACTGCATTACAAAAGAAGAAAAAACAATGGCAAGAGATTATCTTTGCGATTACAGAACCGCACAGAAAAATCTTCACTGGCCAATGATCGCTCTCATTATGAGAAGCCGTGCAAACTTAAGCATGGTTCCAATGCAGGATTATCTGGGACTTGATAACAAAGCACGTTTAAACCAGCCATCCACAGTCGGTAAAAACTGGAAATGGAGAGTTACAAAGGAACAGCTTTCCGAAGAATTGAAGCTCCAGATCCGTAAACTTACCAAAATGTATGGCAGAATTAACTGGCAGTGGGACGATAAACTGGATGCATAATCCCAGGGGATGTGTTATAATCTAAGGAATAGAATTTACTCGAAAAGGAGATAGCTATGCAGACAGTTGGATTGACCACCCTCGTAGAAAAACTGAAACTGAAAAATCTCACACCGGAAATTGATATGGAAGGAATTTTGATTACAACTCCAAATATCAACAGACCGGCTCTTCAGATGGCAGGATATTTTGATCACTTTGCTTCTGAACGTGTACAGATTATCGGTTATGTAGAATATACATACCTGAAGCACCTGACAAAGGAACAGAGAGTTCCGGTTTATGAAAAATTTTTATCAAGTGAAATTCCTTGTGTAATCTTTTCATCCAGAACAGAACCGGACGATGAATTTTTACAGCTTGCTGTAAAATACAACAAACCGCTGCTTGCTTCTGATCAGGAAACTTCTCCATTTATGGCGGAGATTATCAGAGCATTAAGCACAATGCTTGCTCCGTGCATTTCCATTCATGGCGTTTTGGTTGATGTTTATGGTGAAGGCGTTCTTCTCATGGGAGAGAGTGGAATCGGTAAAAGTGAAGCTGCTCTGGAACTTGTAAAACGTGGACATCGTCTTGTAACTGACGATGTTGTAGAAATTCGTAAGATTGACGAAGAAACATTGATCGGACGTTCACCGGCAATCACACGTCACTTTATCGAGCTTCGCGGTATCGGTATCGTGGATGTAAAAGAATTGTTCGGTGTATCCAGTGTTAAGGAATCTCAGCAGATTGATATGGTCATTCGTTTGGAAGACTGGGATAAAGATAAAGAATATGACAGACTTGGTCTGACAGAAGAATACACAGAATTCCTCGGAACAAAGGTTGTGTGTCATTCGCTTCCAATCAGACCTGGACGTAATCTTGCAGTCATCGTAGAAACAGCAGCGGCTAATAACCGTCAGAAGAAGCTGGGCTACAATGCAGCACAGGAATTATACAGAAGAGTACAGGAAAGCATTTCTGGAAAGGGAAAAGGAACATTATCATGAAAAAATATGTATTTGGCGTAGACGTAGGCGGAACAACTGTAAAAATGGGACTGTTCAATGTGGATGGTGAAGTTTTAGATAAATGGGAAATCAAGACCCATACAGAAAATGGCGGCGAAGCAATTTTACCGGATATTGCAGCATCTGCCCTTGCAAAATTAGAAGAAAAAAATATCGTAAAAGATGAAGTTGCAGGTATCGGAATCGGTATTCCTGGACCAATCAATGATGAAGGTGTTGTTCCTCATACAGCAAACTTAGGCTGGGGATACAAGGAAGTTACAAGAGAATTAGAAGAATTAACAGGACTTCCATGCAAAGGCGGCAATGATGCCAATGTTGCAGCACTTGGAGAAGCTTGGAAAGGTGGCGCAGCAGGATATTCTAACGTTGTTATGGTTACACTGGGAACAGGAGTCGGCGGTGGAATCATTATCGGCGGTAAAATTATCACAGGTTCTAATGGTGCCGGCGGTGAAATTGGACATCTTCACGTAGATGATAATATTCCGGGACACTGCGGATGCGGTAATCAGGGATGCTTAGAACAGGTTGCTTCTGCAACAGGTATTACAAACCTTGCAAACCAGGCACTGGCTGCAAGTGACAAGCCATCCATGCTCCGTGAAGGTGAGGTTTCTGCCAAAACTGTATTTGATGCAGTGAAGGCGGATGACGAGCTTGCAAAAGAAATCGCAGAACGATTTGGTAAATATTTAGGAACAGCCCTTGCAAACATTACAGCAATTGTTGATCCACAGGCAATCGTAATCGGCGGCGGTGTTTCTAAAGCAGGTCCTATCCTTTTAGAATATGTGGAGAAATACTATCAGAAATATTGCTTTAAATCATGCAGGAACGTGAAATTTACACTTGCAACTCTTGGCAATGATGCCGGAATCTTTGGAAGTGCGAAACTGGTTCTTTAATAGAAGCATAATTTATAAAATGAAAAGGAGAAGTTTATGAAAAAACTCGTTGCTTTAATGCTTGCAGCAGCTCTTGCAGTCAGCGTAACAGCTTGTGGGGGTGGCACAAACACTGAAACAACAAAAGATGACACAGAAGGCAAAAAAGCAGTGGACATTTTAACAGATGTTTATGCAGCCTATGAAGAAGATGAAAAATTTTCCATTGCAGGCGGAGATTACGAAAACATGGTAATGGACGCACCGGGGACAGTTAATGTGGCTAATGGTGAAACTCTGGATACCCTTTTAGGATTTCCTGCCGACAGCGCAGAACTGCTTGACGATGCAGCATCCATGATGCATATGATGAACCAGAATACTTTTACAGCAGGTGTTTATCATGTGGTCAATGCGGATGATGTGCAGACCGTAGCAGACGCGATCAAAGAAAACATCCTGAACAGACAGTGGATGTGTGGGTTCCCAGATGATCTGGTAATCTATTCTGTTGGTACAAGCTATGTAGCGGCTGTATTTGGCGCAGGGGATTTGGTAGATAACTTTGAAGAAGAGTTACAGGAAACTTATTCAAGCGCAAAGCTTCTTCATGAAGAAGACTTAAACTTCTAATTACATTTGGTATTGAGGACATTATGTTATTTTCAAGCATTTCATTTTTGTATTATTTTTTACCATGTGTGCTGATTTTATATTATATTGTTCCTAAGACATGTAGAAATAAGGCTCTCCTTTTGGTGAGCCTTGTTTTTTATGCTTGGGGAGAACCGAAATTTGTGTTTCTGATGATGGGAATGGTGCTGTTTCATTATCTTGCAGGAATTTTGATAGGCAGATATGGGCAGAGCAAAAAAGGTCAGGCGGTGCTTGCAGGCACGCTGGTGGTGAGCATAGGAACTCTCTGTTTTTATAAGTTTTCAAATGTAGCGTGGCCAATTGGAATTAGTTTCTATACCTTTCAGCTGATCAGTTATGTTGTGGATGTGTACAGGCAGACTGCAGAACCGCAAAAGAATCTGGTGAATTTAGGAGCATATATTACAATGTTTCCTCAGTTGATTGCTGGTCCAATCGTGCGCTATATAGATATTGAAAAACAATTGCAGGAAAGAACGCATAACTATGAGAAAACATTGGATGGAATCGAAAGGTTTTTGATTGGTCTGGCAAAAAAAATCCTGATTTCCAATGCACTGGGCGAGCTTTGCGAGATTTTTAAGACCTCGGATGAAAAATCTGTAGTCTTTTTCTGGGTATATGCCATCAGCTATACATTGCAGATTTATTTTGATTTCTCAGGTTATAGCGATATGGCAATCGGTCTGGGCAAGATTTTTGGATTTGAGTTTCTGGAGAACTTCCATTATCCATATATTTCAAAGAGCATTACAGAATTTTGGCGCAGATGGCATATGTCGCTGGGAAGCTGGTTTCGGGATTACGTTTATATTCCACTGGGCGGAAATCGGGTATCGAAAGGGCGATGGTATTTCAATATTTTCGTTGTATGGACTTTGACAGGATTATGGCATGGTGCAGCGCCGCAGTTCGTAGTCTGGGGACTTCTCTTTGCAGTCCTTTTGGTGATAGAGAAACATTGGCTGTTAAAGAAACTTGAAAAAGCCAAAGGATGGAACCATGTTTATGTGCTGTTTTTTGTGATTATCAGCTTTGTCATTTTTAATGCGGCGGATATGGCAGAGGCAGCCGCTTATATGAAGGGAATGTTCGGGTTTGGAAATGTGCCTTTGATGAGCGCGGAATGTGGATATTATCTAAAAAGCTATGGCATTTTGTTGATAAGTGCCGTCATCGGTTCCACACCAATCATTAAAAATGTGGTGATGAAAGCTACAGCCGCATCTTATGGAAAGAAAGTGTTTGTGGTTGTACGTCCAATCGTACTTTTATTAATTCTGGCAGTCTGCACAGCCTATTTGATCGACAGTTCCTTTAACCCATTTTTATATTTTAGATTTTAGGAGGATTGACAATGAAAAAAGAAACGAAGTTGACGGTCCTCTTACTGGCAATTATGTTCTTTGGATTTTCTGTTCTTTGCTGGGTGAAGCCTTCCTCAGAATATTCTTTGACAGAGAGAAGGAAGCTTACACAGTTTCCGAAGCTGACCCTGGAAACTGCAGCGGACGGAAAATTTATGACAGATTTTGAAGAATATTCGTTAGACCAGTTTCCGTTTCGTGATGGGTTTCGAAGCCTGAAAGCATGGATCTCTCAGAATGTTTTTAGAAAATCAGATAACAATGAAATTTATGTGGCGGACGGATACGCTGTAAAAATGGAATATCCGTTAAACGAAGCATCACTTACGTATGCTGGAAAAAGATTTGAGAATATATATGATAAATTTTTAAAAGACAGTGGCTGTGAAATCTATCTTTCCATCGTTCCGGACAAAAACTTTTTTTTAGGTGAAAAAAGCGGTCATTTGTCCATGGATTATGAGCGGTTGTTCCAAACCATGCAGGAAGAGATGCCTTATGCGCAGTATATAGACATTACGGATACGCTGACCATTGAGGATTATTATAAAACAGATGTCCACTGGAGACAGGAAGGGCTTGTGGACACAGCAGAAAAAATCGGCAGTGCTATGGGGATAAGTCTTGATGGGGAATATGAAAAGAAGACTTTGGA
This sequence comes from Lachnospiraceae bacterium, assembly GCA_017622875.1. Lineage (GTDB taxonomy): Bacteria > Bacillota > Clostridia > Lachnospirales > Lachnospiraceae > HGM12587. The sequence goes on from JAGAQG010000037.1 coordinate 28,026, forward strand.
AAACGATTTTTATGGAGTCTATTTTGGACAGTCTGCTTTAAACCTGCCGGGAGAAAAAATGCATTATCTGACAAATGATGTGTTGGAACAGTGTACAGTCTACAACTATGAAAATGATAAGATATTGGGAATTTATGATATGGAGAAAGCAGAGGGAGACGATCCATATGAAATATTCCTGTCCGGTCCTGTTTCGCTGCTAAAGATTGAAAATCCGAATGTGAAAACAGACAAAGAACTGATCGTTTTCAGGGATTCTTTCGGAAGCAGTCTGATACCGCTGATGGCAGAGGGGTACAAAACCATTTATCTGGCAGATATCCGCTATATACAAAGTGAATTTTTGGCGAACTATATAGACTTTCACGAGCAGGATGTGTTATTTTTGTATAGTACAGTAGTTTTGACTAACAGTCGAACATTGAAATAGTAAAAACGCATTTTTACAAAAGAGGGAACAAGTAATGGATGAACTACAGAGACATCAGATGGTATTCAAATTATTGATGCCATTTGTTGGTGTGTTTGCAAAATGGAAATTTAATTACGAGTACGACAGTTTAAAAGACATCGAAGGTCCTTATCTGCTTTTGCCAAATCATAATCTGGAGCTTGATCCGGCATTGGTCGGACTGGCTGCAGGAAAGCAGATTTATTTTGTAGCAAGCGAGCATATTATGCGCAAGGGGATTGCTACCGGACTTTTGATGTATTTTTTTAAGCCAATCATTCATATGAAGGGGCGTCAGGGAGCTAAAACAGTCAAGCAGATGCTGCGAAGTCTTCGGGAAGGACATAGAGTATGCATATTTCCGGAAGGAAACCGTTCCTTTAATGGGGTAACTATGAAAATGCAGGCATCTATTGCCAGAGTTGCGAAAAAAGCAAAGGTAAAATTGGTAACTTACCGTATTGAGGGAGGCTATCTGACTCAGCCGCGCTGGAGCACCAATCTTCGAAAAGGAAAGTTAAAGGGGCGTCTTATCAATGTCTACACACCGGAGCAGTTATCAGCCATGTCAGACGAACAGATCAATGACGCGATCGTGGCAGACCTTCATGAAGATGCATATGTGACCCAGAAAAGAGAGCATGTGAAGTTTAAAGGAAAACAGCTGGCCCTGGGACTGGAGTCTACGATTTTTACATGCCCGAAGTGCGGAAAGATTGGAACACTTCACAGCGAGGATAACAGATTTTACTGTGACTGTGGATTTGAAGCGGTGTATGATGTTTATGGTGAGCTGACTGATAAAGAAGGTAATAAATACACGGTCACAGAGCTTGATCTGAAACAGCAGGAAGCTTTGAGGGAAAAGATCAAAAATTGGAAAGCTGGGGAACCGGTATTTGAAGATTCTGTGACTGTTCATCGAATCGGTGCAGATCATGAGCTCATTGGAACGGAGGAAGGCAGCTTAAAAGCCTATTTGGATCATCTGGAATTCGGAGGAGAACGATTGGACTATGCGGGAATGGATGGTATGGCAATCTATTCCAGAAGTGTGCTGATCATTCATCATGAGAAAGTCGGTGGACATCTGGAAGTGAAATCGGATTTAAGATTTAGTGCTTTAAAATATTTATATTTATACAACTTCGTAAAAGAAGCAGACAGAAGAATTAAATAAAATATTACATAAAATGGGAGAAATGTGTTATGAATCATCAATCAACATGGGATTTTACGCTGGCAAACTATGATGCAGTTTGGGCATTTATGGTACAGTTTGGCAGTTTACTGTTATTTTTATTGCTAGGAAATACGTTACGTCGCAAGGTACCGTTATTTAGAAAATGTCTGGTGCCATCGGCTCTTTTGGGCGGAACACTGTTGCTGATCGTAAATTTAATCGGCAAACAAATTGGTCTGGTGTTATTCGATAATCAGCTGATGCAGGTAATTACCTATCACTGTCTTGCCATTGGTTTTGCCGCGATGTCTTTGAAAACAGAGAAAAGCACACATAAGACTAACCCTGCGCAGGTGCTGGAATTTGGAGCACTTCAGGGCGGCACCTATATGCTGCAGGCGTTTGCAGGACTGGGAATTACATTAATTCTATTCTTTTTAACACGTAATAGTGAAAATGTGATCTCTTATGTTTGCGGTTTGATCCTGCCATTAGGATTTGGTCAGGGACCGGGAAATGCTCTTAGCTGGGACATTAACTATACCAACACGCCTACTGCGATGTTTGCCGGAAATGGAAGCTTTGGTCTGGCTGTTGCATCTGTCGGGTTTGTAGTTGCTTCAATATTTGGTATTCTTTATATCAATATTCATAAAAAAGCTGGAACGCTTTTTGTGCGTAAAGATGAAAGTTATGATGAAGCAATCAGAATTTATGAAGAAACACGCAATGAAATTCCGGATAATGAATCTGTAGATAAATTTTCAATTCAGGCAGGATTTGTTGCAGTGGCGTATGCTCTTGCATTTTTATTTATGTGTTTTTTAGGTAAACTTTCTGATTTCACAAACAGTATTGCATGGGGCTTTAACTTTTTATGGGCTTCTATCGCAGCGATGCTGATTAAAGTAATTGTGAAGAAACTTCAGAAAGTTCGTTTGATGAACCGAGGTTACATTAATAATTACCAGATGGACCGTATCTCAGGATTTGCCTTCGACTTAATGATCGTCGCTGGTGTATCAGCAATCGAAATCAACGATATTAAGAACTATATTCTTCCAATCATTATCGTCTGTGTTGTCGGTGCGATCATTACTTACGCTTATATCCGTCTGGTTGCAAAAGAGTGCTTCAAAGGTTTTGAACATGAATTCTTTTTGATGTGCTTTGGCACGCTGACAGGTACTGCTTCCAATGGTGTCATTTTGATGAAAGAAATCGATCCGGGACTGCGTACACCTACTTCAAGTTTATACATACTTTCTAACTTCCCGGCGATGGTCATGATCGCGCCATTGCTGTTCCTATTGGGATTTGCAGGAAAATCAATGAGTAATGCAATCATTGCATGGTGTATTTTCTTTGTGCTTTGGGTTGGTTATACGGTATTTTTGTTCCGCAGAAAAATATTTAAAAAGAAATATAAAGACTCCCCAGTGGAAGTCTGGGTAGATGAGGAATAATGTAAAATAGATGAAGGAGCATCTCACACGAATTTATTTCGTGCGAGATGCTCCTTCATTTTGTTTCGTACATTTTACTGTTTATTGTTCAAATAAGCACGTTTTCTAAGTGTAGGATCAAGAATCTTCTTACGGATTCGTAAGTTCAATGGAGTAATCTCCAGAAGCTCATCTGTATCGATAAATTCCAGAGCCTGTTCCAAACTCAAAATACGTGGCGGTGTTAATTTTAATGCTTCATCAGCGCTTGAAGAACGGGTGTTAGTCAGTTTCTTTGTCTTACAAACATTCAGTTCAATGTCCTCAGCTTTACCGTTCTGACCAACGACCATACCGGAGTAAACGCGTTCGCCAGGTCCGATAAATAAAGTACCACGTTCCTGTGCATTGAACAGACCGTAGGTAATGGATTCGCCATCTTCGTATGCAATGAGAGAGCCTGTCTTACGATACTGAATATCTCCCTTATATGGAGCATATCCTTCATATTCGGTGTTCATAACACCAGTACCTTTGGTATCAGTTAAGAATTCTCCTCTGTAACCGATGAGTCCGCGGGAAGGGATCAAAAATTCAAGTCTTGTAGAACCAGTTGCATTTGCATTCATCCCCTGAAGCTCGCCCTTACGTTCACTCAGTTTCTGAATAACAGTACCGGAAAATTCATCGTCTACGTCTACATAAACTCTTTCCATTGGTTCCAACTTATGTCCCTTTTCATCCTGACGGTAAAGAACTTCAGCCTTGCTTACTGCGAATTCATATCCTTCACGTCTCATGTTTTCGATGAGAACTGATAAGTGAAGCTCTCCACGGCCGGAAACCTTGAAACGGTCCATATCATCAGTTTCTTCAACACGAAGGCTGACATCAGTATTTAATTCTCGGAATAATCTCTCACGGATATGACGGGATGTAATATATTTTCCTTCTTTACCAGCCAATGGACTGTCATTTACCATGAACTGCATAGCAATTGTCGGTTCAGAAATCTTCTGGAACGGAATTGGCTGTGGATTTTCAGGAGAACACAAGGTATCTCCAATGTGAAGATCTGCAATACCGGAAATTGCAACGATGGAACCGATGTTGGCCTCACGCACCTCCACCTTATTCAATCCATCGAATTCATACAGCTTGCTGACTTTTACTTTTTTGCATTTATCCGGGTCGTGATGGTTTACAAGTACAACTTCCTGATTTACGGAAATCTTACCATTGTCAACCTTACCAACACCGATACGTCCTACATATTCATTGTAATCGATGGTACTGATAAGTACCTGTGTACCTGCTTCAGGGTCCCCCTCCGGTGCCGGAATGTAATCAATGATGGTATCGAACAGTGCTGTCATATCAGAAGTAGGCATACCTAAATTTTTTGTAGCATATCCTGCTTTTGCAGAAGCAAAAATAAATGGACAGTCTAACTGTTCATCATTTGCATCCAGTTCAAGGAGCAGTTCCAATACTTCATCGATAACTTCATTTGGTCTTGCTTCCGGACGGTCGATCTTGTTAATACAAACAATAACATGCAGATCCAGTTCCAATGCTTTCTTCAAAACGAATTTTGTCTGAGGCATTGCACCTTCAAATGCGTCAACCACCAGAATAACACCATTTACCATTTTCAGAACACGTTCTACTTCGCCGCCGAAGTCTGCATGTCCTGGTGTATCAATAATATTAATCTTTGTACCTTTGTAAGTAACAGCAGTGTTCTTTGAAAGAATTGTGATTCCACGTTCTCTTTCAATGTCGCCGGAGTCCATAACACGTTCCGCAACTTCCTGATTTTCACGGAAAACACCGCTCTGCTTTAAAAGCTCATCTACTAACGTTGTTTTACCATGATCGACATGAGCGATGATGGCAACGTTTCTAATATCTTCTCTTTTCATAAGTCTTCCTCTAATTTTAGGTCAATCAACATTTACAACTAAAATAGTTTATCACTTTCTGCCCACATTTCAAGGGCTTTTTCAGCATTCGGGCCAGAAAACCAGCCATATTTTGTACTTTTTTGCGTGCAATCCATGTAGAAATCTGTCGAACGAAATATTTGGAAACATTGGAATAAAATGGTTCTTCCCGGAATATACATAATATCGATGACAGCAGAACAAGGTAACCATTCACATGATGAATCGTTGCGATAAAAGAGAGGAGAACAAATATGTCAGATAAGATGATCGAAAACAACCAGGTATCAATTGTAGGAGAAGTAGTTTCCCCATTTACATTCAGTCATGAGGTATTCGGAGAAGGGTTCTATATGGCAGATATTGCTGTAAGACGTTTAAGTGATTCAGAGGATTTAATTCCTGTCATGGTATCAGAGAGACTGGTAGATGTGACAGAAGATATGACGGGAACAATGGTCCGTGTCGGAGGACAGTTCCGTTCCTACAACCGCCATGAAGAGAAGAAGAACAAACTGGTATTATCCGTGTTTGCAAGAGAATGGGAATTCATTGAAGAAGAGGTGGAAAATGCAAAGACCAACCAGATCTTTTTAGATGGATTTATCTGCAAACCGCCAGTGTATCGCAAAACACCGCTTGGCAGAGAAATCGCAGACCTTTTAATTGCGGTAAACCGTCCATATGGAAAATCCGATTACATTCCATGTATCTGTTGGGGAAGAAACGCAAGATTTGCATCAGGCTTTGAGGTCGGAGGCAGAACTCAGGTCTGGGGACGCATCCAGAGCAGGGAATATATGAAAAAATTAGACGAAATCGAAAGCGAAAAACGTGTCGCTTATGAAGTATCGGTCAGCAAGTTAGAATATGTATAAGAAAATGAAACTGATTGCATTTTCATAAATGTTGTTGTAATATAGAGGAAATTCGGTAGAAATGTTTACTTTTACATCAAAAGCGCGGTCATTTTGCTGCGTAGAAGAGGAAATCATGAATCACGGATCAGTTATTGTTTATTATGGTAATGGAAAAGGAAAGTCATCTTCTGCCATAGGGCATGCCATCTGTGCAGCCGGAACAGGGGAGTCTGTTGCAATTATCCAGTTCCTGAAAGGAAACAATCAGAAAGAAATTGAATTTTTAAAACGTCTGGAACCGGAGGTACGTCTCTTCTCCTTCGAGAAAAATGCAGAATTTTTCGCAGAGCTTGATGAAGAGCAGAAAAAAGAAGAAATTCAGAATATCAGAAATGGTCTGAATTTTTCAAAAAAGGTTCTGGTAACAGGAGAAAGCACCATTGTCGTGCTGGATGAGATTCTGGGCCTGATCGAAAGAAACATCATTACTGTAGAAGACATCAAAGCACTCATCGATGCCAAAGATGATGGAACAGAATTGATTTTGACAGGAACCTATATGAAAAAAGAATTGATGCAGTATGTAGATGCTGTATATGAAATCAAGTCGATTAAAGAAGACTAAAGAGGAATGAGGAGGAAAAACATGTCAGTATTTAAAGGTGCAGCCGTTGCCATCGTTACACCGATGTTTGAGAACGGTGAAGTTAACTACCCAAAACTCGGTGAAATCATCGAGTACCAGATTGCACACAAAACTGATGCAATCGTAATTTGTGGAACAACAGGTGAAGCTTCCACATTAAGTCATGAAGAACACTTAGAGGTCATTGATTACTGTGTGAAAAAAGTTGCAAAGAGAGTTCCGGTAATCGCAGGAACAGGCTCCAACTGCACAGAAACAGCAATCTACCTTTCACAGGAAGCTGAAAAATCAGGTGCAGATGCTCTTTTAGTAGTAACACCATACTACAACAAAGCAACTCAGAAAGGTCTGATCGCCCACTACACAGCAGTTGCTGAATCTGTAGAACTTCCAATCATTATGTACAATGTACCAGGAAGAACAGGCTGTAACATTTTACCAGAAACAGCAGCAACTCTTGTAAGAAATGTAAAGAATATCGTAGGTATCAAAGAAGCGTGCGGAAATATTTCCCAGATTGCAAAATTAATGAGTATCTGTGGTGACGAAATCGAACTTTACTCCGGTAATGATGACCAGATTGTACCGATCATGTCCTTAGGCGGATTAGGAGTTATCTCCGTATTATCAAATGTAGCACCTGAAGAAACACATGACATCGTGGAAATGTATTTAGACGGTGATGTCAGAGGAAGTATGGAACTTCAGTTAAAAGCGATTCCACTCATTGACCAGCTTTTCTGCGAAGTAAATCCAATCCCTGTAAAAGCAGGTATGAACCTGATGGGATTTGAAGTTGGACCACTTCGTATGCCGCTGACAGAAATGGAAGACGCACACAAAGAAAACTTAAAAGCAGCCATGAAAGATTTTGGCATCGAAGTAAAATAAGAATTGACTTGAAGGGCATGGCGCAGGCTGTGCCCTTTGCAGATTCGTTCGTCCCACAGGGACACTCGAAAGATAAGGAGAGAGAATATGATTAAAGTGATTATGCATGGATGCAACGGAAGAATGGGCCAGACGATCACAGGCCTTTTGGCAAATGATACAGAAGCAAGAATCGTAGCAGGTGTGGATATGGTAGACTGCCGCGATAATGGATATCCTGTATTTACAAGTCTTGCAGAATGTAATGTAGAAGCAGACGTCATCATTGACTTTGCATCTGCAAAAGCAGTGGATGCACTTTTAGATTACAGCGTGGAAAGACAGATTCCAGTGGTACTCTGTACAACAGGGCTTTCCAATGAACAGCTCCTTCATGTAGAAGAAGCAAGCAAAAAGGTGGCAGTTTTAAAATCAGGCAATATGTCTCTTGGTATCAACACCATCCAGAAACTGGTGGCACAGGCAGCAAAGGTACTTGCGCCAGCAGGCTTTGACGTAGAAATCGTTGAAAAACATCACAATCAGAAGCTGGATGCCCCAAGCGGTACAGCGATCATGCTGGCAGACAGCGTTAATGAAGCAATGGACAACCAGTACCATTATGTATATGACAGAAGTCAGGTAAGACAGATTCGTGATTCAAAAGAAATCGGTATTTCTGCTGTTCGCGGCGGAAGCATCGTAGGCGATCATGATGTTATTTTTGCCGGAAAAGATGAAGTGATCACGATTTCCCATATGGCATATTCCAGAGCGATTTTTGGAAATGGTGCCATTGCCGCTGCAAAATTCCTGGCAGGAAAAGAAGCCGGCTACTATAATATGGGTCATGTGATCGACGCTAAATAGCGAGACATGACGCAAAACAATTGAGGAGTGAAGTTAAGTGGAGTTTAGACCTTGTATAGACATTCACAATGGGAAGATAAAGCAGATTGTAGGAAGCAGTCTGCGTGATGAAGGAAATCAGGCAAAGGAGAATTTTGTATCCGAACAGGATGGCGCGTTTTATGCAGACTTTTACAAAAAAGACAACCTTAAAGGCGGACACATTATTTTACTGAATTCCAAAGATTCCGAATATTATGAAAAAACAAAAGAACAGGCAATGTTAGCCTTAAAGACCTGGCCGGGCGGCTTCCAGGTAGGCGGTGGTATCACTGCTGAAAATGCTGCTGAATTTTTAGATGCAGGCGCAAGCCATGTCATCGTAACTTCTTATGTGTTTAAAGATGGACAGGTGGATTACCAGAACCTTGAAAAGCTTCAGAAAGAAGTAGGGACTGATAAAATTGTCATTGACCTTAGCTGTCGCAAAAAGGAAGACGGCCGCTATTATGTAGTGACAGACCGCTGGCAGAAGTTCACAAAAGAACGACTGGGAGAGCCGCTTTTAGAAGAATTTTCTGCGTTTTGTGCTGAGTTTCTGATTCATGCCGTAGATATGGAAGGAAAAGCTTCCGGAGTTGACAGAGACTTGATCCGTATGCTGGAAAGATTTAAAGCAACTCCGATTACTTACGCCGGAGGCGTGACGACTATGGAAGATTTGGATTCTGTTAAGGAATGTGGTCGTGACCGTATCAATGTGACCATCGGAAGTGCATTGGATCTCTTTGGAGGAACGCTTTCTTATGAAGAGGTTTTAAGAAAAATCCGTACCTGAAAATAAATGATGAATTTTTCATAAAATGATGAAAAACGCTTTTGGGAAATGCTTTTCTATGGTAAAATAGATTTATCAAACAGTGAAGGAGATGAGCCTATGCGTTTTATTATCAGAGGTAAAAACATTGAAGTTACTGACGGACTTAGAAGTGCTGTGGAAAGCAAGATCGGAAGACTGGAGAAATATTTCACAGATGACACAGAAGTATACGTTACCTTGAGCGTAGAAAAAGGACATCAAAAGATTGAAGTGACGATTCCGGTGAGAGGAACCATTATCCGTTCCGAACAGTCAAGTACAGACATGTATGTGTCTATTGACCTGGTAGAAGAGATCATCGAACGCCAGCTTCGTAAGTACAAAACCAAACTGATTGCGAAACATCAGGACGGCGGAAACTTCAAACAGGATTTCTTAAATCATGAAGCAGATGCGGAAGAAGAAATCCAGATCATCCGTACAAAATATTTTGAAAGAAAGCCGATGTATCCGGAAGATGCATGCTTACAGATGGAGCTTCTTGGACATGACTTCTTCGTATTCTTAAATGCAGAAAACGATGAAGTAAACGTTGTATATAAACGTAAAAATGGAAGCTATGGTCTGATCGGTCCTGAAATTTAATTTAATATTTACAGAAAGTTCATAAAAAATCAAAGGGTTGCGGTTTACCGCAACCCTTTTTTGTGCTATGATGAAGGTTAGTTTCAAAGAAAAAGTATTATAATCAAATAAAAGAAAAAGGAGAAATCTATGAGTTTTATGGAGAAGCTTTTCGGCACTCACAGTGAAAGAGAGCTGAAACTGATTAATAAAACAATCGATAAAATTGAAAGCTATCGTCCGGAAATGCAGAAACTTTCTGATGAAGAGCTTCGCGGGAAAACAGCAGAATTCAAGAAACGTCTTGCAGAAGGCGAAACACTGGATGATCTTTTACCGGAAGCTTACGCAGTTGTTCGTGAGGCTGGTAAACGTGTACTTGGTATGGAACATTACAGAGTACAGCTCATCGGTGGTGTGATTCTTCATCAGGGTCGTATCGCTGAAATGAAGACAGGTGAAGGTAAAACATTGGTATCTACACTTCCGGCTTACCTTAACGCATTGGAAGGCAAAGGGGTTCATGTCGTAACGGTCAATGACTACCTGGCAAACCGAGATGCTGAATGGATGGGACAGATTCACCGCTTCTTAGGCTTATCTGTTGGCTGTGTATTAAACAGCATGAAGAGCGAAGAAAGAAGAGAAGCATATAACTGCGACATTACTTATATTACAAATAATGAACTTGGTTTCGACTATCTGCGTGATAACATGGTCATCTACAAAGAACAGCTTGTTCAGCGTGGACTTCATTATGCGATCATCGACGAAGTTGACTCCGTTTTGATCGACGAAGCAAGAACTCCACTGATCATTTCCGGTCAGAGTGGAAAATCTACAAAGCTTTATGAAGTTTGTGATTACCTTGCAAGAGTATTAAAACGCGGGGAGGCAAGCAAAGAATTTTCCAAGATGGATGCCCTCTTAGGGGAAGAAATCGAAGAAACCGGAGACTTCATTGTTAACGAAAAAGATAAGATCGTTACACTGACTGCAGACGGTATCAAGAGAGTTGAACAGTATTTCAATATTGAAAACCTTGCAGACCCTGAAAACCTTGAAATCCAGCACAACATGGAACTGGCACTTCGTGCACACAACTTAATGCATCGTGACCAGGACTACGTTGTAAAAGACGATAAAGTTCTTATTGTAGATGAATTTACAGGACGTATCATGCCGGGACGCCGCTACTCAGACGGTCTTCATCAGGCAATCGAAGCAAAGGAACATGTAAAGGTTAAGAGAGAAAGCAAAACACTTGCGACCATTACATTCCAGAACTTCTTTAATAAATATGACAAAAAAGCTGGTATGACAGGTACTGCTCTTACAGAAGAACGAGAATTCCGTGATATTTACGGTATGGACGTTATCGAGATTCCAACAAACCGTCCGGTTATCCGTAAAGACCATCAGGATGCAGTATATGCCACAAAGAATGAAAAATATCGTGCGGTCATCCGTGAAATCGAAGCAGCACATGCAAAAGGACAGCCGGTCCTTGTTGGTACAATTACCATCGAAACTTCCGAGTTGATTAGTGGCCTGCTTAAGAAAAAAGGAATCCAGCATGAAGTATTAAATGCGAAGTTCCATGAAAGAGAAGCGGAAATCGTAGCACTGGCAGGTATCCATGGTGCGGTAACAATCGCTACGAACATGGCTGGTCGTGGTACGGATATTAAACTTGACGAAGAAGCGAGAGCAGCAGGCGGTCTTAAGATCATCGGTACAGAACGTCATGAATCCAGACGTATCGATAACCAGCTGCGTGGTCGTTCCGGTCGTCAGGGAGATCCGGGGGAATCCAAATTCTATATCTCTCTGGAAGACGATCTGATGAGACTCTTCGGTTCTGAAAGACTGATGGGAGTATTCCAGTCCTTAGGTGTTCCGGAAGATGAAGAAATTCAGCATAAGATGTTAAGCTCTGCTATTGAAAAAGCACAGACTAAGATTGAAAATAACAACTATGGTATCAGAAAGAATCTTCTTGAATACGACCGAGTAAACAACGAACAGCGTGAGATCATTTATGAAGAACGCCGTCGTGTACTTGATGGCGAAAGTATGAGAGACGTTGTCTACAAGATGATCACAGATACTGTAGAAAATACAGTAGATTCTCTGATTGGCGATGACCAGAGCAAAGACGAGTGGGATTTCAAGGGTCTTAACGATGCCCTTCGTCCAATCGTTCCTGTGGAACTGATTACACCAAACAGAGTGACTGGAAATAAGAAAGGTGAATTAAAACACCAGTTAAAACAGGAAGCAGTGAAGCTTTATGAAGCAAAAGAAGCTGAATTCCCGAATCCGGAAATGCTTCGTGAACTGGAACGAGTATTCTTACTGAAAGTCATCGACAGAAAATGGATGGATCATATCGACGATATGGATCAGCTTCGTCAGGGTATCGGTCTTCAGGCATATGCCCAGAGAGATCCGGTCGTAGAATACAAGATGACTGGTTACGACATGTTCGAAGCTATGACAGAAAGCATTCAGGAAGAAACAGTTAGACTCCTTCTCCATGTGAGAATCGAAGAAAAGGCAGAACGTGAAGAAGTAGCAAAAGTTACTGGTACAAATAAAGATGATACTTTAGTGAAGAAACCGACAAAGCGTGCGGATGCAAAAGTATATCCAAACGATCCATGCCCATGCGGCAGCGGAAAGAAGTACAAACAGTGCTGTATGCGTAAAAAATAAGTATTTATAAGAAAAAATATACAAAAACAGGCCCTATCCATAGCGGATAGGGCTTGCTTAGTTTGGAAAAATCATATATTATGGGAAATAGTTTAGCAGACTAAAGTAATTGAGCAAAAGATATCGATTGCTGAAATCCAAGAAAAAGAAAGAAGGTGCTGCAGTGGTTGAATTAGATCAGATTAAATTTACACTATCAACTTATGAAAAACCTCTTGTGGAATTGAGGGATTCACTTTGACCTGGCCAGTAAGTGTCAGAGGATAGAAGAACTGGAAAGAGAAATGGAAGCTCCCGGCTACTGGGACAATCCGGAAAAAGCACAGCAGGGAATGATCGTCTTAAAAGGATTAAAAGACGAAGTAGAGACCTATGAAAGCTTAAAGACAGGCTATGAAGATATTGAGACCCTTCTGGAAATGGGGTATGAAGAGCAGGACGAAAGCCTCATCCCGGAAGTTCAGGCGGAAATGGATGGATTCATTGAACGATTTGAAAATCTTCGTATCAAGACCTTGTTATCAGGAGAGTACGACAGAGACAATGCAATTCTGAAGCTGAACGCAGGTGCAGGCGGAACAGAAAGCTGTGACTGGGCATCCATGTTATACCGTATGTATACCAGATGGGCAGAGAAAAAAGGCTTTTCTGTTGAGGTACTGGACTATCTGGATGGCGATGAAGCCGGAATCAAATCCGTTACCTTCCAGATCAATGGAGAAAATGCTTACGGATATCTGAAATCTGAAAAGGGAGTTCATCGTCTGGTAAGAATTTCACCATTCAATGCACAGGGCAAGCGCCAGACATCCTTCGTATCACTGGATGTTATGCCGGATATCGAAGATGACATTGATATCGAGATCAATCCGGAAGATTTAAGAATCGATACCTACCGTTCCAGCGGTGCCGGCGGTCAGCATATCAATAAGACCTCATCAGCAATCCGTATTACCCATCTTCCGACGGGAATCGTTGTACAGTGTCAGAATGAACGTTCTCAGTTCCAGAACAAAGACAAGGCAATGCATATGTTAAAAGCAAAGCTCTATTTACTGGAACAGCAGAAGAATGCAGAGAAGCTCTCAGGCATCCGCGGGGAAGTTACAGAAATTGGCTGGGGAAATCAGATTCGTTCCTATGTCATGCAGCCATACACACTGGTAAAGGATCACCGCACCAGCGAAGAAGTGAGCAATGTAGGAGCAGTGATGGACGGAAATATCGATCCATTCATCAATGCCTATTTAAAATGGATCAACACAAAACCTGAAGAAGAATAGCCGGAATGCAGAAAAAGCTTGCTAGAATCAGGTATTTGGGTGTACATTAGATAATAATTTTAACAAGGGAGTACATTAGGATATGAAACACGTTGCAATCATGGGCTATGGCACAGTTGGATCAGGTGTGTACGAAGTCTTAACAAAAAATAAAGAAGTCGTTTCAAAAAATGTGGGCGAAGAAGTAAATGTAAAATACGTACTCGATTTAAGAGAATTTCCAGGAGACCCTGTTTCCGAAGTTCTGACTCACAATTTTGATGATATTTTAAATGATGAAGAAGTTTCTGTAGTAGCAGAAGTTATGGGAGGTATCGAGCCTGCATATACATTTACAAAAAAATGTCTCCTTGCAGGAAAGAGCGTTTGTACTTCCAATAAGGCACTTGTAGAAAAACATGGTGCAGAGCTTCTTGCAATCGCAAAAGAAAAGAATGTAAATTATCTTTTCGAAGCAAGTGTTGGCGGTGGTATTCCAATCATCCGCCCGTTACATACATGCTTAACAGCAGATGTGATCGAAGAAATTTCCGGTATCTTAAACGGTACTACAAACTATATGTTAACAAAGATGTCAGTAGAAGGTGCTGATTACGATGAAGTATTAAAAGATGCACAGGCGAAAGGATATGCAGAACGCAATCCGGAAGCAGACGTGGAAGGTCATGACCCTGCAAGAAAGATTGCAATCCTTACATCTTTAATTACTGGCAAAAAAGTTGATTTTGAAGACCTTTACTGTGAAGGTATTACAAAGGTAACTCCTGCAGATATTGCGTACGCAAAGAAAATGGGCCTTGCAATCAAACTTTTAGCTACAAGCAAGAGAATTGGAGATCAGTATAGCATTATGGTCTCACCAAAGATGATTGGTTCCGCTCATCCACTGTTTGCAGTCAATGATGTATTCAATGCGATTTTCGTAAAAGGAAATATGCTTGGCGACTCCATGTTCTATGGCAGCGGTGCAGGAAAACTTCCTACAGCAAGTGCAGTAGCAGGTGACATCGTAGAAGCTGCAAAGGTAACAGGAAACACAGGTCATTTCTGGACAGAAGAAAAATTAGAACTTGCTGATATCAGCAATGTAGAAAATAAATTCTTCGTAAGAACGACTGCATCTGCAGAAGAAGCAAAAGCAGCATTCGGCGATGTTTTCGTAATGGATGATGTAGAAGCTGGCGAAATCGGTTTTGTAACAGAAAAAATGACAGAAGCAGCTTATAAAGAATGTGCTGCAAAATTAAACGGTATCATTTCTATGATCCGCGTTGAAGGATAGTGAAAAAACGATGAAATACGTACTTATCTTAGGCGACGGTATGGCAGACAGACCGATTCCTGAACTTGATGGAAAAACGCCTTTGGAATATGCAAAGACTCCGACAATGGATGCCCTTGCAAAAAAGTCTGAGATCGGACTTGTACATACCATTCCGGAAGGAATGGCACCGGGCAGTGACACAGCCAATATGGCAGTATGCGGTTATGACCCGAAAATCTATTACACAGGACGTTCCCCATTGGAAGCGCTGTCCATCGGTGTAGCTATGAAAGACACTGATGTGGCAATCCGTACCAATGTGGTCACAGTCTCCGATGATGATCTTCCATATGAAGAAAAGACCATCATCGACCATAGCTCCAGCGAAATCTCTACAGAGGACGCAGCAGTTTTGATTGAAGCAGTACAAAAAGAGCTTGGTAATGAAATGTTTCACTATTATGTAGGAACAAGTTACCGTCATCTGCTCATCTGGGATAAAGGAAGCGTTGTAGAATTAACACCGCCTCATGATATCTTAGGTAAAACAATTGGAGAATATCTTCCAAAAGAATCTCTGCTTCTGGAAATGCAGAAAAAGAGCTATGAAATTTTAAACAACCATCCAATCAATGTTGCCAGAGCGGCAGCGGGATTAAATAAAGCAAATTCAATCTGGTTCTGGGGAGCAGGTACCAAACCAATCCTCACTTCTTTTGAAGAAAAGACCGGAAAGAAGGGGGCCATGATCTCTGCGGTAGACTTACTGAAAGGAATCGCAGTAGGCGCAGGCATGGATAACAAAATTGTAGAAGGTGCCAATGGACAGCTTCATACCAACTATGAAGGAAAGGCACAGGCTGCAGTAGACGCACTCTTAAAAGAGGGCTATGATTTTGCTTACATTCATGTGGAAGCACCGGACGAAATGGGACATCAGGGCAGTGTGGAAAGAAAGGTTCAGGCCATTGAATATTTAGATGACCGAATCATCCGCAACGTAAAAGAAGCTCTGGATGCATCAGGTGAGGCTTATCGTATGCTCATCTTACCGGATCATCCAACACCGATCGAGGTGAGAACCCATACAAATGAACCGGTTCCGTACTTATTGTATGACAATCAGAAAGAGCAGGAACATGATTGGCAGTACAGTGAAAAATGTGCGGAAGAGAGTGGAAATGACCACCCACTCGGACATGAATTGATAGATTATCTGTTCAGAGATTAAGACTGAATATACGAGGAATGAGGAGAACATTATGTTAATTGTGAAAAAATTCGGTGGTACTTCTGTCGGCAACAGTGAAAGAATTCAGAACGTTGCCAAAAGAATTGCGGCAGAGTACAAAAAAGGAAACGACGTAGTAGTTGTTCTTTCCGCTATGGGTAAAATGACAGACGTACTCATTGATCAGGCGAAAGAATTAAACCCAAACCCGCCAAAACGTGAAATGGATATGCTTTTTACTATCGGTGAACAGCAGTCAGTTGCTTTAATGGCAATGGCACTGGATGCAATCGGTATTCCTGCAATCTCTTTAAATGCATTCCAGGTTCCAATGGAAACAACAAAGGTTTATGGTAACGCAAGATTAAAAAAGATTGGAACAGAAAGAATCCGTCACGAATTAGAATCTAAAAAAGTTGTTATCGTAACAGGTTTCCAGGGTGTCAACAAATATGAAGACTATACAACTTTAGGACGCGGTGGTTCTGATACAACTGCAGTAGCTCTTGCAGCTGCATTACATGCAGATGCATGCGAAATCTACACAGACGTTGATGGTGTTTACACAGCTGACCCACGTATCGTAAAAAATGCGCGTAAGCTGGAAGAGATCACTTACGATGAAATGCTTGACCTTGCAACTTTAGGTGCAGGCGTACTTCATAACCGTTCCGTAGAAATGGCAAAAAAATATGGCGTACCACTTGTTGTACGTTCCAGCTTAAATGAATCAGAAGGTACTGTATTAAAGGAGGAAACAACCGTGGAAAGAATGTTAATCAGCGGAGTTGCATTAGATAAAAACGTAGCAAGAATCTCAGTTATGGGATTAAAGGATGAACCAGGTATCGCATTCAAATTATTTGACTGCCTTGCCAAAGCAAATATCAACGTAGACGTTATTTTACAGTCTATCGGACGTGACGGCACAAAGGATATCACATTTACAGTAGCAAAAGACGAAGCAGACAATGCAGTAAAAACAATTCATGCAAACAAAGCAAGAATCACATTACAGGATATTACAGTTAACAAACACGTTAACAAGATTTCCATCGTTGGTGCTGGTATGATGTCTAACCCGGGTGTTGCAGCAAAAATGTTCGAAGCACTTTACAATGTAGGTGTTAACATCAACATGATCTCTACATCTGAAATCCGTGTAACAGTTATCGTTGATGAAGGAAAAGCTGAAAAAGCAATGAATGCAGTACATGATGCATTTGCACTTGGAGAATAATTAAAGAAGAAATATTTGGAAGGCGTCCGAATTTCGGACGCTTTCTGTTTCAAGTATATAACCTGTGAAATTAGGAGGTCTGAATGGACATTAATAAAAAAATTGCCGAAGAGCTTGGAGTAAAACTTTGGCAGGTAGAAGCAGCAGTGGGACTGATCGATGAAGGAAATACAATTCCATTTATTTCCCGTTACCGTAAAGAAGCAACTGGTGCGTTGAATGATGAACAGCTTCGTACTTTGGACGAGCGTCTGAAATATCTTCGAAATCTGGAAGAGAAAAAAGAACAGGTACTCTCTACCATCGAAGAACAGGGGAAACTGACAGAAGAATTAAAAGCACAGATTCTGGCTGCGGAAACTCTGGTAGTAGTAGAGGACTTATACCGCCCGTATCGTCCAAAACGAAGAACCCGTGCCATGATTGCAAAGGAAAAAGGATTGGAAGGCCTTGCCAATGTGATTCTCTTACAGATGACCAATGTACCGATTGAAAAAGAAGCAGAGAGCTATCTTTCAGAAGAAAAAGGTGTGGAAACTGTGAAGGATGCCATTGCGGGAGCTATGGATATCATTGCAGAAAATATTTCTGATGAAGCAGAATATCGTATCTACATCCGTAAGATGACTTTTGATAATGGACGCATTACTTCCGCAGCGAAAGACCCGGAAGCGAAAACGGTTTACGAAATGTATTATAATTTCGAAGAACCTGTGAAAAAGATTGCAGGCCATCGTGTGCTTGCCTTGAATCGTGCGGAAGATGAAAAAGTATTGACCGTTAAGGTAGAAGCTCCGGTAGAAGATATTTTAAGATATCTGGAAAAGAAAACAATCATTAGAGAAAATCCATATACAACTCAGGTATTAAAGGATGCGATTGCAGACAGTTACAGCCGACTGATCGGCCCAGCCATCGAACGTGAAATCAGAAATGATCTGACAGAAAAAGCGGAAGATGGTGCAATTAATGTATTTGGAAAGAACCTGGAACAGCTTCTTCTTCAGCCGCCAATCGCAGGACAGGTCGTTCTTGGATGGGACCCGGCTTTCAGAACAGGCTGTAAGCTGGCAGTTGTAGATGCTACAGGAAAAGTTCTGGATACGGTTGTTATCTATCCGACAGCACCACAGAACAAAGTAGAAGAAGCGAAAAAAGTGCTGAAAAACTTAATCGCAAAATATAAGATTACATTGATTTCTGTAGGAAATGGAACTGCATCCAGGGAATCAGAGCTTGTCATTGTGGATTTATTAAAAGAACTGAAAACGCCGGTTCAGTATGTCATTGTAAATGAAGCAGGGGCATCTGTTTACTCTGCAAGCAAGCTTGCCACAGAAGAGTTCCCGAATTTTGATGTAGGACAGCGAAGTGCAGCTTCTATCGCAAGACGTTTACAGGACCCGCTGGCAGAACTTGTAAAGATTGATCCGAAATCTATCGGTGTCGGCCAGTACCAGCACGACATGAACCAGAAAAAACTGAACGAATCCTTAACTGCTGTTGTAGAAGACTGTGTAAATAAAGTTGGAGTAGATTTAAATACAGCATCCGCATCGCTCTTGGAATACATTTCCGGTATCAGTAAAACACTTGCGAAAAATATCGTAGCTTACCGAGAAGAAAATGGACGTTTCCATGACAGAAGAGAGCTTTTAAAGGTTTCTAAACTGGGACCAAAAGCCTTTGAACAGTGTGCCGGATTCATGAGAATCACAGGCGGTAAAAATCCACTGGATGCCACAAGTGTTCATCCGGAAAGCTATACCGCTGCTGAAAAGCTGATTTCAAAACTGGGTTATACAGAAGAGGACATTGTAAAAGGTGGTTTAAAAGGCATCGCCAAGAAAGTTCGCGATAAAAAGAAACTTGCAGAAGAACTTGGTATCGGTGAAATTACTTTGGAGGATATCTTAAAAGAGCTGGAAAAACCGGCCCGTGACCCGCGTGATGAAATGCCAAAACCAATCCTTCGAAGCGATGTCCTTGAAATGAAGGATTTAAAACCTGGTATGATCTTAAAAGGAACTGTCCGCAATGTCATTGACTTTGGTGTGTTCGTAGACATCGGTGTTCATCAGGACGGACTTGTACACATTTCACAGTTAACAGATAAAAAGTTTGTGAAACATCCACTGGAAGTAGTCAGTGTGGGAGATGTGGTAGAAGTCAAAGTTATGAGCGTTGATCTGGACAAAAAACGTATTCAGCTGACCATGAAGATTTAAAATAGAAAATGGACGAAGTAGAAAACACTCAGCTTTTATAGTTGAGTGTTTTTTGAATAGAAAACAAAAGATGACGAACATTTAAAAATAGAAAACGAATAAAATAAAGAACAAAAACGAATGATGTAAGCACATTAAGAATAAAACATTGTATTAATTGCAAAAAAAGATTATAATAAGAGTATCAAAAAATGGGAGGTGTTTCAGTGGAATTTTATATGACAACGCAAGATGCCGCGGATTTGTGGAAAATATCCACCCGAAGAATCAGCATTCTTTGCAAAGAAGGCAGAATTTCCGGTGCATATAAAGATGGAAAACAATGGATGATTCCTGTATATGCAGAAAAGCCTGCGGATAATCGTCTAAGGGAAACTCAAAGGTACGGAAGAAAGCCTATGAAAAAACTTCCGCTTCCAATCGGAATATCAGATTATCGAAAAGCCTCCAGTGAATATTATTACGTAGATAAGACCTTGATGATTCGAGACTTTATTGATGAACGTCCACAGGTTTCTTTGTTTACACGTCCAAGGCGTTTCGGGAAAACGTTGAATATGGATATGCTTCGCACTTTTTTTGAAATATCAGACGAGGATACCTCTATTTATTTTAGAAATAAAAAAATCTGGGCGTGCGGAGCAGAATATCAGGCCTACCAGGGAAAATATCCAGTAATTTACGTTACATTTAAAGATGTAAAGTGTGAGACGTGGGAATCGACCTATGACTTTATTTCGAAGATTTTGAGAAATGAATTTGAAAGACACTCAGAACTTTTGGAAAGTTCTCGCTTAAGTTCTTTTGAAAAGAAATATTATATCGATGTTTTAAATGGAAGAGCTAATGAAAATGATATTGCGATGGCTTTTTTAAATCTTTCAAGAATGCTTCATGAACATCATGGGACAGCACCGATTATTATTATTGATGAGTATGATACCCCGATTCAGCAGGGACATATGAGAGGATATTATGACCAGATCATTGATTTTATGCGTGCGCTGTTTTCAGGAGGTTTAAAGGATAATCCGCATCTTTCTTACGGATTTCTGACAGGGATTCTCCGTGTAGCCAAAGAAAGTATTTTCAGCGGGCTGAATAATCTGAAGATTAATTCGATTTTAGACAATCGTTATAGTGAATATTTTGGATTTACACCTGCAGAAGTACAGGAAATGTCCATATATTATGGAGTTCCTGAAAAATATGATGAAATGTGCGAATGGTATGATGGATATCGATTTGGCAATACTGAAATTTTTAATCCATGGTCAGTGATTGGTTATTTTGGTAACGAGTGTACGCCAAGGGCCTTTTGGCAGTCTACGGGTAGTAACGATATCATCAGCGAAGTATTGAAACTGGCAACGCCAGAGACGATGGAACGATTAAAAGCTTTAATGCAGGGAGAAGCGTTCGTTACACATATTGATACAGGAGTAATCTATCCGCAGATACAGAAGAATCCATCTT
Organism: Lachnospiraceae bacterium; assembly: GCA_017622875.1. Lineage (GTDB taxonomy): Bacteria > Bacillota > Clostridia > Lachnospirales > Lachnospiraceae > HGM12587. The sequence goes on from JAGAQG010000037.1 coordinate 49,160, forward strand.
CTATTTACAGCTTTTTGCTGGTGACAGGCTATCTAAAATTGGTAAAAGCAGCACAGCCATTTGGAAGTGATTATATGTGTGAAGTCGCACTTCCGAATAAGGAGATTTCCTATGTGTACAGTAAAGAAATACTTTCACAGCTGGAAAACTTAATCCCGCCATCCGCTGCGATTGCCATTCAGGAAGCAATCTATACGATGGACATTTCTGCATTGCAGAAACGTCTTGAAGAATTTCTGATTCAAACAATCAGCTATCATGATGCGGCAAATGAAACATTTTACCACGGGCTGATTTTAGGGCTTTGTGCAATGCTGGATAATTGTTATCGAATTACATCCAATCGAGAGGCAGGAGATGGCAGATTTGATATTCAGATGAAGCCTCTTGATGGAAAATTGCCGGGAATTATTATAGAATTAAAAGCAGCGAAGGATTATAGTCAGGAGCAGTTGAATGTACTTGCGCAGAAAGCATTGGAACAGATTGACGAACGCGGGTACGCTAAGGATATGGATTTAGAAGCTGTTTCTGTAATTTTAAAATATGGAATTGCTTTTTCAGGGAAGAAAGTCTGTATAAAAGCGTCAAAACAATGATAGAAAGGATGGTCAGTTATGGAAAAAGAACTTATTTTTCAGATTTTGGAAATCAATGAATTAAAAGATGAGCGTGCCTTAAAAGCCGCATACATGAACAAATTAAAAGTGACCAACCCGGAAGATGACCCGGAGGGATTCCGAAGACTCCGTGAAGCTTATGAAAAAGCAGTCGAGCTGCTTCGTAATGCGGAAGAAGAAACAGAAGAGACTGAAAAAACAGACATTGATCTGTGGATTGACAAAATGGACGCAGTGTATCAGAATTTCAGAACTCGTGGAGATGTGGAAGCATGGAAAGAACTGCTTTCCGATGAACTCTGCGATAATCTGGATACCTCGCTTGATGCGAGAAATGCAGCGATTAATTATTTGCTGTCTCATTTTTATCTGCCGAGGGAAATCTGGCAGTGTCTCGATAAAGAATTTGAATTTGTGGCCGATTATGACCAGTTAAAGGAAAAGTTTCCGGCAGACTTTTTAGATTATGTGAAATATTATCTCGAAAATCAGTATTGGGTAAAATTTGAGTGTTTTGAAAAGCGTGATGGAGCAGCTTCTGTCAATGTGGATGCGTACATCCGAACCTATCTGGAGATGAAAAACTTATTGGATCGTGGGGAGTTTGATAATGCTGCACAAAAATTTGAAGAATTAGAAGCGTATGGTGTCTGGTATCCACTGGAAGACGTAGAGAAAATGCGACTTCTGGAAGCAAAAGGCAATGTGGAAGAAGCCCTAAAATATGCAGAACGACTGGCAGAGGAAACGGATAAAGAAGAGAGCGTTTATGCTGCTGATAAAAACTATATCGTGCCTGTCTGTGGAAATGTTAAATGGAATGCAGGCGATAAAAAAGGTGCCTTTGTCCTGTGGAGCAAATTCCCCGAAAATATTGATTCCAAATTCGGTATGATGAAATATTATCTGGAAAGTGAAGATACCGCAGAAAAAGCGAAGGATATCGCTATGGATATCTGGGAAATGGATGGTACCAACCAGAGGGTAGAAAGTTATGTAACAAAAGCCAACGAACTGATTCTCGGAAAATTTGAGCGACAGATTCGTGAAGCTGCTACACAAGCAGAAAAAGATAAGATCAGTGTGGAAATGGCATGGTGCTATTTCCAGAATCAGAATGCGGAAAAAGCAGTAGAAATCCTGGAAGCAATCCATCCAAACGAAGAAATCTATTACAGTTACCACAATTTAAAGGGACGCGCTCTGGCATCTTTAAACAGAATGGAAGAAGCGGTTCCGGAACTTCGTCTCTGGTTATCCCTGATTTTGGAAACCGTAGATGATGGCAGTGAAGAGTCAAAGAAACGTCTGCGCAGAAAAGGCACCGCCTATCTGATGCTGGGCCATTGCCTGATGAAAACAAAACAGTATGATGATGCAGTGGAAATGCTTGCCCGTGCAGAAGAAGAAAATTCTGATCTGGGAGAAAAATTAAGTGCCATGAACACCATGGCAGAAACTTTCCTTGCCATGAATGCTTTGGAACGTGCGGCGGATAAATGTGATCAGATTATTGCGATTGAACAGAGATATTATCCTGCATATGTGATTCGTCAGGAAGCCTGTTTCAAAATGCAGAGAGCACAGCAGGTAGTTGACGACTATTATCGTGCCATTGAGATTTATCCTGCATTTTATAAGCCATATCTGCTGGCGGCAAAGGTATTTTTCTTATACCGCCAGTATAAAGATGCAAAAGGTGTCATCGACAGAGCGAGAAATTCACAGGTGGAATTCTCAGATGATCTGAAACTTCTGGAAGTGAAAATCCTCCGTAATCTCGCGGAAAATAATGAAGATCGAAAAGTACCATTAGAAATCGTAGAAAAGCTGGCAGAAGAAGTGGACCCGAAAAATACAGATATTGAAGACGTTTCGGAGATTGACTATGAAACGGGTCTGCTCTACTGGGATAATAATTCCATCGATCTTGCGGTGCAGTATGTGAAAAAGGCCATTGCAAAAAATCCATCCAGAAATCAGTATCTGATGATTCAGGGAGATATGCTCCGTGATCTTAGAAAGTATGAGGAAGCATTGAATTCCTATAAGGCCGCAAAGGAAGATTATGGCAATACAGCGGGATATTTACATAGTGTTGGATGCTGTTACTCAGGTATGGGCAATCAGAAAAAAATGGTAGAATGCTTTGAACAGGCTTTGGAACTTGATCCGAATTATCGCGGCTTAAACGAGAGAATTGCGGATTATCACATGGATTTGTACCGCGAAGACAGTGACGAAGCGCATTTTTACAAAGCAATTGAATATATCAACAAAGAAGTTGCGATTAATGAACGATGCTACAGTCTTGTATGCCGAGGACTTATGTACATGGATGCAATGCGTCTTTCAGAAGCCATTGCAGATTTTGAAAAGGCATTGACCTATCAGCCGGAAGACTGGGCGGCATATAACAATATGGGATGCTGCTATAAATATCTGGGCAATTATGAGAAGGCCATCGAATGTCTGGAAAAATCGGCAGAAATCGTAGAACGTACAGGCATTGTAAAATCCTTACCATACAGCAATCTGGCAGACGTTTATGAAATTCTGCGTGATTATCAGAAAGCCATTGACTGCTATGTAAAGGCACTTCGCATTGACCGTGAACGAATTCATTTCTATCAGGAAATCGCCGGATTATATCGGAATATGAAAGATTACGACAATGCGGTAAAATATTATAATATTCTTGGAGAAAAACGCGGCGGCAAACGTCATCTGATCAAAATCGGAGACTGCTATGCGGTGCAGCGCAATCTGAAAAAAGCAAAAGAATACTACGAACAGGCAATTGCCAAATTTGATAACCTGTCTTCTGCTTATGATATTTACAATGAATATGCGGAGCATATGGTTGATATTTTTGAATATAAAGATGCCATCAAACGTCTGGACCAGATTGAAAAATCAGTGGCAAAGATGGGAACTGAGATTTCTCCAAGAGTTCAGGCAAGACACTGGCTGATCAAAGCACGTGCGTACTACATGCTTCACAAATCCGCGAAAGCGGCAGAATGTGCAAAGAAAGCAAAAGAATTCTATCTAACAGGCGCAGTATCCGAAGAAGCATTTGTAAATTATGCAATGGAACGCCCATGGCGTATGGCACGTATCGGAGAATGCTATATGTACATGGGACAGTCTGAAAAGGCAATGGAAATGTTCCGAAAAATGTCAGGCTGTGAACGTTGTACTCACTGCAGAGAGCCGAAATGCTATGAAGGAATCCGTGATATGGGAATTTACTATTATGGTCTGAAGGAGTATGACAAAGCATTGTCCTACTATGAGCAGGCGCTTGAAATCTGCCCGACAGATATAGAATTGCAGCTTGCAATCGCGAAATTACGTAAGGAGATTAAATAATCTATGATCATAGGAATTGACCTTGGCACGACCAACAGTCTGGCAGCTTACTATACAGAAGATGGCCCGAAGATCATCCCGAACCGTCTGGGAAAACGAATGACGCCATCTGTAGTAAGTTTAGACGAAGAAGGTCAGATTTTAGTGGGAGAATCAGCGGCAGAGCAGATGCTGCTGACTCCGGACAGAGGTGCTTCGGTTTTTAAACGAAGCATGGGAAGCGGTAAAAAATTCAATCTGGGAGATAAGAGCTTTACAGCAGAGGAACTCTCCTCCTTTGTTCTGCGTGCCTTAAAAGAAGATGCGGAACAATATCTTGGGGAACCGGTGACGGAAGCGGTCATCAGCGTGCCGGCCTACTTTAACGATGCCAGAAGACGTGCGACCAAACGTGCCGGAGAGCTGGCAGGATTAAAGGTGGAGCGAATCATCAGTGAACCGACAGCGGCAGCCATTGCGTATGGGCTTTGGCAGCACAAAGGGCAGGCAAGATTTCTTGTATTCGACCTTGGCGGAGGTACTTTTGATGTCTCAATTTTGGAACTGTACGATACAATTCTGGAAGTTCATGCGGTAGCAGGGGACAACTTCCTCGGTGGCGAAGATTTTACTGCTGTATTGGAAAAAATGTTTTACGCGAAACATTCTTCCATAAGTCCGTTTACCTTAAATGAAAAAGTAAGAAAACATGTGCGCAAGCAGGCGGAAATCTGTAAGCTTGGTTTTGCAAACTCCAAAGTCTCCGAAATGAAATGTAACATTGATGGAGAAGAATACAGCTACAAAGTAAGTCTGGAGGACTATGAAGAGGCCTGCGAAGAGCTTCTTGAGAAAATTCGCCAGCCAATCAAACGAAGCTTAAAGGATGCACATATCCGATTATCAGATATTGATAAAGTCGTTCTGGTGGGTGGGGCTACAAAATCACCAGTCATCCGAAAATTTGCAGCCAAATTATTCCATATGATTCCGGATACTTCCATGAACCCGGATGAGACAGTGGCGCTTGGCGCAGCCATTCAGGGGGCCATGAAGGAACGTCGGGACGGAATCAAAGAAGTAATCCTGACCGACGTATGTCCATTCACCCTTGGAACTGAGGTGGTGCGGGAATATGCACAGCACCGTTTTGAAGATGGGATATTTTTGCCGATCATTGAAAGAAACACCGTGATTCCGGCCAGCCGCACAGAAACACTCTATACGGTGCGGGATGACCAGACAAAAATTCGTGTTCATGTATTACAGGGAGAAAGCCGCTTTGCGGTAAACAATCTTTCTCTGGGAGAATTAATGATTGATATTCCTGCAAACAAAGCCGGTGCCGAATCGGTAGATGTTACTTATACCTATGACATCAACTCCATTCTGGAAGTAGAAGTAAAGGTAAACTCTACCGGTAAAAAGCTTCGTCAGGTATTCAAAGATCGAAATCTGGAAATGACAGAGGAAGAGATCGAAGAACGTCTGGAAACATTGTCTTACTTAAAAATCCACCCACGTGACAAGGAAGAAAACAAATTCCTTTTACTTCGCGGTGAGCGAATTTATGAAGAAAGTCTCGGTATGAAACGTGTGCAGGTGGAAAGAGTTCTTAGAAACTTCGAACAGGCACTTAATTCCTACGATGGAGAAAAAATAGCAGAAGCAAAGAAAGAACTGATCGACTTTTTAGAAGAAGCAGATGAGTGGGAATAGATACAGATATAACAAAAGCATGGGAAACAAAAATAGTTCCCATGCTTTTTAAAGTTGTGCGTATTTAACGATTTCCCTTAAGAATTGGACTAATGTGTTTGTAAATCAACATTGTAACTAATGAAACTACAATACCTTTGATAATATTAAATGGGGCCACTGCGATGATTACGAAAGTCATAATATTATCAATGTTTGCATTGATAGCAGTACCCATTCCGATAATCGTATCAATCGGCATTCCAAATGCAGCAGCGTAGGTCGGTAGCAAAACATAAGCATTGATAAAACAGCCCAAAGCAGTCATTGTAATCGTACCGACAATCATACCAATCAAAGCATTCTTTTTGGATTTGCGTTTGCTGTAAATCAAAGCCGCCGGAATGATAAAGGAGCATCCAATAATATAATTTGCAATTTCACCCACACAGGCAGTAGCAGTTCCATTGATCAGGAGATTTAACAGAACCTTAACGAGTTCAATCATTGCCCCGGGTGCAGGTCCTAATGCAAATGCCCCCACGAGAACCGGAACTTCACTTAAATCCAGCTCATAAAATGGAGGTGCAATAAATGGAAGAGGAAATTCGAAAAGCATAAGCACTGTAGCGATAGCTCCCAGCATACCAATCTCTACCAGGGTTCTGGTCTTGTTTGACATTTGAACTTTTGAAATGGTTTTTGTTTCATTTGTTGTGTTTACCATAGATCCTTCTTTCCGAAAGTTCATCGAAAAAAATAAAGCCCTGAAATAAATTCCAGGGCTGTCACTCTTAAATAATGCGATTGCATCTTAAAATATCTTCTCTCATCCAGACTTTACTGTCGGTTTTGGAGTTTCACCAAATCAGCCGCCTTACGCGGGTCGCGGACTATACCGCCGGTAGGGAATTCCTTTTCGGTCACCCTGCCCCGAAGAACTTTCTGTATTTTGTTAAAAATATCGTACAATAGACGGGAGCATCTGTCAACTAAAATCATTTTTGTTGATAAAGCCTTAAAATGTGTTATAATCTAAATTTAAGAAGAAAACAGGAGGTATTCCATGAAATACGAATTTGATTTCCAGATGGATGAAAAAACTTTAGGAGATTTTTACACAAGTCACAACATGGGAGGTGTCTCAGGCTTATTATGGCCGCTTCTTGGGGTCTTTGCAATTGTACTTGCAATCATTTCGGGAGATACTACACCAATTAGTTATCGTATTATTTATGTATTATTTGGTTTTCTCTTTGTGTTCTATATTCCATTTGACTTAAAAAGAAAAGCAAAAAAACAGGTAAAAACAAATCCATACTATGCACAGCCAATCCATTATATTTTAGATGAAGAAGGCGTGACTACGATTCAGGGCGAAAACCAGGCAAAGGTAACATGGGACAAATTTAGTAAAATCAAACTGACAAAGAAAAGCATGTTCCTCTATATGAGAAATAAAAATGCTTGTGTGTTATCTTTAGACGTATTTGGCAAAGATTTGGACGAGGCATATGACTGGATCAAATCAAAAGTAGAACAGAAAAAATAGGAAATTACGATGATTATTGAAACAAATACACCAAAGGAAACCTTTGATTTCGGAAAAAGCCTGGGAGAAAGGGCAAAAGCTGGTACTGTGTATACATTGATTGGGGATCTGGGCGTTGGAAAGACTGTATTTACTCAAGGTCTTGCAAAAGGACTGGAGATTCAGGAACCGATAAGCAGCCCGACCTTTACCATTGTACAGGTCTATGAAGAAGGCAGACTCCCATTATACCATTTTGACGTTTACCGTATCGGGGACGTAGAAGAAATGGAAGAAATCGGTTATGAGGACTATTTCTACGGAGCAGGGGTATCCCTCATTGAATGGGCGAACTTAATCGAAGAAATCCTGCCGGAAAAATATACTGAAATTAAAATAGAAAAAGATTTGGAGAAAGGCTTTGATTACAGAAAGATCACAGTCACATCCATAGGAGAATAAAAATGAAAATTTTAGCATTGGACAGTTCAGGGCTGGTAGCTTCTGTGGCAGTCATGGAAGATGATACCATGCTGGCTGAATATACGATGAATTACAAAAAGACTCATTCCCAGACATTGCTTCCGATGCTGGATGAACTGGCAAAAATGATAGAGTTGGACTTAAATACGGTAGATGCAATTGCAGTAGCAGGGGGACCAGGCTCTTTTACAGGACTTCGTATCGGATCCGCTACAGCAAAGGGACTTGGACTTGCTCTGAAAAAGCCGCTGATTTCCATTCCGACAGTGGATGGGTTAGCCTATAATCTTTGCGGTACAGATAAAATCGTATGTCCACTGATGGATGCTAGAAGAAATCAGGTCTACACGGGAATCTATGAATTTGAGGGAAATGAACTGAAAGTTTTAGAGGCTCAGATGGCGGCAGACATTGCAGAAATTGCAGAAAAATTGAATGCCCTTGGCAGAGAAGTCATTTTTTTAGGAGATGGCTGGCCTGTTTATGCTGAAAAGCTTGGGGAACTTATGAAGGTCTCATATATGGCTGCCCCGGCACATATGAGCCGTCAGCGTGCAGGTGCTTTGGCGTCTTTGGCAATGTGTTATGCAAAGATGGGACGCATGGAAACTGCGGTAGAGCATCAGCCGGATTATCTTCGTCTTTCTCAGGCGGAAAGGGAACGCGCTGAAAGATGCAGGCAGCAAAGCAATGAGTGAGATTGTCATTAGAAAAATGCAGGCAGAGGATTTGCCGGAAGTTTGTGAAATAGAAAAAGACAATTTTTCCCTGCCGTGGTCTGAAAAATCGTTTAAGGACAGCATGGGAAGAAATGATACGGTATTTTTGGTCGCTCTCGCTGATGGCGAAGTGGCAGGTTATATTGGCTGCTATTGTATCGCAGGAACCGGAGAGATTACCAATGTGGCAGTGAAAGCCTCTCATCGCCGCAATGGAATCGGCGGAAAGCTTCTGGAAAGACTCTATCAAGAAGGGGCTGCCTTTGATACACAGGAATTTTTCCTCGAAGTACGGGAAAGCAATGAAACTGCCATTGGCCTGTATTCCCGTCAAGGATTCGTAAAAGAAGGAATCCGTAAAAACTTTTATGAAATGCCTGTGGAAAATGCATTAATTATGTGGAAACATTGATGCTCTGTATGGTATCAATTCCCACTAGGAATGCCTAAGCAAAACAATTATGATTGAAATTGTCACAAAGGTGAACGATGGGAGGAATCATATGCGTTTTTATAAGGACAAAGAAAAAAAGAAACTGGAGAAAGTCTTGTGTAACTGCTGTGGCAGAGAGTTGTCCATGACAGGAAATTTTGTGTCAGAAGGGGTACTGCATGTCTGCAAAGACTGGGGCTTTTTCTCGGAAAAAGATCTGGTTCGCCATGAATTTGACATGTGTGAACAATGTTATGACAAAATGGTTGCAGAATTTCAGATTCCGGTAACGGAACGAGAGGTTCTGGAAGTATAAAAGAAGGAATCAAAAATATGTTAGATGTCTGTTTGTTAGGCTGCGGAGGAATGATGCCGCTGCCTTACCGATGGCTTACTTCTCTGATGGTCCGTTTTAATGGAAGCAGTCTTCTGATCGACTGCGGCGAAGGAACACAGGTGGCAATCAGAGAAAAAGGCTGGAGCTTTAAACCGATTGATACAATCTGCTTTACCCATTATCACGGTGACCACATTGGAGGACTTCCGGGGCTTTTGCTTACCATGGGAAACTCAGACCGAACCGAAACGTTGACCTTGATTGGGCCGCCGGGACTGGAAAAAGTAGTTAACGCACTTCGTATCATTGCACCGGGACTGCCATTTCCGATTATTTTTAAGGAGATTACAGAGCCGGAACAGACTTTTGAATTAAACGGATATCGTTTAAAAGCATTTAAAGTAAATCATAATGTAACCTGTTACGGATATACTATGGAAATTGACCGTGCAGGAAAATTTGATGCGGATAGAGCCCGCGCGGCAGAAATCCCATTAAAATGTTGGAACAGACTCCAAAAAGGAGAGACGATTACAGAGGATGGACGTACCTTTACGCCGGATATGGTCATGGGACCGGCCCGTAAGGGAATCAAACTGACCTACTGTACGGACACAAGACCTACAAATTCCATTGTGGAAAATGCAAAGAATTCTGATCTTTTCATCTGCGAGGGGATGTATGGGGATCCGGAAAAGATTCCGGATGCGAAGAGTAAAAAGCATATGATGTTCCAGGAGGCTGCAAAGCTGGCGGCTCAGGCAGGGGTAAAAGAACTGTGGCTAACTCATTACAGCCCATCGCTGCCAAGACCGGAATTTTATATGGAGGAAGTACAAAAGATATTTAGCAACACATTCCCAGGCAAGGATGGAAAATCCGTAGAGCTGGGATTTGAAGAGGAATAGTCGTGGAAAAAGATGTTTATATTTTAGCAATCGAAAGCTCCTGTGACGAAACCGCAGCCGCAGTCGTAAAAAACGGAAGATATGTATTATCAAATGTGATCTCTTCTCAGATTGAACTGCATAAGCTGTATGGTGGGGTTGTGCCGGAGATTGCATCCAGAAAACACATTGAAAAAATTAATCAGGTAATCGAAGAAGCACTGGAACAGGCGGGAATGACATTGGAAGAAATGGATGCCATTGGTGTTACTTATGGTCCGGGGCTTGTTGGTGCGTTGCTTGTCGGAGTGGCAGAGGCAAAGGCAATCGCCTATGCTGCGAATAAACCACTGGTCGGAGTGCATCACATTGAAGGGCATATCAGTGCTAACTACATTGAAAATTTAGAGTTGGAACCGCCATTTGTCTGTCTTGTTGTATCAGGCGGGCATACTCATCTGGTAGTTGTTGATGATTATGGAAAATATCAGATCATCGGACGTACAAGAGATGATGCGGCTGGGGAAGCGTTTGACAAGGTTGCTCGTGCCATTGGCCTTGGATATCCGGGAGGGCCGAAAATTGACAAGCTTTCCAAAGAAGGAAATCCGAATGCGATCAAATTCCCGAAGGCCCACATTGAAGATGGCAAGTATGACTTTAGCTTCAGCGGCGTAAAATCAGCGGTATTAAACTATATCAATGGTGCGCAGATGAAGGGAGAGACGATCGTAGAGGCAGACATTGCTGCATCCTTCCAGAAAGCAGTTACGGATGTTCTTGTAGAACATGCCATGATGGCAGTGAAAGACTTTGGAATGAAGAAATTTGCCATTGCAGGCGGTGTGGCATCAAACTCTACACTTAGAGGCGCGATGAAAGAAGCCTGCGAGAAAAATGGTATTGAATTTTATTATCCATCACCGATTTTATGCACAGACAATGCGGCAATGATTGGTGCAGCAGCTTATTATGAATATATGGCAGGAGTGCGCCATGGATGGGATTTAAATGCAGTTCCGAACTTAAAGCTGGGAGAAAGAATCTAATGAAAAATGTAGCCATCGTATTAGCAGCAGGTCAGGGAAAACGAATGAACAGCAAAGTACAGAAGCAGTATCTTTTGATTAAAGATCGACCGGTTCTGTACTATACTTTAAATTCGTTTGAAACAAGTCCGCTGATTTCAGAAATCATTCTCGTAACGGGGAAAGATGAAATTGAGTATTGTCGAAAGGAAATTGTAGAAAATTACGGTTTTACGAAAGTGGTTAAAATTGTTGCCGGCGGAAAAGAGAGATACCACTCTGTTTACGAAGGCATTCAGGCGATTGACAGTGCAGATTATGTATTGATTCATGATGGCGCACGTCCATTTGTAAATTATGAAATTATTGAACGAGCATGCGCGGCGGTGGAAGAGTATAAAGCCTGTGTAGTAGGCATGCCTGTGAAAGATACGATTAAAATTGCGGATGAAGAAGGATTTGCAGCCCAGACACCTGATAGAAGAAAAGTATGGCAGGTTCAGACGCCGCAGGTCTTTGAATACGAGCTGATTAAAAATGCATATGAAAAATTAATGATAGAAGAACCGGAAGGTATTACGGATGATGCGATGGTCGTAGAAACTATGACTGATCATAAGGTAAAATTAGTAGAAGGTTCTTATCGCAATATTAAAATCACAACACCAGAAGATTTGGACATAGCCACAATATTCTGTGGTCTATAGTATAGAAGAAACACAAGAGAAAAAAAGAGAAAAAAAGTTTTAATTTTTTTTCAAAAAGGGTGTTGACAGATTGGAAACTTAATGATATTATTTCACTTGCGCTGAGGTAAGCGACACACAAGTGAATATGCAGAGGTATCGAAGTGGTCATAACGAGGCGGTCTTGAAAACCGTTTGTCCGCAAGGGCGCGTGGGTTCGAATCCCACCCTCTGCGTTACAACTTTTAAAACAACCGATGAGGTTGTTTTTCTATGAGAAAAAGTTGTGATAAGAGTCATGGACTCAGGCTTTGGAGAAATACCCAAGAGGCTGAAGGGGCTCCCCTGGAAAGGGAGTAGGTCGTTAATAGCGGCGCGAGGGTTCAAATCCCTCTTTCTCCGTTCAAATTTCTTTGAAAAAGAAATTTGAAAAAAATAAAAAAAGTTGTTGACAAAGTTCGCGAGACGTGTTAATCTAACAGAGCTGACGCGATACAAAGTCGATAAGCAAAATTAATGAACATTGATAACTAAACAGTATAACATGCAAAGTTCTTTAAGAACATATGCAGACCTTGAAATTCTTTAATGAGTAATGTCTGGAAAGACAGTCCGAGAGGACGGAAATTCAAGAGAACAGCTTAGAAATAAGCAACCTAGAAACAGTGAAACGGAAGAACAGCCAAGTGTTGTTCTGAAAAGGTTTCAAACTTTTAAACATGAGAGTTTG
>JAGAQG010000038.1 GCA_017622875.1 Lachnospiraceae bacterium
AACTTTCTACTTTCCAGTCTGCAATGCCTGTTAAAGTGCGCCTAAAAATGAAAAGTTGCTACTTCATCTGTGAAATCCTGCCAAAGCAGGATTTCTACCGCTTTCAGTTCAAGATTGCGGAACTTGTTTCGCAATTACCTATTTTTATTATTATACAATGTACTTGCTTCGTTCGACAATCATTTAACAATCATCTTTAATAAAATTAAGAATTCCTTAAAAATTCTGGCCACTCTGCCAGCTGTCTGTCGATGACATATTGAAACTGATTTCACTTCCATCCGAAACTGCTACAATCGTTCCCTGCTCATCGGTACGATAAACCTCTGTCCCCAGCATTCTCAGTCTGTTTAATACCTCACTGTGCGGATGCCCATACTCATTATTTTCTCCACAGCTGATCACTGCATAAGTCGGTTTCACTGCCATTAAAAACAATTCTGAATTTGCACCAGAGCTTCCATGATGTGCTGCCTTATATACATCAGACGCCAATTCTCTTCCCGACTTCAGCATGTCATCTTCCGCCTCCTCTTCCGCATCCCCTGTAAATAAAAAGCTGTTATCTCCATGCACCAAACGAAGTGCAATAGAATTATCATTGATATTATCATACGTATCATTTGGTGCCAGTATTGTAAATATAGCATTTCCAAGCTCATAGGTTTCCCCCGGTTTCGGCGAAATGCTTTTTACTCCCTGCTCTTTCACGGCCCGAACAATGCCTTCATAACTGGCTGTATCACGTTCCAGTTCCGGCATCATCACAATATCACAGGAAATATTCTCAATGACCGTATCCAGACCTCCAATGTGATCCGAATCGGGATGTGTCCCGATCACATAATCCAAATGTTCAATCCCAAGATAATTTAAATAATCTACGATCTGCCAGCCTCTATTATTTTCGCCTCCATCAATGAGCATCGCATGGTCTCCCTGAAAGATCAATGTGGCGTCTCCCTGCCCCACATCAATAAAATGTACTTCCAGTTCTCCTGCATCTTCTGTCTCTGCATAAACCGGTTCTCCCTCTGGCACTTTTATGGACACTGTATTATTCAAAAAGAAATTGCCACTTAATGCTGCCAGTACCAGAATCAACATTCCCAGAGATTTTTTCTTTCCTTTTCTACTTTTTCTGCCTCGTCTTCCAGTCATTTTTTCACTCCTCTAATTTATGTAGGTTTTTAGTATAACATATGTTCGATTTACATAAAATAGAAAAAAAGGAACTTTGGAGACTCTATGGACTACTTATGGGCAGGCATGCTCCTGATTGGAATCTTGTATGGTGCTCTGACAGGAAATATTACAAAAGTCAGTGATGCTGCACTATCCGCCGCAGGCGAAGCAATTTCTCTTTGCATTACCACCGCAGGAGTTCTCACTCTTTGGACCGGACTTATGGAAATTGCAAAAACTTCCGGCATGATAACTTCTGCTACAAAAGCAATCCATCCGCTCATTACCTTTCTTTTTCCAAATCTTCCCAAGGACCATCCTGCAGCGGAGCACATTTCTTTAAATTTTATTGCAAATTTTCTGGGACTGAACTGGGGTGCCACACCGGCCGGACTAAAGGCCATGGAAGAACTTGCAAATCTGGAACAGGAACGGGGGAATCCCTCCTACACAGAGAACGATCCAAAAATGCCCCGAATTGCTTCTGATGAAATGTGTACCTTCCTGATTATCAACATATCCTCACTGCAGCTGATCCCAATCAATATCATTGCCTATCGCCAGCAATATGGCAGTGTCACTCCAACGGCTATCATCGGTCCTGCAATCATTGCAACGCTGATCAACACAATCGTAGCTATTATTTTTTGTAAGATCATGCAGTCCCCCCGTTTTACTTTCATGAAAAAAAAGAACCGGAAATCTCAATGATTTCCGATTCTCTTTATCACTTCACTCGATACGATTCCAATGACAAGTCCCGTAACCACACCTGAAATTAAAAGTACAGGCCCGTAATACACCAAAGACATTGTCTCTAATACCAGCATCGCTACAAGAAGCTGCCCCACATTGTGGAACACACCACCTGCAACACTGACTCCGTAAACACTAAACTTCCCTGACTTTTTAAGCAGAAACATTGCACCAAAGCTTAAAACTCCGCCAGCCAGACTATATAACATGACCGATAAGTTTCCGAACATAAAACTTACCAGTGTAATTCTTACTATATTAATTAAAAATGCCTCTGATGGCTTTAAATAATACAGCGCAAACAACACAACGATATTGGCAAGGCCAAGCTTCACTCCCGGAATCCCTACGGAAATCGGTAAGATTGCTTCCACATATCCAAAAATCATCGCAAGCGCTGTAAACAGCCCCATCATGGCCAGTTTTTTGGTATCAACTCTCATATTTATAACAATACCTGATAAATGTCGCGCTTTGACACGCCTCTGTCCTTCGCAACAGCTTTCATGGCTTCTTTTTTATCCATTCCCTTACTTAAATAGACCTCCATATGCTCTTCAACGGTCATTTCTTCCCATCTGGAACGCGCTTCCTTAACAATCTCCTGTCTGCTCTTTCCTTCAATAACAAGAACACATTCTCCCTTTGGCTCCTGTGTCTCGTAAAATTTTAAAATATCTTCAACGGTAGATGCAAAGGCAGTCTCATGTTTTTTAGTAAGCTCTCTGCAGAGTGTCATCCTGCGATTTCCGAGTGTCTCCAAAAGCTCGTTTAAAGTTTTGATCAGTCTGTGAGGCGCTTCATACAAAATAATTGTTCTTGTTTCATTCACCAGCTCTGAAAGCACTGCCTGACGTTCCTTTTTATCTGATGGCAAAAATGCTTCAAATGCAAATCTTCTGGTAGAAAGTCCCGACAAGGTAAGTGCTGTTATACATGCCGCAGGTCCCGGAAGAGATGTCACCTCGATCCCTGCCTCATAGCACATTCTCACCAAATCTTCTCCCGGATCAGAAATCCCCGGAGTTCCCGCATCGGTAATGAGCGCAATATTGGTTCCTTCCTGCATCTTTCGGATCAAAACCTCTGCCTTTTCAATTTTGTTATATTCATGGTAGCTTGTCATCGGTGTATGGATATCAAAATGATTCAACAGCTTAATACTGTTTCTCGTATCTTCCGCCGCAATCAGATCCACTTCTTTCAATGTACGCAGAACTCTATAAGTAATGTCCTCCAGATTCCCAATCGGTGTGGCACATAAATACAATTTTCCCTGCATGATTTCTCCCTTTTTCGGTTTCCTATGCCAAGTTAACACTTCTTAACCCGCGCATTGCCTCTATACTTCATAGTACATTCTCTTCAATTCTTCCGTATAAACGCCCGGTTTCTCATAAACAATTAACGGTGGCTCCACAGTAATTCTGGAATTTCCGCCCTTTAATCCTTCTATAAGCACCATATTGGGTTCCTTATCCACGTAAGGATACACAAGACGCATACGTTTCGGCTCCAGATGATACTTTACCATCAGCGACATAATCTCCGCCAGTCTGAATGGCCGATGTACCATATAAAATCTGCCCTTTGATTTCAAGACCTTAGAAGCCTGCGAGATCATCTCCTCCAGAGAACAGGTAATCTCATGGCGTGCAATGGCCTTGGCATCTTCCTGATTGACCAATCCGTGATTGCCAGTCATATAAGGCGGATTCATGGTAATAACGTGAAAAGAAGCAGCTCCGAAAATGTTTACTGCCTCTTTCATATCGCCTGTCACAATCCCTATTTTTTCTTCTAATCCATTTAACGCGACACTTCTTCTCGCAAGATCAGCGCTTTCCTCCTGAATTTCCAGACCAAAGAATTTTTCTCCCTTTGTCTTTGCCTCCATAAGGATTGGGATGATACCGTTCCCGGTTCCCAGATCCAGCACTTTTTCTCCCGGCTTCGCCTTTGCAAAGGAGGATAAAAGCACCGCATCCATCCCGAAGCAGAAGCGCTCAGGATTTTGAATAATGCGATAGCCATTTCGCTGAAGGTCGTCGATCCGTTCCCCGGACTTTAAATTAATTGTCTTCAAGCTTAGATTTTCCTTCTTTTCGTTCCAATGCTTCCAGTGCCTTTAACTCTTCATCAGCAACCGTTGCTTTTTCTTTTTTCTTACGAGGTTTAAAACGAAGCTCATTTGCCTTGTACTCACGGATTTCTTTTTCGTCATTATCCAGAGTTACAATAACCTTAACCAACTGACGAAGTACACTTAAGGAGTGAACTTCCCCTTTCAATCCATCTGGAGCTGTCACATAGTCGCCCACATTTGGAAGGCGGCTATTCAGTTCCTCGTAGGTTTCCTGTTCATTTTTCAGACAGCACATTAATCTTCCGCAGACACCGGAAATCTTTGTTGGATTCAAGGAAAGATTCTGTTCCTTCGCCATCTTAATAGAAACCGGAGCGAAGTCGGAAAGATAAGAGTGGCAGCAAAGCGGTCTTCCACAAATACCGATACCGCCTAAAATCTTTGTCTCATCACGCACACCGATCTGACGAAGCTCAATTCTTGTCTTAAATACCGCAGCCAGATCTTTTACCAGTTCACGGAAGTCAATTCTTCCATCTGCTGTAAAATAGAACAGCACCTTATTATTATCAAAGGTATATTCCGCATCAATCAGCTTCATTTCCAGCTCATGTTTATGAATCTTTTCCTGACAGATTTTGAAGGCTTCTTTTTCCTTCTCGCGGTTTTTCGCTGCTTTTTCATCATCCTCCGGTGTTGCTACGCGCATGACCGGTTTTAACGGCTGGACAATTTTATCGTCCTCCACCTCTTTCATACCAAGTACCACGTAACCGTATTCCACGCCTCTGGCAGTTTCTACGACAACATGATCGCCCTGATAGATCTTTAATTTTCCAGGTGCAAAGTAGTATACCTTACCGGCATTACGAAAACGCACACCAATTACTTTTGCCATATATTAATTCTCCTTCATGGTCAGCAGTAAAAGCTCCATGGTCAGATCAAAGTTTACATTGGCCGCCAAACGAATCTTTGCCTTGTCCAATGCATTTAAGATTGTTTCAATCCCTTCATAGGAGCTTTGGGAAGCCATCTTTCTTAAGGTATGTATTTCATCAGAAAATACGATTGAAGATGGATTCCATGTTGCTTTATATAATAAGACATCCCGATACCAGACCATTAATAAATCCAGGTAATCAGAAATATCTGTCTTAAATTCCGTAATCTTATGCATGCTATTGATCAATTCAGAAATTTCCATATCCTGAATATATTTTACCAGATGAATTGCATGCTCCTTCATCTGACCGAATTCTTCTGACAATGCCAGTCTTCTCGCCTTACCGATATTCCCCTGTGCAAATGCTACACAGATATCTGCCTGATAATCAGGAATCTTTACCTGCTCCATCAAATATTTGCGCACCATACTGTCCTTTACAGGTTTCAGATGCAAGGTCACACAACGGGATAAAATCGTCGGTAAAAAGCTTTCAGAATTTGTAGTGAGCAGTAAGATCACCGCATATGCAGGCGGCTCTTCGATTGTTTTTAAAAGAGCATTCTGTGCCTGTACATTCAGTTTTTCTGCTTCGTCTACAATGTAAATCTTATAAGGCCCTTTGTATGGCTTGATCATAATATCACCGCAAAGCTGCTCTCTGATATCATCTACGCTGATAGTATTCGGCTTTTCATGAGTAATCCGAATGATGTCCGGATGATTCTTTCCTTCAGCCTGCTTACAGGAAGTACAATTTCCACAAGGTTCGGACCCCTTTTCCTCACACTGCAAAGTCGCCGCAAAAATATCTGCCAGAAAATTTTTCCCTGCTCCCTTTTCTCCATCAAAAATATATGCATGAGATACTTTTCCCATGGAAATGGCACTCTGTAAATGTTCAATGAGGTGTTCGTGTCCAATGACATCTTTAAATCCAAACATGTGTCTGCCTCCCTCCGTCCTTAGACTTATCAATTTAGTATATCATAAAATCAAGTTCTGCCGCAACTATTGAAACTGCGCGATATGGCTTGTAATTTTCTCCAGACATTCCTTAAAATCATTATTTTCAAAACGTTTTGTAATCCCCGCTGCTGCAATGTTTTCTTCTGAGAAATCATCACTGTCTGCAATATATCTGCGGCACATTTCCTTGTATTTCGGATTGTCCTGGGTTTTTTCCCGATCCAATGCTCTCTGCAGGCGCACGCCGTCATCTACTTCAATGTAAATTGGCTCTAACACGCCCTCTCCAAAATATTTTCTGCTGGCAACATAGGACTCCAGTGTCCCGATTACCACGTAATTGTTATTTTTCAGATCAATCTGTTCATCACAAACAGTAAAATAATGCCACACACCATGAATGGTATTATAGGAACGTCTTTCGATTACCTTGCCCGCCGCTTCTAGTTCAGCCAGTTTTGCATCATCCACAAAATAATATTCCACTCCATCCGTTTCCCCCGCACGGATTGGACGTGTCGTATACATGACAATATTTTTTAACCCCAGTTTTTTATCATTCATTAACTCTTTATAAAAGGAATCTTTGCCTGTAGAGCTTTTGCCCATTAAGTAAAAAATTCTACCCATACGATTTCAATCTCCCTCTCCTTCGTAAGTCCATACACTTCCAGCCCCTCTTCCAAATAGAACTGCAGCTGGCGCACACATCGCTCACTGATCTTTTCTCCCGGCGTAAGCAGCGGAATTCCTGGCGGATAGATATATACATAAGACGCAGATGTTTCTCCCATGCTTTCTAAAAGCGGCAGAGATTTCTTTGGTTTCTCCACTGCCTCGCAGATACGCATCAGAGCCTTCGGCCGTCCCATCTCATCATCTTCGGCAAATTTCATTGGACTTTTCTGCAATGCTTCATCAATTTCCAGAAGTGCGTCCAGAAATCTGCGATAATATTCATCCGTATCAGCCACACTGGTCATGAACAATACGTAATGCGCCGAAACCATCTCCGACTGAATGTGATATTTTTGTACCAGCTGTTTATGAAGCTCTTCCCCAGAAATATTGCTGTTTTTGGTAGAAATCAGCACCTTGGAAATATCATAGTCAAATACATTTTCCGGCTCTAAGAGCTGTAAATTCTTTAACCCCGTCTTAAATGCTGCCCGAAGCTTTCCTAATCTGGCAAGATATTTCTTATAGGCCTCTCTTCCCTCTTCCACATACCAATGCATCGCAGAATCAATACTTGCCATCAGCACATAGGAGGGGCTGGTGGTCTGAAACATCGTCAGATATTTTCGCACTTTTGCTTTATATTTATAATCTTTATTTATATGAATCAGCGCAGTCTGTGTCAGTGCAGGCAATGTTTTATGAGTACTTTGAATCACCACATCTGCTCCGCAGCGAATAGCACTTTTCGGGAAACCGCTTTCCTTTAAAAAGTGTGCCCCATGAGCCTCGTCAATAATGACCGTCACACCCTTTGCATGGGCCGCTTTTACGATCTCCCTTACATCCGATACAACACCGTCATAAGTTGGAGACGTTAAGATCAATGCGCTTGCTTCCGGATGTTTTTCTATGGAAGCTTCCACCATTTCCACGGTAATGCTGCCCAAAATTCCCTCCGGCAGCATTTCCGGATAAAGGTAATGCGTCTTTAATTCCCGAAGCTCTGCGGCGTGATAAACTGTTTTATGACAGTTTCTTGCCATGATAAGTTCACCGCCCTGCTTTGTGGCCGAAAAAATCGCACTTAAAATACCGCAGCTGCTTCCATTTACCAGAAAATGCGTCTCATCTGACTGACATACGAGTGCCGCATGTTTTTCGGCCTCCTTAATAATTCCTTCTGCATGATGAAGATTATCAAACCCGTCAATTTCTGTAATATCAAAGCTGTAAGGATTTTCAAACTCCATAAGGGCACGCTTATGTCCCGGCATATGAAACGGTACATAATCTGATTTACCATATTCAATTAATGCATCATAGAGTTTTGTCATCCTGCTTCTCCTGCCTTTTAAAAACTTTTTCCACCTCTTAAATACTGCAGATTACAATTCCAACCAGGATCAGCCCCATACCAATAGCAGTCTTTTTATTAATTTTCTCTTTTAAGAAAATCCGTCCAAGAACTGCAACAAATACATAACCCATGGCTTCGATCATCGGCCCAATAGACAATGGAACATATTTATAAGAATACATAGTCAAAAAGGAGGACAGCAAAAATACGCTGTATGCTGCAATGACCAGTGGATTTAAATATTCTTCAATAATATTTTTATAAGTCTTATTCGCTGCTTTTTTCAGTAAGATCTGAGAGCAGGAAGAAATAAATACGCTGAAGATAAACAGCAGAATAAATGTATATTTAATGTTCATTATTCGTCACCACCATATAAATTCCTATGAGAATGATCACAGCACCGATAATGGTCTTTAATGTGATCGCTTCCTTAAACAACACTGCGCCCCAGAACATCCCCCAGATAATGGTGATTCCCTTGTTCGCATAAGCTACGGTCAATGGCATGTATTTTAAAATTCTCTGCCATGCAAGGGCATAAAAGAATAATAAGAACAATACTAAGCCATAAAATAAGAAAAATTTGAAGGAAAACATTTCCTGAACTGCAGCTGTTTTAGAACATACACTCTCTAAAGAATATACGAACAGCAGCACATGCAGACACAGAATAACTTTCCAGTTTGTCTTCTTTTCCAAGATTGTTACCTCCTTTCATTTTAATGGAACTGATAAACCGCATAAGCTGTTTCATTGGCTCCAAAGATTGTTTCTACCCATTCTTCCTCTACATTTAAGTATTCCTTCATACATTTCAACTGGTAGTTGTGAAGCATAATTACATAAGTATTGTCATCAGTGATAGATTCCGCAACGTTCTCTACACCGTGATTTTTAAGCTTTTCCTCATAATGCGGGCAATAGGCTGTCCAGTCACCGAGAGAAATATAATTGATATAATCCGGCTCCGTATTTTTGATCGTACATTTTCCGTATAATTCCGTCATAGTCGCTATATCCATATAATAGAGCCTGTCTGGATCATTTGCGCAATATTCTTTAATGGTCTGTACATCATTGTACCAGTATGTTTTCGCAATATTATCTGTACGAAAATGTCCAAACTTACCTGCTGCAATTAATATAAGAGCCCCACATCCCAATGCAAGTGCAGCCATTCCATTCCCGCTGATCTTACCAGTCTCTTCCTCTCGATAAAGATGCATATCCCTCATCTCAAAAAGCACATGTAAAATTACCGCCAGGAAAATCAGACTCATGGTCATCTGGATTCGCTCGATGGCTCTTCCCCAGTAGGTAAAGTATAGCCAGAGAACACACATTGCCGCGCTCTGAACTGCCAGATAAATAGCCAGCGGATAATTCTTTTTCCAAATCAACAGAATCAAAAGAATTACCGCAGCCACAAACAATAATGCATTTTCTATACCATAGGCATTACCGAGTACATCTTTGACAAAGGTTTTTACTGCATCCACTGATTTCGTAACAAATGTAATTCCCTGTTCTTTCTCTAGTTCTTTAACAGCTTCTAAATATTCCGGGAAAAATTCTTTCGGCAGATCACCAAGCACCGTGTAGTCATATACACGCATCATATTGAATTCTTCTTCAGAAATTCCATATGGTTCATACAATTCCGGATATTCTTCATAAGGAAGCAAATCATAATAATCATACACATTGGTACGCACATCAAAAAAGTCTCTGAATTCCTTCCAGCCTTCCTTTGAATAAGCCGCCGCATTGATTACAAACAACACTGCTGTGACTGCCAAAATCATAAACGGTGCACCGATGGTCAGTTTCTTCAAATCCTTCTTTCCGATCAGCTTCCAAAGATATACCAGACCCGTAGCCGGAATCAGCATATAAAAAATATTCGGACGGATGCAAAATGCAATGTTTGCCAAAATTCCCACCATCAAAATATTTTTCCAGTCAGTCTCTGAGGTGGCATACCAGAAAATGGCTGCCATACCCATAAAAGCTGCGGTAGTTGTATAAGTCAGCTGCACATAAACCTTTAACCAGATTCCCACAAAAGCTCCGATGGCCATTATCATCAGCACCAGCTTACCCGGCCATTTTTCTGAAAAGCTCTGTATACGATATAAAATTGCTCCAAAAGAAAACATCTGAACAGCAATCAGTACAATTCCATACCAGTTCAATGCTCTCGTAATCTCATACAGCTTACTTAAGAACCAGGTAAAGCAAAAGGTCATCTGAATTCCATAGCTTTCCGGTGTGCCTGTAAACTGTCCGGAAACCAGTTCTGCGATCATACGGTCATCATTTGTGGAATATACGATCGGTATAAATTTGTAAATAATCAAAAACAAAACTGCTGACAAAAACATACTGCCGGCAAATTCCAACATTTTTCTATTCTTTTTCAACATCTTCTACCTTTTTTGACATTTTAGTAAACTAATTTTAGATATTTGTAAACTTTAAAGTTTACTATTCGCCTTTCAGCACAACAGTGATCGCTTTATGATGCACCGCGTCCAGAAACTTTGTAAACACTTCTTCTGTCTTCATTTTCAGACTGGAGGTATTCACACAAGGATGACATCCCAAATACGCACCCTTCAATACATCCTCATCTACAAGCAGCTGCACTGCATTGTCATGATCGTTCATCAGTCCCATAATGCTGACTGCTCCCGGATGAATATCCAGATACTTTTCCATATCCTCCGCAGAGGCAAAAGACAGCCTTGCACTGTTGATCTGAGAAGACAATTCCTTCGTCTTAAATGGTTTATCTCCCGGCATCATTAAAAGATAATAGTTTGTCTTCTGGCGGTTGCACAGGAACAGATTTTTGCAAATAAGAACATCCAATACCGCATCGATCTCATTGCACGCCTCCATCGTATCTGCATGTCCATGATCGGTACGCACATACTCAATTCCTAGCTTATCAAGAAAATCATATACTCTGATTTCCCTTTCCTCACGCCCTGTCACATCCTCTGGACGCCCTTTGTATAGTTCCATTTTCACAAACTCCTCTATAAACCTTTGTAAATTGTCCGGGGTTCGAATCCCCGATGGTAATTCTGATAAAAAAGGGACTGCATATTTTGACAAATACCAGTCCCTCATACTCACCATATGCAATTTATTATACCGCTTTCTGCAAATTACTGTCAATATCAAGCCTTTCCAAAACTGCATGCAGGATAGTGACATTCCGGGCATCCGAGGCAAAGTCCGCCATGTCCAAGCACCGTGATGTCCTTTCTCTTTACAGGAACCTTTGCCGCGATTCTTGGAAGCATCAGATCAAAAATGGTAGAGCTTGCATACATCACGCATCCCGGCAGTCCCATGATCGGTGTTCCATCTTCAAAATACGCCAGACAGAACATTGCTCCCGGCAGTACCGGTGCCCCGTAGGAAATAACTTCTGCCCCGCTCTGCTTAATAGCTCCCGGTGTCTTATCATCAGGGTCCACACTCATTCCGCCAGTAGTAATAATGATTTCACAGCCCTTTTCTTTCAGCTTTAAAATGGCATTTTTAATATTGTCCAGATCATCATTTACAATGATATGGTCTGTCACTTCAATATCATAGGCCTTCAATTTTTCCACAACGACCGGAGTAAAGGTATCCTGAATCCTTCCATAGAATACTTCATTTCCTGTCGTTACAATTCCTGCCCTTTTTAAAACATATGGATGAAGCGCACAAAGAGGTTTGTCTCCTGCACATTTTTTCACAAGCTCCATCTTATCCTTTTTAATGACTAAAGGAATGACACGGGTTCCGATTAATTTATCTCCTTTACGGACCGGTGTGTTGGTATGTCTGGAAGCAATCATGACCTGATCAATATCATTAATTTCATTTAATCGTTCCACATCAATAGTGAAAAGACCGTCACACGCTGCCTTTAACTCGATTTTCCCCTCTTTTACCTCTGAAGGAGTCATATGTTCATTGATACATACATCGCAGAGAATCTGGGCAGCCTCATTTTCATGATACATTGTTTCATCATTTTCCCATATGTAGAGGTTATCCTTTCCTAGGCTTAATAACACCGGGATATCCTCTTCTGTAATGATATGTCCCTTAAGAAAGCGGGCATCCTTTGTCACTCCTTTGATAATCTGTGTGATATCATGGCATAAAATCTGTCCTACCGCATCTTCTGTTCTAATCAGCTTCATAGATTTCCTTCTCCTCAACACATTCATTCTTTAGTTTTCCTACCAGAAACTGCAATGCATCCACCACATGAGGGCGAATGTCCCCACCGATGAGAACATACATAATATCATCTCCCACCGTCAGCATGCCTTCATTCAGCCACGCTTTTACATAATAAATGCCTTCCAGCTCATAGGTCTCTCCAATGGCAGCCTGTACCTTTTCCTCATCGTAAGAAAACAGCATTCCGACAACATCTTTCGTATTTTCCTCTCCAAAACGCACCTTGGCTTTGGCTGATTTTCTCACGATTCCATTGTGGGTCAGATACATTCCGATTTTATCTGCACTCTCATGGGATTTTGCTTCTTTCATCCATGCGTCCATGGATGGGCTTAATTTTTTCTCATTCATTTTCTGTTTCCTGTCTATTCCGGATATAAAAGCAATACATTGGTCGGGGCGATACCAAGCTGCTCCGGCATTGATTCCGGCCGCCTGTCTTTTGGCATCCTCCACCAGATATCCGGGGTTCCATCCTTTTGTCCTGCATACCTGAATAAAAGACGCAGCTCAAAAGGATCCTCTCTTTCATTAGAATACACTACCGGATAAACATTCTCACGTGCCTTCGGATTAAAATAATGAGCACGAAGACCTACCGCACAGACAGTATCCCCTACCGGCACCTTTGTCTGCAGGTGGATTCCCCAATCCGGCACATAAACTTCAAATTCCCCAGTTTTGTAAGCATCTGCAATGTTCTTGCACCCTGTCAGAATCGCTGCTGTCCTGCTCTTTGGATCTGCAAAAACCTCCTTGGTCTTTCCATGATTCAAAATTCTTCCCTGATGCATGACTGCGACCTGACTGCAAAGATAATAGACCTCATCCCTGCTGTGGCTTACCATCAGAACATCTTTGCCAAATCTCTCCAGAATTGTTCTGACCTGAGTCTGCAATTGCTCTCTAAGGTAGGAATCCAATGCACTGAAAGGCTCGTCCAAAAGCAGCAGTTCCGGCTCACTGACCAGCATGCGCGCCAGTGCACATCTTTGCTGCTGGCCGCCGCTCAACTGATGAGGGAATAATTTTCTGCATGCGGAAAGCTCCATAACTTCCAGCATTTCCTCCATTTTTGTCCTGCGGACAGATCTATCCTTTTCCTTTGATAACCCACAAAGAATGTTCTGCTCCACATTCATATTTGGGAACAATGCGTAATTCTGGAACAGATATCCTACATTTCGCTCCTGGGGCTTTAAATTTATTTTCTTTTCACTATCATATAGCACTCTGCCATTTAATACAATGCGTCCTTCATCAGGTCTTAGGATTCCCGCAATGCATTTTAAAGTCATGCTCTTTCCGCATCCGGAGGCCCCAAGGATACCGGTAACTCCATCCGGATGTTCTAAATCTATGGTCAACTGGAAGTCTCCAGCTGTTTTCTTAATATGTACAGAAAGACTCATTTTGCACCTGCCTTTCCATTTTTACGCTCCAGCATATTTACAACAAGAAGTACCACCGTTGAAATCGCAAGGTTTACCATAACCCAGAAAAAAGCACCTGCTTCATCATTGGTTCTCCAGAGCTGATAAACTGTTGTGGAAATGGTGGCTGTTCTGCCCGGCACATAGCCAATGAGCATGCTTGTTGCACCATATTCTCCCAATGCTCTTGCAAATGCGAGGATCATTCCTGCCAGGATTCCCTGCTTGCAGGCCGGCATCTGAATACGCCAGAAAATATAGGTATTTGACAGGCCTAAGGTCTGGCCTGAATATTTCAAGTTCTTATCAAAGCTTTCGAAAGCACCACGGGCAGTTCGGTACATTAGCGGGAATGCAACAACTGCGGAGGCTACGATTCCGCCATACCAGGTCATGGCGAACTGAATTCCAAACTGGGATAAAAGGATTCCTAAGGGACGCTTCGGTCCTAAGAGGATCAGTAAAAAATATCCGCACACGGTTGGCGGCAACACCATCGGGAGGGTCAGGACTACATCGAGGACACCTTTGATGGCTCTTGGCAGCTTGGCAATATAATAAGCTGCAAAAATTCCTGTAAAAAAAACGATTACACTGCTGAACAGAGCAATTCTTAACGAGTTAATCAGTGGATACCAATCCATTATGTCCACCTTTCTATAAATTTCTCTCTTTTAATCATACATCTCTCAAGGGACGCCTCCATACCTGCTGTCCGCATCCCCTGAAAAATGTCTGTTTCAAAAGCCAATTACTGTACGCGTGAGAATCCTACGCCTTCAAAGATTTCCATACAAGCATCAGTCTGAAGGAATGCTAAAAATTCTTTTGCAAGTTCCTGGTTTTCGCTTGTCTTTAATACTGCTGCAGGATAAATTACCTGTCCGCACATTTCAGCTGTTGCTGCATCTGTCACTGTAAGACCTGCTGAGAATGCATCTGTACAGTAGATGACACCACAGTCAACGCTTCCTTCGGAAACCTGTGTTGTTACTTCCTTAACGTTAGAACCGTAAGAGATTGTACCTGCACCTGCAAGTTCTTCTTCACTCAGTCCATAGTAAGCAAGGATCTTCTGTGTATACTGTCCTACAGGAACATCACTGTTTCCCATAGCCATTAAAATTTCACCATTTTTCAGAGCTTCTGCCCAGTCATCAAATGTTTCGATTCCCGCTTCGCTTGTGTCGCTCACACAAAGAGTTACCTTGTTTTCAAGAATATCGATTCTTGTATCTTCAAGAACATAATCCAGACCTTCTGTGTTTACTTCAGGATCAGCTGTAATATCAAGCTGGTTCATCTGTTTCTGACCTGCTGAGATGAACAAGTCGCAAACTGCACCTTCCTGAATCTGGGTCTTTAATGTTCCTGAGGAGTCAAAATTGAAAACCAATTCTACTGCAGGGTTTTCTGCTTTGTAAAGTTCACTGATCTGTGTCAGTGTTTCTGTCATGGAAGCTGCTGCGAAAACATACAATTCTGTTGTTTCAGCCGTTTTTTCACTGCCGCATGCTGCGAGGCTTAAAACCATCATCCCGGCAAGCAATAATGATACGATCTTTTTCATTGGTATCATTCTCCTTTCTTTTTCAAAAAGATTTATTCAAAACGTGGATTTACACGCTTTGTTCTGCCAAAATTTCCGAATCGTATTATTTACGTGCGCAGTTTGTGGCTTCTCCTGTAAGAATTTCAATGCCATGTCCAAGTTCAGAAATTACATATTCTAAACATTCCCTGACCGCTTTCGGGCTTCCCGGCAGATTTAAGATCAGTGTCTGTTTTCTGATTCCTGCTGTAGCACGGCTAAGCATGGCACGCTTTGTAAACTGCATGCTGTATGCACGCATTGCTTCCGGGATCCCCGGAACGATTCGTTCTGTAACTGCTATGGTTGCTTCCGGCATACAGTCTCTCATAGAAAAACCGGTTCCGCCGGTAGTTAAGATCAGCTCTGCCAGATTTTCATCCGCAATTTTTTTCATTTCATTTTCCAACATTTCCTGCTCATCCGGTAAAATTACAGTCGATACGACTTCGTAGCCATTTTCCTCTACGATTCTTCTAATCTCCGGACCGCTTTTATCTTCTCTTTCTCCTCTGTACCCTGCATCACTGGATACGATGATCGCTGCTCTTTTTTTGCTCATATTTTTCTCCTAACCACCGATCTGGGCCATCATATGTTCTTCCGCATGGCTTCCTATCTGACTGCCGAACTGATGGCCTATCGGTTTTCGTAAAATTGTCTCTTCGATTGCTTCTCGTAAATCTGCCTCACTGGCATTTTCACGCAGTAATTTTTTTAAATCTGTCCCAATGTCATACTGCAGACAGGACTTTAAATATCCTTGAGAAGTCAGTCTCACACGGTTGCAGGATTCACAGAATTTATGGCTGATGGCACTGATAAAACCAATTTTTCCCTGAAATCCAGGGAAAGAGTAATAATGTCCCGGTCCGTTTCCAAGACTTTCTTCATATGGAATACCTTCACCATAGCGCTCCTTCAGTCCCTCTAAAATACTCTCTTCGCTGCAGAATTCAAACTGCTTTCCAAGTCCGATTGGCATCATTTCTATGTAACGCACGTGCACCGGATATTTTCTCGCAAGTTCTGCCATTTCAAGCACGTTCTGACCTTCAATCCCCATGGGCACGCAATTTACCTTCAGCGGTATCTCTCTGTACTTCAGCGCCGCCTTAAATCCTTCCATTACCTTATCAAAAGAATCTCTTCGCGCAATCTTTTGGAACACTTCTGTATTCAATGTATCAAGGCTTAAATTAATTCCATCAATCCCTGCCTCCGCCAGCGCTTTCATAGTATCTGCCAGCAGGATTCCATTGGTAGTGATCGTTACCTGCTCTATTCCGTCAATCCTTTTGATCTCTTTTACCAAATGCGCCACATTTTTCCGCACCAGCGGTTCCCCGCCAGTCAGCTTGATCTTACGAAAACCAAGCCCTGCAAATACCCTTACCAGATGAATGATCTCCTCATAGCTTAAAATCTCCGTATGATCTACCGCATCCACACCATCTTCCGGCATACAGTAAACACATCTTAAATTACATCTGTCTATGACGGAAATACGCAGATAATCGATAGTTCTTCCATGACCATCATTCATAATAAAAATCTCCACTCTTTCCTCCGTGCTTTTCCACCAGATGAATTTCCCGAATTACCATTCGTTTGTCAATCGCCTTACACATATCATAAATCGTAAGAAGCGCCGCACTAACACCATGCAGTGCTTCCATTTCCACACCAGTTTTTCCTTCTACTTTCACTGTACAGATTGCTTTGATGGCACCTTTCGCCTGCTCCAATTCAAAATCAATTGCACATTTACTGATCATTAACGGATGGCACATTGGAATGATCGAGGAAGTCTGCTTCACTGCCATGATTCCTGCAACTCTGGCAACCCCGAGCACATCACCTTTTTTTACTTTGTTCCCGGTGACTGCTGCCATAATCTCTTCTGAAACCAAAATCCTGCCTTCTGCTGCTGCGGTACGGGAAGTAGGTTCTTTCCCCGATACATCTACCATGACCGCATTTCCTTTTTCGTCAAAATGATTCATTTCCCCTGTCATTTATTTCAGACCCTTTCTCCAACTATCCTGCACTTTTTGTAATAAACATAAAAAAGAGAGGATTAAAATCCTCTCCACGATTCTGCAATATTCGACAAATATATTTCCTGCTTCCTGCGTACAAAAATAAGCCTCGCTTCCTTGCAGAAACCAGGTCTATGAAATATATTGTCAAATCCTTTCCAAAATACGCGGGAGGCATTGATTCATCGGACAATACCCATCGGTCTTTTCCCCTCCGGAAAGACTCGGATTTGCTTTTACTTTGTTTATTATATAACAATCTATTCATAAATACAATTGAATAATCTTATGCTTTTTGATATAATTTCTATGTTATATGGGCGTGGAAGGGTAACTGGTGTGCCCCCTGGTCTTCAAAACCTGTGTTGGGCGTTAAGAGCGTCCTGGGTGGGTTCGATTCCCACACACGTCCGCCAAAAAGAATCTTCTATGATCTTTATGGTTCCCAAAAAAGCATCTTGGTAATTTCTTATACACAAAGGGGGAATATTAATGAATTATGAAGATGTGCAGAAAGTGTCAAACGCTGCAAAAGCGAAGATCACACTTTTAAACAATCACTTTGGAAAATACTTCATGCGTGCAATTATGGCTGGCTTCTTTATTATCGCAGCAATGATCTTTTCCAATGTAGTCGGAAATATCTTTTCCGGCGAATCTCCAGCCTGGGGGAAATTTTTAAGCGCCTGTGTTTTCGCGCTGGCAGTGCTCTTGATTTCCATGATCGGCGGAGAACTCTTTACCGGCAATAACTTTGTTATGGCCTTTGGGGCCTTCGACAAAAAGGTAAGCTGGAAAGATGTATGCAAGGTATGGGGCGTAAGCTACGTGGGTAACTTTGTAGGATGTGCGATTCTTGGTCTCATCTTTGTCCTTGCAGGTGCAGCAGGAACTGCAGATTATTACGCAGCTTTTATTCCAAACAAGCTTGCACTTTCAGCCAGTACAATGTTCTTTAGAGCAATCCTCTGTAACTTCTTTGTGTGTCTTGGTGTACTTTGCGGCATCAAATTAAAAGAAGAATCAGCGAAAGTTCCTATGATCATTCTCTGCATCGCAGCATTCGTTATCAGCGGATTTGAACACTGTGTTGCAAATATGGGGAATTTCTTTGTAGCCTACCTGCTCGTACCAGGATTATCACTTGGCGCAATGCTTCGCAGTATGGTCATCGTGACCCTTGGAAACATTGTCGGTGGTGCACTGGCTCTGGCATGGCCGCTTAGAAAAATGAGTATGGATAACTAAATAAATTTATACATACACAAAGCTTGAGGGCATCACGAACATGTGATGCCCTCTTATAATTGAATTAATGCATTAACAAATATACAATTGTCAAAATTAGTCCGATGCATGCCAGCAAAAGTCCAAAGGACAAGCTGGAACCAACCAGACGCATATTGTCAACTTTCTTATCATAATGCTCATGCAGGCTCTGTACAAAGCTGTTTACCGATTTTTCTGTAGTTTCTCTATAGACAGTTCCTTTCAGATAAGCCACTGCCCTCTCTGACAGACCATCTGCCCCTCTTGATACTGCTTCCAGAGCTTTTAACATCCCTTCCACCGTACACCACTGAGTAAGAAAACCATCCACGACTCTTGAACCTGCTCCCAGCACTTTCAGGAATGCAAAAATAATCCTTGTAAAAGCAGCTTCAATATCCAGCCACTTCGGCCACAGATCCACATATTTTCCGTTCCGAACAAATACTTTTCGAACCACAAACACATAGACAAGAATACCGATGCAGATTGAAATCAAACCACCCTTTAAATTTGTCCATGTAAAATAATATACAGAATGCTCCATAGATCCGCTTCTCATAAATCCCATGACGGCATCTGCCATTTTATCCATGGTTCCTCCTGGGAAAAATCCCATGAGTGGAAGTACCACAGCTGCACATCCGATTACGATTCTGCTCAGTGGTGACATATAGCTTGTCATGGCATCATATTCTGCCTGCTTTGTCGGATGTTCTTCAATGAACAGACAAATGAACAGTTTCAGCATATATGCAACTGTCAGTCCGCCGCTGATTAAGAAAATCCACTCGATGCTCTTAAACAGCCATACATTTCCACCAGTCTCTGCCAGCACTGCAATGTATTCCACAATAGATTCATGAAGCAGTGTCTTGCTCACATAACCATTCCACAACGGCATACCGCCAATTCCAAGAGCTCCCATCAAAAAGCAGCCCATTAAAAATGGTTTCTTTCGTCCAAATCCTCTCACATCATTTAACTCCAATGCGTGAAGATTCATATAAACCACACCCGCGCAGTTAAATAACAATAATTTGATCAGCGAATGATTTACCATATGAAGGAACGTTCCTCTCACTGCTAATGCATTTTCTCCTCCTAAAAAGCACTGCATTCCCACACCGATTAAAATAAACCCAATCTGTGATACCGAAGAACATGCCAATGTGCGCTTTAAGTTCACTGAAAATACCGCCAGCACTGCACCGGCGACCATTCCCAAAACGCCCAAAGCCAAAATCACACTTCCCCAGATAAAATTATGGACAAACACTTCTGCCGTCAACACCAGAATTCCAAACACACCACATTTGGTAAGAATTCCTGAAAGCAATGCACTTGCCGGTGCCGGTGCTACCGGATGAGCCTTTGGAAGCCAGAAATGTAACGGAAACATTCCCGCTTTTGCACCAAATCCAAACAGCATCAAAAATCCTGCCGCATAAATCTGCGCGGATTTTTCGTCCCATACAGACTGTACCGCAGTATAAAGCTCGTCCATTCGAAGCGTTCCAACTGCTGACTGCATTAAGAACAATCCCATTAGCATTACCATACCGCCAATAACTGCAATCGCAAGATAAGTCACCCCTGCTTTTAATGCAGCCTCTGTCTCTTCCTGTGCTACCCATACATAGGAACTGAGCGACATGATCTCAAAGAAAATAAACATTGTCATAAAGTCTGCGGAGAGAAAAACTCCCAAAGTCGCAAACATGGTCAGAATCAAAAAACCATAATATCTTGCCTTATGACTGTAATGTGCAAAATACTCTTTGGAGAACAACAGGCTGACGCTCCACATAAACAAAGCGATGCAGCAATAAATCAGGCGGAAACCGTCCAGCTTAAAATAAAAGCCCTGACCGCAGATATTTAAAATTTCATATGTCATAATGGTTCCCCCTTCTATAAGTTTCCATAAGCAATGGCTTTGATAACATTCACCAATGGTCTGGAGAAAAGTCCCAGACAGATAAGCATACATGCAAATACAAGAATTGGAAGCTTCATTTTCCAGTTCGGATCTCTGTCTTTTTCAGAAAACGTATTTGTGCAGGTCTTTCGCGGGAACCATGCTTTTAAAATAATTACCCCCATATAGATCGCAGTCATAAAGGCTGAATATAAAAGCACGCCCATTGCCGCATAACCCAGAGGATTTTCACTCATCAGCGCCGCTGTTCCAATGTTCCATTTACTGATAAAACCTGCCATCGGCGGAATTCCTGCAAGAGAAATACCTGCAATTGTAAAGCATCCAAAGATCACGGGCATTTTTCGTCCCAGACCTTCAATTTCCGCCAGATAGTTTCTGTCCGTCTGATGCATGACCGCACCGACACAGAAAAATCCGCAGATCTTCATAAATGCATGCATAACAAGATGGGAAACCGCACCGATCATTCCAAGCGGTGTCATCATCGTCGCGCCAAGCAAAATATAAGACAGGTTACTGATCGTTGAATAAGCAAGTCTTCTTTTCAGATGAATTTCCTTTACTGCCATAGTCGACGCATAAAGAATCGTAAGCATAGCCATTGCCATAACGACATATTGCGCC
This sequence comes from Lachnospiraceae bacterium, assembly GCA_017622875.1. Taxonomy (GTDB): domain Bacteria; phylum Bacillota; class Clostridia; order Lachnospirales; family Lachnospiraceae; genus HGM12587. Next base: position 21,142 of record JAGAQG010000038.1, read on the forward strand.
CAGGTACCGCGCAGGAAATCTGCACCATAGCTATAATAAATAATTCGGATAATTGCAAACGCTCCGGATTTTACGACTGCTACCGCATGAAGCAGGGCAGTAACTGGTGTTGGCGCCACACTGGCCCTTGGAAGCCATCCATGGAATGGGAACAAAGCAGCCTTTACCCCAAATCCGCAAAATGCAAGTAAAAACATTGTCAGTACCCAGTTTGGATGTGCACTGACCTTCTCCATATCGAGCACGCCGCCAAGCACAAAATTTGTCGTATCTCCAAAGATCGTCAGGCAGATAATTGATAAAAATGCAAATGCGGCTCCGCCAAGTGAATAATACAGATACATTCTGCTGGCACGAATTGCCTTTTTATGCATTGGATGCATGACAAGGTAAACTGTTACCAATGTCAAAAGTTCGTAAAAGAAATACAGGGTCAGGATATTTCCCGCAAAGGCAATTCCCAGGGTCACCCCATAAGTCATGATATAAAATCCGAAAAATACATGTCGTCTTTTTTCATCATGAGACATATATTCAAAAGCATACAGATTTGCAAGCGGCCACAGAAATGCCACCAGCCCTGCAAAAATGCATCCTAATCCGTCCAGTTTCAGGATAATACGCAAATTTCCTGTCAGTTGGAACAAAAGAATTTCCTCTTCCGGTCTATGAAATACCAACGTCCAAACAAGGATACTGGTTAAAACAGTCAAAATTTCACAGATGACCTGAAGCCTTTTGTATTCCAGATCTTTTGCCAAAAACAGTGCTGCTCCGCCAAGCAGGGGAATCAGAACCGCAATTATTAAAAAAACAGAATTCATAATCTTCTCCCCTATACAAGACTGTTTGCAAGCTGTGTCAAAAATTCAATGATTCCTGATGACAAGATTCCAAGAAGCAGAGTCAGTACAGCCAAAACCACCATTGGAATTGTCATATTGAGTCCTGCTTCACACTTTTCAGGAGCTTTTATGTCATATTCCTTACCCGGTAAAAATCCCTGTACTACTACCGGGAATAAATAGCCTGCAGTAAGCAGGGCGCTCAGTAAAAGCACCACCGGACCTGCCCAGGAGAATCCGCCAATTTCTGAAGCCAATGCTCCATTCGCCAGATACCATTTACTAAAGAAACCGGAAAACGGTGGAATACCAACTAAAGAAAGGGCTGCAAACCCAAAGCATCCTAAAGTAACCGGCATCTGTCGTCCGATTTCTCTAAGCTCCGTTACTCTGATCTTTCCGGTCTGGTGAATGATAGATCCTGCACCTAAGAACAGCAGATTCTTAGCCACTGCATGAAAGATTACGTGTAACATTGCGCCCACAAATCCCAGTGGATGCAGGGTGGATAAACCAAATAAAATATATGAAATCTGGCTGACTGTAGAATATGCCAGTCTTTTTTTCAAAACCTTTTCTTCATAAGCTCTGACAGACCCCATAACAACGGTCAAAAGAGTCAATACCATCCACGCAGTCTGTACCCAGCTTCCTCTAAGTACCTCCGGACCAACCACATAAAATACCACTCGGATAATGGCAAGCACACCGGATTTTGCAATGATACCGGAAAGCACTGCGCTGGCTGGTGCAGGAGCCACCGGATGGGCAATCGGCAGCCACGCATGAAGCGGGAACATACCGGCTTTTGCACCAAAGCCGATCAGCATCAGAAATACTCCTGCCAAAACCAGACCGCCATGGGACAGCTCTGCCGCCACAATACTTCCTCCTGCCACGAAATCTATCGTTGGTGCATACTGCGACAACACAAATATTCCAAACAGTGACATAAACGCGCCTGCAATGGAATAATATAAATATTTCATCGCAGCGGAAACGGATTCTTCTTTCATTTCATGAAGGATTAACGGTACACTGGTTAAGGTCATTAATTCATAAAATAAATACATGGTAATTAAATTTGCGGAAAAATCTAATCCCATCAACACAAAATATACAAGAATGTAGAAAAATGCATATCTCTTTTTATGCTCATCATGTTCCATATATCCAAAGGAATAAATTCCTGTCAGAATCCACATGACTGTCGTAATCGCTGCAAAGATCAAAGAAAGCTCATCTGCCCGAAAGGCAATCTTTAAATTCTCCGTCAGCTGTAATAATGTAAACTCCATAACCTTCCTCCTAACCAAACATCTGCAGTCCGCGGGTAATCAAATCCACGATTGGCTGTGAGAAAACTCCAAGGGCAAAATTCAATGCGATAAAGAGCAGCAGCGAAAATGCTACCCACGGTTTTTCTCTCCAATGATGCCGTTCAAATTCCGGCTTTTCTTCCTCTGCCGGCGTATAGATTGTTACCACTGTATGGATAAAATAAATTGCATTTAAGATGGTGCTGACCGCCAATACCACCAATGTTAAAAATACCTTTTTGGGACTGGCTGACATCGCGGCGGTCGCAAACAGATATTTGGAAATAAATCCTGAAAGTGTCGGCAGACCTACCATGGAAAAGCTTCCCACCGCAAAGGCTACCCCTGCACTTCGATGGCGATATCCCGCTCCCCTAAGATCAGGAAACAGCTTACTGCCACCCGATACATTGGAAAGACCTACCACAGAGATAAACAGCAGTGCCTTCGTTGCCGCATGATGCAGAATGTGATAAACCGCTGCCACATATCCCTGTTCTACACCCAGCCCAATACCCATATAAATATAGCCAATTTGGGCTACAGAAGAATAGGCAATCATTCTTCGGATATCTTTTTCCAAAATCGCGTTTAAGGAACCCATGATCATTCCTACCAGTCCAAATACAAATAACACATTCATCATTTTGCTGGTAACAATAAAATCAATTCCTACCACACGGTAAATAATCTTAATCAGTAAAATAATATATGCTTTTGATACAAGTCCTGAAAGGACCGCACTCGCAGAAGCTGTAGAGTAACTGTAAGCATCCGGCATCCAGGAGTGGAACGGATAAAGACCGCTTTTAATTGCCAGACCGATAGACATCAGTACCAGAACAATCAGCACTGGCATATGATAGCTGTCTGTTGCAATAATTTTTGCCATCGCCTCTTTCGCCGGGCTCATCAGCAGATGCCCTGTCAATGTATAGAGAAGTGACAGACCGATCAAAAACAGACCGGAACCAATCAGGCTCATGACCATGTATCTAAGCGCAGCTCCAAAGGTACGTCCTTTCTGTCTGATCATAATGAGCCCACAAGCTGCGATCGTATTGATTTCGACAAATACATACGCTGTAAACAAGTCATTTGTATAAATGATTGCAAGCAGAGAGCTCAGCAGCAAATCAATTAAAAGATAAAAAAGGTTCAGTTTTGTCGCTTCAATGTCTTCCTCTGTTCTATGATAAGCCGATACCAGCGATAACAATAAGATCAGAGAAAATACAGTCGCTAAAACACCCTCTAAAATCCCGGCACGAATCTCATTTCCCCAAGGTGCGGGAAAGTGTCCCATCATATAGATAAAAGAAACGTTTGTCTGCATTGTATAAAAAAGTACACATGCAGACAGTATTGTTACAATGCTAACTGCTCCGATGCAAAGATTTCTTGCCTTTTTACCGCTTAAAACAGAAGTGATAATGCCTGAAAACATACAGATGATGATACTGAAAAAAGGGAAATTGCGGATAAAGTCCATCTTAATGTCCCTCCTTCTGAATATGTCTTAAGATCTCATCCAGATTCAGCGTATGATACCTTTTATATAATCGAATCGTAAGGGCCAGCATCAATGCACTGACGCTGACAGATACTACGATACCTGTCAGTACAAGACCGCTTGGCACAGGATTAATATACAGCGACGGGTCCGTATTCCCATTCACGATGATTGGCGCCATACGTCCCTCAATATACCCCTGGGTGGCAAGCAGTAAATAAACTGCAGTATCCATAATATTCAAGCCAATAATTTTTTTAATCAGATTTTTCTGCAGCAGCAGATTTGTAAATCCGATTCCAAAAAGGATCACTGCTGTCACTGACTCATAATTTACCAATAAATTGCTTCCCATTTTACATTCCTCCCTTTTTAAAGAGTGTATAAAATGCATACATTGTACAGGCAACGACCAGACCTACACAGATATTCAGTGGAAGGATCAGACCGCTGCTGATAATATCTCCGGCATTTCCCAATGGAATATGGCTTTCTAAATGATTTGCCCCTGTAAAGAACGAATAGCTTTTCGCAATACAATAAAAACTGAGGGCACATACAGTAACTCTTTTATAAGTTTTTTCATTAAAAAATCTCTGGGTCTTTTTATATCCAAATGCATTGACATGAAGAATCAGACCAGCCCCCATGATGGCACCGCCGGAAAAGCCGCCGCCCGGTGACAAATGACCATTTACCAAAATATAAATTCCAAACATCAGAATCGCAGGAAACAGGATTTTCGCTGATGTCTGCAAAATCGTATCGCTGACCGGCTCAAATTTTTCATCCTGAATGGCCTTTGCGGTCGTATCTGTTTTATCATCACGAAGCAGGATCAGTACGCAGGCTGCCGCGATAAAAAGCACACAGGATTCACCGAACGTATCAAAAGCACGATAATCAAGAATCATCCCTGTTACTGCATTGACCGCACCGGTTTCTTCAATAGATTTTTCCAGATATCGTTCGGACACCTCATTATTATAAGGGTTGTCCGCATCACCGAATGCCGGAAGATTAGACACCATCAAAAGCAGTGCAAAAATAATGGCTGCACCCAGAGTAACGGCTGCACCTTTGTAAAATTTTCCAAATTGTTTCACCGCCGGACGGGAATTGATCTCTTTTGTCGTCTCATCCTGTTCGTCCGGATGCTCCTTCCCAATGGCACCAATACGTTTTAATGTAATAAAGAACAGCACACTGGTAACTCCTGCACCAACTGCCGCTTCCGTAATCGCCAGATCCGGCGACTCCAAAAGAACCCAGATAATCGACATGATCAGGCTGTAGGACATAAAAATGACCACCGATACCAGAAGATTCTTAGAAAAGCTTACGAACAACGCACACAACACAAGGAAAATCAGTAAAATCAGTCTAAAGTTCTCCATACTTTTTTACCTCACATTCCTCTTCCAGCTTCTTATTGGTGGATACCTCCATGCGGGCAATCAGATGACTGGATACCGGACCAGAAACCCAGAAAAATCCAACGATGATGATCATTTTTAACGCTTCAAAACCAAAGCCTTTCCAAATAATCAGCCCAATCATTGTAAGCAGAAGTCCAAAAGTATCCGCTGTGGCAGCAGTGTGCATTCTGTTTAACACATATCGGAAACGGAACATCCCGAATACTGCCGATGCCATACAGAACACTCCGCAGAACATAAAAATTGCAGCAATCATAAATCGAAACATTTCCATCTTACTTTTCCTCCTTCTGCGATTCTTCTTTTTCTTCTTCTCTGTAAACGCCTGTATAAATCTTTGTAAGCACGATAACTGCTACGAAGCTGATCATGGCATAGATCAGACAAACATCCAGAAGATAAGCTTCCTCTAAGAGCACGGAAAGGATCGCTATGATTACAATTGTCATGGTCCCAATGGAGTTGACTGCAACAATGCGGTCCGTCACTCTTGGTCCAAGTACAGAACGAATGAGACAGGCTACGATCAATACTGCAATACAGCAGATCAACACTACTGCAAGCGTCTCATAAGCATTTGTCATATTTCCCATCTTACGCATCCTCCCATTTCTTTAACATTTTTACAAATACACCATCATTTAATCCCTGAGCCAGTGATTCGTCCAGACAATGTACCTCAAATTTTTCTTCATATAACCGCACAGTAATGGTTCCCGGAGTCAGGGTTATCGAATCCGCCAAGATGACCTGCAGAAAATGACTTTTCAGTGGTGCATCAAAGCTTACAATGACTGGATGCACATGCTCCTTCGGTGACCACACAATCTTAAGAACCGTAATATTGGCAACAATAATCTCTTTTAATAAAACTGCCAGATACTGAACTGCCCACCATAAATGCGTCCAGAATATCTTTTCTCTCTGCAGGGTAAGCCCCATAAATTTAAACGCAAATGCATAAATGACTGCCGCAAAGACCAGTCCCAGCACAAAAATCTCTATCGTCCATCTTCCATTTAAAATAATCCAAAATAAGACAAGCAGTATATACATTCCCTTTGCCTCCTAATTCCAATTATCCCTTATTGTAATACATTTCTTTCAAAAAGTAAGCACTATCTTCGACTAAATTTTGACAAAGCATAAAAAATCTCCCGATTTCTCGGGAGATTTTAAAAAGTTTCTTATTTGATGCAATATTTTGTATGAAGCAGATGATGTGCGATCGGACCATTCGGCTCCTTTAAGAACTCATCATAAATCTTTTTAATTGCCGGATTCTCGTGAGATTTTCTGTATGGAAGCTCTTTATCATGATCGAAAGTTGCTTTTCTTCTTGCTGCATAAGCTTCCGCCCTGTCTGTATCCATCAAGAGTTTTGGCTGTCCGCCGCCGCTGACACATCCCTCCGGACAAGTCATGACTTCGATAAAGTGTAAATCTAACTGACCTGCCTTCATCGCTTCGATAACAGGAACTACATTTTTAAGGCCTGTAACTACACCAACCTTTAATGTCAGATCCCCAACCTTTAAGTGAGATACACGGAAGCCTTCTGTTCCACGAACAGCAGTTACCTCTACATCAGGAATCGGCTGGCCTGTGATCAGCTCATAGCCTGTACGGATCGCTGCTTCCATAACACCGCCTGTAACACCGAAGATGGTACCTGCACCTGTGTAAAGACCAAGCGGCTGATCAAATTCTTCTTCTGCAAGGGCATCCCAGTCAATGTTTTTAGACTTGATCAGCCATGCTAAATCTCTTGTAGTCATAACAACGTCTACATCGCGGTATCCGCTGTCTTTCATTTCCGGACGTTCACATTCGAATTCCTTACAGGTACATGGCATTACAGAAACGCTGAATACCTTGGAACCGTCTGTTCCTTCCAGTTCTGCACCATAGGTCTTAAAGATCGCGCCGCCCATCTGCTGTGGTGATTTGCAGGATGAGAGATGATCTTTGATTTCCGGATAAGTGTTTTCCATGAATTTTACCCATGCCGGACAGCAGGAGGTAAACATTGGAAGAACTCCGCCCTGTGTAACTCGTTTGATTAATTCTGTACCTTCTTCCATGATCGTTACATCCGCTGGGAAATTTGTATCATAGACACGGTCGAATCCAATCTTACGAAGTGCTGCTGCAAGTTTCCCAGGAGCCAGTGTTCCAAGATCTGCACCGAATTCTTCTGCGATTGCTACACGTACTGCCGGTGCACACTGAACCATGGTAAGTTTTTCCGGGTCAGCTAATGCTGCATTTACTTTGTCAATATTGCAAACTGCATGAGCCGCAAATAATGGTTCCTGTACGCAGTCTGGAATATTTCTTTCTTTTTTCACTTTTTCATAAGCATCTTTACCGTGTGTTAAGATAGAAACGTAAGATTTACATTTCTGAACACACTGACCACACATAACGCATCTGCTTGTATCGATGGTCTGCGGTTTGCCCTGCTCACCAACAATGGCATAGGCAGGACATACTTCTGCACATTCACGACAGCCTGTGCAAAGATTCTGATCAATTGCTACTATCATTGTCGTCCTCCCTTATCTCCAGTTTTTGGTCATCAGCAGTGCTTCTGCTGCTTTGATCTTTTTTTCTTCTGCTTCCGCCTCAGGGTCTACAAGACGAAGTGCCTGATGTGGACAGACACGTACACATGCAGGACCACCTTCTACGCCTGCGCAGAGGTCACACTTGGATGCAAACACTTTTGTTTCGCCCATTGCCTGTGCTGCTAACTTGCCATCTTTTGCATATGGAAGTAACGCGATCGCACCAAATGGACAAGCCTGCATACAGTCTTTACATCCGATACATTTTTCAGGGTCAACAATGACCTGATTATCGATGCGGCTGATGGCACCTTTTGTACATACATTTAAACAAGGAGCATCTTCGCAGTGCTTACACTGGATTGGCATACATCCCTGTTCAAATCTTGTCAGATATAACTTTGGAGTTACAGGAACCGTCACGGTTCCTACCGTTTTTCCAACAGGATTGTTCTGACGGCTATGTACTGCAAAGCATGCAACTTCGCATGCTTTACAGCCGGTACATTTTGTGCTGTCACCAACAACAAATGATCCTAAATTTTTCTTCATGATATCTACCCTTCTTATTCCTGATTGTCACGGAACAGGTTTCTGGCAGCTTCCATACGCTTTTTTTCCATTGCATCTGCCAACTCATCTTCTTTTACGAGAGTTAACGCTGCCGTTGGACATACACGTACACAAGCAGGACCGCCCGGAATACCGGAGCATAAGTCACATTTATTTGCCACTACTCGTTCTTTACCATCTGCCTGGAATTTTCCGGCTTCGGTAACCATATCAATCGCACCAAATGGACAGGCATCCATACAGGACTTACATCCCATACATTTGCTTGTGTCGATAATGACTGCGTGATCCTTCATCTGAATTGCTCCTGCCGGGCAGGCTGCCATACATGCCGGATTTTCACAGTGCTTACACTGTACCGGAACACTGATTTTTGCAGTCTTTACCATATGGAGTCTCGGATTAAATGTATAAGAGTCCGGATCTACTTCAAAAATATGTTTTCCTTCGTGAGCTACCACACATCCAATCATACAGGTACGGCATCCGATACAAAGGTCAGGGTTTCCTTTAACAAAATAATTCATTTAGTGATCCCCCTTTCCTGCTGTAATGCCCATCTGTGTACGAATTTCATCGTAGAGCTCTTTCACGTGGTTTTCGGCCCATTCCTGATCCTTGATCTTTTCTACACGACATGCACAATACTTGTACTCTGGTGTATTACTGATTGGATCCAGTTTTGCATTGGTCAGCTCGTTACAAGCACCGATCCACCACTGGTAGGTCATATAGGTTGCGCCTGGTTTTACACGGTCTGTCGGCAGACAGCGTGTGATACAGTAACCACGTTTGGAAAGGATCTTTACAAGTTCTCCCTTGACAAGTCCCATGCGTTCACAATCCTGTGTATTCATCTGTACCCAGCCTGGTTCATCTTCCAGATTTCGAAGGGTACGACAGTTACCTGTCATAGTACGTACAGAATAGTGTCCTACTTCACGAACAGTTGATAATGACATTGGATATTCGTCATTTTCAAGTTCCATTGGCGGATGCCAGTCTGTTGCATAGAATACACCTCTGTTATCCTTTGTAGCGAATTTGCCGCCCTTATGAAGATATGGTGTCCCCTTATCTTCCATGGATTTATCGCGGCATGGCCACTGAACGGAACCGTATTTTTCCATCTTTTCGTAAGTAGCGCCTTTGAAGCTTGGACAAAGGTCGATCATTTCATTCCAGATTTCTTCTGTGTTTTCATAATGCATTGGATATCCCATTGCTGTAGAGATTTCCTGAATGATCTGCCAGTCTGTCTTAAGACCCGGATCTGGCTCGATCACTTTACGGATTCTCTGGAAGCCACGGTCTGCACAGGTATATACACCGTCATGTTCGCCCCATGCGGTAGACGGGAGGATTACATCTGCGTGTAAACCGGTCTTATTCATATAAATATCCTGCATTACAACGAAATCACATTTGTCTAAGGTTTCTCTGATCTCTGCAAGGTCAGGGTCTGACTGCGCAGGGTCTTCACCGAAGATATAGTATGCGTGAATTCGTTTTGTCTCATCTTTTTCTTCCAGAACACGATGAGGTACATGAGTGATTGCGCATCCTACCTTATCAGATAATGGTACGCCCCATGCTTTCTCAAATTTTGCACGAATTTCAGGGTCTGTAACACTCTGATAACCTGGATAGCAGTTTGGAAGTGCGCCCATGTCGCAGGCACCCTGTACGTTGTTCTGTCCACGAACAGGTCCGATACCCATGGATGGTCCACCAAAGTTTCCTGTCATCAATGCAAGGTTTGCAAGCCCTTTTACAACGTCTACAGCCTGTGTAAACTGGCAGACACCCATACCATAGAGAATCATCGCCGGTTTGGTTGTTGCGTATAAACGTGCAGCCTTACGGATTTCTTCAGCCGGAACATGAGAGATTGTTTCTGCGTATTCCGGTGTATATTTTTCAATTACTTTTAAAAATTCATCAAAGCCATTGGTATGTTCTTCGATAAATTTGATATCTGCTAATCCTTCGTTCCAGATAACATTTGCCATTGCATTTACAAGAGCTAAGTTAGAACCACCCTTTAACTGTAAATGCATATCTGAAATACGTGCTGTTTCTGTCACACGTGGATCCACACAGATAATCTTCATGCCTTTTTGTTTTCCACGAACGATGCGGCGTGCAACGATCGGGTGAGAATCTGCTCCATTATAACCGAAGCATAATAAGCATCCGGCGTCCTCAATTTCCGGAATGCCCATGGTCATTGCGCCTGAACCCAAAGAGTACTGTAGACCCGCTACAGATGGCGCATGTCATATTCGGGCGCAGTGATCGACATTGTTGGTACCGATACACGCGCGCATGAATTTCTGCATCAGATAGTTTGCTTCGTTTCCAGGTCCTCTTGCTGAGCCTGTACCCATGATTGCATCAGGGCCATATTTTGCTTTGATCTCGTTTAAGCGGTCAGCTACATACTGAATCGCTTCTTCCCACGAAACTTCTACAAGAGGAGATTTTTTACCGCCTTTACGAATCATTGGTTTTCGTAAACGCTTGGTCAGAATCTGAGGGTCATTTAAATAGTCCCATCCGTAATGTCCCTTCAGACATAAAGTTCCTGCGTTAGTTCTTCCATTTGCAGGAACGGCTTCAACGATTTTATTCGCTGCTTCATCAACACGGAATAAAATCTGACAACCGGCACCACAGTAAGCACAGGTTGACTGGATTTCTTTTAAAGCCATGACATCCATCTCCTTTCTTTGAAATGGTATATGAAAATTTATATATCCTATATGTAAAAATATATATAGTATACTCGTCAATATTTTAACATTACTTGGCAAATACTTCAATGCATTAGTCAATGCTAACCTTATTAATATTTAAGGAATTATCTATAAGCACATCTATTACAACATTTTTTCCAGAATATCAGCAGCCTTTTTCCAATCATTCATTCCAAGTCCCGGCACTCCGGAAATTTTCAAATCTGTATCTGTGACCAGTGCGAGCAAAGTCTGTGGATTACAGACAGATTTGGAGGAGTTTGATTTTCGAACAATCTCAAACTTTGGATACTCTGAATATTTAAAACCTTCCAGTAAGATATAGTCGGCTTCCGGAAAACTTCTGGCAAGCTGTTTTTCGTCCATCTCCGGTTCTTCTTTTATGACCATCCAGCGGCCTTTAGAAAAAATTGCGGTACCATAGGCACCCGCTTTACGCAGCTTCCATGTATCAGTGCCCTCTACGTCTGGCTCGAATTCATGACCGTCATGTTTGATCACTGCTGTACGGTAGCCTCTTGCGCTTAGTTCCCTGACCAGATGCTCTAAAAAGGTGGTCTTGCCGGAATTTTTTACTCCGCTGACTGCCGCAATTACTTGTTTTTTTACAGCATCCATACGGTTACTTTTTCTCCTTTTTCCAGTGGCGGACTTCCTGCCGGAATATCCAGTAAACAGTTACATCCTCTGAGTGTAGCAATTGCACCAGAAGATAAAATACCTGACGGTAAGGTTACTTCCCCATTTTTAAAGATTGCGCGCACAAAACGGCGGCCTTTGCTTTTCTTTGGAAAGGCTTCCATCAGAACACCTTCCCGCTTTTCCATAACATAACGTTCATCGCCAGTCATCTTATATAGAAGCGGACGTACCAAAAGCTCCAGATTGGCCATAGCACCAAATGGATTCCCTGATAAAGAAATGATCAATGTATTGTTATATACTGAAAAAATGCTCGGTGTTCCCGGCTGAATCAATACACGCCAAAATATTTTCTCTGCACCTGCAATTTTCAGCGCCTCATGTAAAATATCTTTTTTTCCTACAGAAACGCCCCCAGTCGTAATAATAATATCAGCGTCCTCGCTGGCACATTTTATCTCTGCCGCCATAATCTCTTCGCTGTCAGAAACATGTTTTACGCTTGCAGGATTGATTCCAAGCTCCCGAAGTCTTGAGGAAACCATCATTCCATTGGAATCATAAATTTTTCCCGGAAGCAGCGGCTGGCCCGGTGCACACACTTCATCCCCTGTGGTAATCAGGCGAATCACTGGCTTTTTAAATACTTTTACAGAAGTTCTTCCTGTTGCAGATAAAATTCCCTGTTCTGCAAACGTAATGTGATCTCCTTTTCTCAGTAAAAGCGCATCTTTTTTGTAATCTTCTCCCTGAAAGCAATAATTATCATATTCCTTCTGTTCTTTATAGATAAGAACAGTATCTTCTCCATAGTCTGTATCTTCCTGTCTGACCGCTGTATTACTTCCTTCCGGAAATGGCCCTCCGGTCATGATACGCATAGCTTCCCCTTTTCCGATTTTTCTTGCCTGCCCATCCTGACCAGCATAAATGCAGCCTGTCACCTTTAAAGAAACCGGAGTTCTCTCACTTGCCCCCTGTAAATCCTCTGCTCTTACCGCATAACCATCCACCGGAGTTCTTGGAAATGGCGGATTATCAATTTCTGCATAAACATCTTCTGCCAGAAGATATCCCCCTGCTTTTTCCACCGCAAGAACCTCTGTCTCATCACACACATATGCGTGATCACAAATTAATTTGATTGCTTCTTCCAATGTAATCTTTTCTACCATTTATTTACCCTCTTTACTCATTGCCAAAAGGTCTTCATATGCCTCTCTGGTATTTATATTCTCAACCTGCCACTGCGGGATATTAATCTCAAAACAAATATTTCCCCAATCATCCAGCATTCCATGAACCGACAGTTTTCCTTTCTTTATTCTGTCTTCAATGTAATCTGCCATCTGTACCGGATAGATACCGATCAGATTTTCCCTGCGTTCTCCATGCTTTATCAAAACAGGCAGCTCATGTTCAGCTGCCCTGCATTCATTCTTTTCATGAAACTCTATCAATTTTTCCAGTACTTTTGTAGGAATTTGCGGAACATCCACCGGTATGACAATACAATACGGTGTTTTTACCTGTTTCATGCTCGCATGAATACCGCCAATGGGCCCTTGCTCTGGATAAATGTCCCATACTGTCGTAATTCCATCTTCTTTAAATCCTGAAATATATATCTGCTCTATTCCCAGTGCTTTTGCTTTTGAAAGCAATGTTTTCACAAACGTCTGCCCCTGGTAAATAAGCTCTGCTTTATTGGTTCCCATACGGGAGCTTTTTCCCCCTGCCAGCAGAAGCAGGGAATAGGTATCCTTTTTTTTCATGTTTTTCCAACTCATTGATTGCTTTTTGCAGAATATTTTTCCACATTTAGATTTGGCAGATTTTAACTGCACCTTCATGGTAGATGTTTCCTGTGTTCTTTCTAATAAAACCAAGCATGGTAACATGGCGCTGTTTTGCCAGCTTTACAGCCCGGTCTGTCACTGCTGCTCTTGATACGACCATGGAAAATCCTGCATTGATCACCTTTTGAAGGTAATCTCCTGAAATTCTTCCGCTGGTAAATACATAACATTCACTCATTGGAATCTGATGTAAGATTGCGTATCCGATAATCTTATCCAATGCATTGTGCCTGCCAATGTCCTCAATACAACATACCGCTTTTCCCTGATAAATCAATGCACAACTATGAGCACATCCAGTCTCAACAAAAAGTGGTCCCGGATTTTCAAAAGAATCCCTTGCGATTTCAAAGATTTCCTGAAGACATACTTTTTTCAGTCTTTTTGCGTCCTGCATTGTCCGCTGATACTGGATTAATTCCTTTGTACAAAAATCTCCGGCAAGAAATTTTCTTGCCAATATCATCTCTTCTAAATTGGTCGGTGTACAAGTCACAGGAATTTCTGTTCCATCACTAAGCGGTATAGAAATCTGCTGTTCTACCGCTACTTCATCATTTTTTTCAAATGTTGTATTTCCATGAATTCTGTGAATTACTATTTTTTCTTTTTCCACAGTTTGATTTCCTCTTATACCGTTCTTATTACAATATATGAAACACACTTTTTATCAAAATACAGAAAGATTAAATACTGTTATTTGTAAAAAGTTCTCTTATATGATCTATTAAATCAACTAAATCCTCCGGCATCACAGTTCTCATATCAAGCCACACTTTATCATTTTTGATATGTGCAATGACTGGTGTCGAAAAATGTCTCATTTTTTCCGCCAACTCTTCACAGGAACTATCTTTCAGTCTGATCGTCACTGCATAACTTGGCAATTTCTCTCCCGGCAGAGAACCTCCGCCTACCATGGAATTGCTCTCTTCCACCAGAATCTCCGCCATTCCGGCGCATTCTGACAGCCCTGCATGCAGTGCTTCCGCCTGCGCCTTTAATTCCTCCAAAGGTCTTGCAATCATATGCAGTACAGGAATATTCTTTACTGCCCGCTCCTCATCCAGATATTCCCTGAACGTCGCGGTCAATGCCGCAATCGCGCACTTATCCAATCGAATTGCCCTCATCAGCGGATAATGCTCCAGTTTCTGAATAATCTCCTTTTTACCGACAATGATTCCAGCCTGAGGTCCGCCAAGCAGCTTATCTCCCGAAAAACATACCAGATTAGCACCCTTTTTCACCTGTTCCTGCACCGTCGGTTCATGTGCCAGTCCGTATTTTTCCAGATTAATGAGCACACCACTTCCTAAGTCCATAATTACCGGAAGATTATATTTTTTACCCAACTGCGCAATCTCTTCTAAAGACGCTTCCTCGGTAAAACCTACCACCCTATAGTTACTTGTATGTACCTTTAAAAGTGCCCCTGTATTTTCATTAATTGCATTTTCATAGTCTGAAATGCGGGTTCTATTGGTGGTTCCAACTTCTTTCAGCTTCGCGCCGCTTTGCTCCACCACCTCAGGAATACGAAATTTTCCGCCGATTTCAATAGATTCCCCACGAGATACAACGACTTCTTTTCCCTTTGCCAGTGCACCAAAGATCAAAGTCAGAGAAGCCGCATTATTATTTACTGCAATCGCTCCCTCTGTCCCTACAATTTTAGAGATGACATCTGCATAATGAGTCCAACGTTTTCCACGCTTTCCAGTTTCCAGATCATACTCCAGATTTGAATAACTGCACATTGCCTGTGCTGCCGCATCTAAATGAATCTTTCCAAGAGGTGCACGTCCTAAATTGGTATGCAAAATAATTCCCGTCGCATTGCACACCTTTTTCAGCGGATATTCAATTTCTTTCAGAATCTTTTTTTCTACAAGACCCGGGAAATTCTTCAGACATTCTTCAAGCTGAACCACATCCTCCGATGCAATGAGCCCACGCATTCTCTCTAACTCCTGTCTGATACAGTCCACCACAAAACCACGTCCATATTCTTCACACAGCTTCCGAATTTTTTCATCTCCCAGCAGCACATCTACCTTCGGTAATTTTCTAAAAAGTTCCTTTGTACTCATTCTATTTCAGGACTCTTCCTTCCTCCGTTTTTCTTGTAAATCCATTCTTATCAAAATGCTCCAAAAGTGCCACTGCCACCTTACGGGAACATTCCAGGTAATCTCTATAATTTCCCAGTACAATTACCTCACTCTTTGCAGCCATCTCCTTAAAAGCTTCTTTTGCTTTTTCATAATATTCTCTATGAATACAATACTGCTCATCCAGGCGAATTAAAATCTTTTTATTTAAAAGAGAAGTAAACACCGCTTTAAATTTTCTCTGTTTTTGATGCTCTTTCAAATAGAAATCTGTCGTCAGCGGTGCAAATCCAAAATTCAGATACTGTTCCGTAATCTCCCGAATCATGGCATCCTCATCCTCTTTTACCACAACTTGAAAGCGGTATCTGCTAATCGTGCCATTTTCTTCTTTAATGACCCTGTTTTTCTTCAAAATGTCAAGAATCGTATCTGTAATTTTTACATTTTCCTGAATCTCCAGTTTATTTCTGGCCTCTTCAAGACCCATTCCCTCTTTTAAAGGATATTCCTTATGGAATTGATCTAAAAACTGTACTACTCTCTTTTCGTACAGCTTCATTTCTTCTTCATGAATGTAAATCTCATCAGACAATGGAATCAGCTTCCCTGTTTCTGCCAGCTTTTTCACTATATTTCTTACCTGACTGCGGTCAAAGGCACTTTTATTCATCAGAACCTTTAAAGAATAAAATTTTCCCTGATGCTCCCTATATGCCAGCTCTATCTTCTGCTCTTCTGTTCCATTTTCCTTAATTTCAAAGGCTTTATATGCCTTCCTATCATTTTTACGATGTTTTTTCGGGCAGGCATCCAAAACAACACCTCCGCCAATAGTCTCCACCGGAGAATAGAATCGAAGAACAAAATGATCTCCCTTTCGTACCACCGTCTTTTCTTCCAGACGAAGCTGCGCATAACCGCTGTCCCCTGCCTTCAATTCATCACAATTCATCAAAGAAACTTTTCCCAGCAGTTCCTTTGTTCCGTGATAAATATGTACCCTGCTTCCATGTTTAATGGTACGCTCTGTATGCTTTAATACCTCCAGCTTTACATCCACCATCATGGTTGGATATAAACTATCTGCAGTTGCCAGCACATCTCCCCGAAGGATTTCTTCTTTTTTTCGATCAGGCACATTCACTGCCACTCTCTGACCTGCCCATGCAGCTTCAGCATCCTTAGAGTGTACCTGCAGGCTTCTGACCTTTACCGGCTCATTTTCCGGATAAAGTACAATGTTCTGGTCTTTTTTTAACTTTCCTTCCATCAAAGTCCCTGTAACAATGGTTCCAAAGCCCTTCAATGTAAATACACGGTCAATCGGTAATCTAAAATACCCTGCCTCGCTTCGTTCCGGGAGGGAAACACACAGTTCTGTCAGTACCTGTTTTAACTGTTCTAAGCCCTCTTCTTTATAAACTGATACTGGCACTATGGGCGCATTTTCCAAAAAGGTTCCTTCTACCAGCTCTGCCACATCCTCAGCAACCAAATCCACAAATTCTGGTTCCACAAGATCTGTTTTTGTAATTACAATCACACCCTTTTTTATGCCAAGAATCGACAGAATATCCAGATGCTCCACCGTCTGTGGCATGATGCCTTCGTCTGCTGCCACTACCAGCATACATAAATCCATGCCGCCAGCTCCAGCCAGCATGTTTCGTACAAATTTTTCATGCCCCGGAACATCTACGATTCCCACACGCTGTCCATTTGCCAGATCCAGATAGGCAAAGCCCAGCTCAATGGTAATACCTCTCTTTTTCTCCTCTTTTAATCTGTCTGTATCAATTCCTGTAAGTGCTTTGATCAGGCAGGTCTTTCCATGATCTACATGTCCTGCAGTGCCGATAATTACGTGTTTCATTTTACCAGTCTCTTTCGTTATTTCATTAACAAAAGTATACCCAAATTACAGACAGAAAACAAGAGTCCTGCAGAAGGGAATCCACCTTAAGGTTCTTGTCAATCAAGCTGCAATTAACATAAAAAAAGAGAAGTCTCAATTTTAAGACTTCTCATGATTTCATATAATGAAGCATCGGGGATTCGAACCGAGCAAACACTAAAAAAATGCAGTAAATTCAAGGATTTCACATCGTAAACATCCCAAAAGTAAACAAAAGTAAACAAATTTTATAAGGAGATTTTACGATGAACGATATCATTACAAATGAATTTACAGACTATGAAATTAAAGAATTATTAAAGTATATATGGATTTTTTCCATTTTAAAACTTCTATTCTTATTTATCATTGCAGTTACTCTAATAGTAATATGTATCATACTAAATGATATTTCTTTAGAAGTCAACCATTTTATGTATCATGCATTTGATTGCTGTCACAACTTATTTTAGGAGGTCTGCCTGATGAATAAAAATAATCTTACAATTATTGAAGAGAAAATTAATGCACTGGACACCAATATAAAATGCCTTTTAGGGTTATTAGAAATCATTCATTTAGGTATGCTTTCCATGTACGATGCAAATGATGATACAGTAAATTTTGAACTTGCATTTTTACATACTTTAAAGAACAGCCTCTATAGTATTTCTGAAAATGACATAAAAGATTTACTTGGTACAATAGAAAAATATAAACAATGTGTTGAACTTAAAAACTTTATGGAATAAAATTAAAACAAATCAATTACAGGGGCATCACTTTAGATGCCTCTGACAAAAGGAGAATACAACATGAAAACTACAAAATACTTAACAACTATTTTATCATTGATTTTAGTTACTGCCCTATTATTTGCAGGCTGTGGCAAAAAAGAAGAAACTGTGACCGCAATTACAAGTGAACAGTTTACAACTTTATACGAAAACGCAAAAAACATCTATGCTGAAACACCTGAATTATTTATTGAAAATGCAGAAAAACCAAATATTGATTTAGACAGTGTAACAGATTCAGAAATTCCAGTTTCAGAAGCAATTACTTTAAATGAAGTTTTGCAAACTCTTGGAGAAGAAAATTTATCCAATGAATCTTTTGACAAGGAACTTGATGAAGCAATAACAAAATCCGAAGCCATCGACCTCATCCTCAAAGCATACGAAGCAATCGCAAAAAGAGATGGTTATTCCACAGACCAACAGGATGGTTTAAACGAGGGTTCAGTAATCAACCGAGGCGATTCCACAACAGTAGATGATGCTCAAGGAACAATTGAAAAAGCAGACCTTGTAGATGGAACATCCTTAACCCAGGAAGAGTTAGACAAATTAAATGCAGAAGCAACCACAGATGCTCAAAAAGAAGCCCTTGATGCATATGAAACCATCACCAAAGAAGGTAGTTGGACAGATGCATATGGAGTAACCTATACAGAAGTAGTAGGCAAGCCAGATGGTAGTTGGAGAAGAATGACAGATGCAGAAGCAGAAAAAACCCTCGAAACAGCAAGTCCGGGTGAAGACAAATACTATTATGCACAGGCAGAGCTAAAAGGTAAAGATTACGTAAAATATGATACAGTAACTGGAATAGTTTACTATGATCCATATGAATACGCTGAGGCAACAGAAGCAGTCAGAGAGGAAAGTAGAAGAAAAAATGAAGCTGGAGGAGATATCGTATCCGAGGAAGAAATAAGGCAAATTCTTGGAGATGAAGCAGCCAAAGAGTTATTTGGTATTTAATACAATCAGCTAGATCAACAATAGAAACAACTAAAGCGGAGGCAAAGGGGATATATCCCCTCCAACCTTTCAAATGTGCCAAACAGCACCAAAGCGGACAAGTGAACGAGGCTAAAGCAGAAGCGGAGGCGGAGGCTGTGCCACGGAGCGGAAGTCCGCAGTGCCTTATGGCACATTCCCCCGAAGGGGGTAGTACGAGCTAGCATTGCCTCGTACTTACGTATCTTGTATCTTACTATCTGAACCCCTTGATTTTCCTGACTTTCTATCCTTATCAATCAGATACACCTCTCCAATCTTATGTATCTTATGTATCTAACAAACTAAAATTCTTTTTATATTTATATTTCAGAATATATTCAGCCAAACTCCACCCTTTGATTAGTGGAATGTCTAAATTATCTATATAATATTTTAATTCATCATCATTTCTTAAATAAGGAGCAGGTATATTGTTTATTATGTCTTGATATCCATTTAAAAAAATATATTGCTGTATACTATTTCTATTTAAACTCATTTCTTTTTGTAATTGTTCCACACCATCTTTTACTTTTTTAGGGATTTTAATTTTGATATATAGATTTTCATAATCTTCCTCATCTGAAATATTCCATAGTGTTGCTATTTTTTCAATCTCTATATCTACTAATTTTTCAATCATTCTTTTTCTTGATATTTTGCTTAATTCTTCTATTTTCTCCCGTTTTTTTTCTTCATTCTTAATTTTTTCATTCCTGATAGAAATTTTTCTATTTAGTTCAGCAATAGCAATATTTAATTCTATAATTTTCTCATTTAAATCAGCGTGAATTTTTTTGATTTTCTCATTCAGGGTACGACTTACTTCTACTTCAATTTTTTCTTCCCGATTCACATTTTTTTCTAAGCTTCTGAATTTTGGATAAAACTCGTTCTCTATCGCACAAATACCATTGTATATAGCAAAACTTACAATAGTTTTTTTATCTATACCTATATTTTTTTCGATTTGTTCTATCTGTGCATATCTGTATTTTGTTAAATGTATTTTCATTCCGATTACCCCTTAATATTTTTATTTAATTCTTAAACATTGTACCATATTTTTCAAAATTCGTTCAAAAACTTATCAAAAAGCATCTTTTTGGGAGAATTTTCCCCAATGAATCGATGCCTAAATTTAAACCCCCCTAAATATGCGACAATACAATCACAATAAGTGATGCGCAAACTTAAATAAATAAAAAGGAGAAAACGAGTCTAGCTAGGGCAAGTGTACACACTCCTGTAAAAAAAATTGATTTATAGTAAATTGCAGTATGTAAAAAATTTAGAACAGGAACAGAAAACATGGAAAAAACTAAAAAAAGAAGCACAAAAAGGCGATGCCTTAACTAACGCAGGATTAAAAAAATTACAGTCCATTCCAAAAATCGATGAAAAAATCAAAGAAATCGAAACTGCTAGAAAAGCCCTCATTGTTGAACTAAAAGATTGGTTCGAATCTGTTGATATGGCTGATGAAGATAAGTGCATGATTTCAGATTATTATTTTAATGGAAAATCAAAAGCAGAAGTTCAGAAAAAATATCTTATCGATTGCTTTTATAGCAGAGTAAAAAAATACGCTTATAAAGTGTAATAACAATTTAATCTCAATTCCAACAGGGTGTCAAAAGCACCCTGTTTTCTTTTTAAAAAAACTTTGTTTATTTAGTCATTTGCTATCCTAAAACTGTAATAGGAAAACCATTCTTTTAAACTTTCTTATTTACACTAAGTTTATGAAACCATTTGTTACGATGAATATGTGACAGAGAACTGCACTTTACAAATTTTCTATTTTTACACTAAGTGTATAAGATGAGCTGTTATTGTAAAAGTGTAACATGAAAATGAGCTTTTAAAGCTCCAAAAAATTTTTAAGGAGGACATTATTATGAAATTAAGAAATGTCAGATTAACTCTTGCGAATGTTGCAAGAACAACTAATTCCAAAACAATGGAAGTAACCAACGTTGGAACTATCAAAACTCGCCAAGAAGATGGTACATATTCCAACGAAATCAGCAATTACACCGTTGATTGTGCTGCATACCGTGGTGATGTGCTTAAAGTAAAATTTCCACTTGATGTAGCTGAAAAAATCGCTAAACTCAAAAATCATCTCGAAAATGATGAACTTGTAGAAATCAGTTTTAAAGGTTTAAAACTCACTCCATATGCTATGAAAGCAAACGATGGTTCCGTACTTTCAGGAGTATCTGCAAAAGCAGATGATTTTGAAATCCATGTCAAAGAATGGGACATTGATGAAGATATTGAACTATAAAAACAGTTCATCAACCTACTTTTTTGGGGGAGTTATTTTCTCCCCCTGTTATCAAGCATATTCATCGAGGTTAAAATCATGGAATTTTTAATGAAAGATTTATCCCCCACAGGAAATGACATAGGAATCTGCGTTTCATTCAGATTCTACGCAAAATCCTATGACTGGAACGCAGTTCCAACATCATTTGGTCTAAAAATATCTATAAAAAATTCTGCTGACACTATGCTGATTAAAGTTCCTGTATCTATAGGAAATTTAAAGGCAACAGATTTAAAAAATGAGCTATTAAAAAATGATGTTGCAGGAGTTCGTTTTAAAAATTTGAAAATATGGACGTATCAGCATACCAACAAACGGACTAAAGAACAAAAAACAATCTACACCGGCACAGCCGATGATTTTGAAATCATTTATTAGGAGTATTCTATATGGAAAACAAAAAAACTATAATAAAAAAATTTTTCAGTGAAAGTCTTAGTTTTTCAAAAATCGCACTTGCAAATGCTGAAAAATACTTAAGTGATGCATACGAAAATTATAATAAAAAAGTATTAGAAAAACAAAAGCAACAACAACTTCAAATGCAGATGCAAATGAAACAAAATGAGATACAGACAGCACAACAAATCATGATAATTTTAGCAAAGCAGCTTGCTCCTGCTTTCTATTGTCATAAATATGATTTTTTAGAAAAAATCTATGAGCCTTCAAATCTAAGATTAGAAGATTACAAATATTACGATAATATATGGTTACTGCGTTATTCCATTGATAAAAACTGCGATATTCCTATTCCTCAATGGGATAAAAAACAGTTACATAAAAAACTATCACAAGACCTTGCACGTTATGTACAGGATACTCTATATCATAATCCTTTAGAAGTATTACAACTTGATTATTTTTACATTCTGTGCAACCCAACCATCTATAATATTACAGATAATAGTCCTGCAAAGAAAATTTTTGTAGATATAAAAATCACACTTTAATTTACACTAAGTGTACTGCTCCACCATGTATGATGATTCTATCATTAGAGGAGGAGCAGTTTTTATGTCAGAAGAATTAAAGAAACAAAAAAAGGATACACAATCAAGAGCCTATTCCATCTGCCTGCACAACATTGAAGATACAGGATTTACGCATGAAAAAATCAAAAATATCCTTGCATCTTTTCCTACCTTAACCTATTTTTGCATCGCAGATGAAATAGGATGTGAAACAAAAAAACTTCATACGCATTTATATTTTCACTGTAGAAATCCAGTAAAATTTTCAACACTTAAAAACAAATTCGAGGGATCAGATTTACACATTGAAACTTCCATGGGGTCAGCACAGGCAAATCGTGATTATATCTTCAAACTTGGTAAATGGGCTGATGATATGAAAGCAGAACAGAAACTTCCCGAAACACAGGAAGAATGGGGCACACTTCCTTTCTCACAGCAAGGGCGCAGAACAGACCTTATCGCAATGTATGATTTAGTCAAAGAGGGAAAATCCAATGCAGAGATTTTAGAAATCTGTGGAGAAACCGCCATAAAACATGTTGATAAAATCAACAAGCTAAGGCATGACTATCTCGTTGACAAATTCAAAGGCACAAGACGGTTAGATTTAAAAGTGCATTACATCACAGGTAAAACAGGCACTGGAAAATCAAGAGATATTCTTGATACACATGGAGATTCCAATGTTTACCGAGTGACAGACTATCAGCACCCCTTTGATTCTTACCAGTTAGAACCCGTCATTGTTTTTGAAGAATTTCGTTCCTCGCTCCGCCTGCAAGATATGCTTAATTTTTTAGACATCTATCCTGTAAACCTACCTGCACGTTACTCTCCCAGAGTATGCTGTGCTTCTACAATATACATAGTCTCAAACTGGGATTTTGAACAGCAATATTCAGAAATCCAAAAAGACCCTGACCAGAAATCAACTTATCAGGCATGGATTCGTCGATTCAATGGATATGCAAAAGTCTACTATGATTTAGGTAAATACATAGAATATGATTCCATTCAATCTTATCTTAAACGAAATGAAGATTTTCAGCCAGTAACTGACGATGTGCCATTTGATTGATTTTTTCTTGTTTACCCAACGCTTAGCGTCTAAGCTGTCACAAAGCACTTAGGGGGTGTATTTTAACCCCTTACGTGCGACTGACTGATACGGTTATACTACGATTTACACTTAGTGTAGAAAATTATGTGAAATAATACATATATAAAACACAAAAGGAGAATAAAAAAATGAATTTTAATTTTATTACTGGAAATCCAACAATTACAAAACAGGCAAACGGAAAATATCAGGTGTTATATGCACAGCCCCCTATTGGTAAAATCAAAAATTTCACAGATTTAACCCTTGAAGAAGTCAAAAAACTTCCCTTTGTCAATCCAACAGTTCTTGCACTTTTGAACTAACCTATCAGGAGTTTTTGGGGCATCACAGCCCCATCTGCTCCAACTTTATACTTAGTGTAGCCAAATATATGAAATAATGAAAATAGAATTATTAACAAGGAGGTTCTTAATTATGGAAGATTTATTTCTTTCAGGCTTAACAGTCAGTGCCATTGAAGGTAACCAAATATACGGCACTGTTGATATTTTATTTGGTAAAAAAAATTATCGTGCCACATACACTTATGCTCTCGGAGCAGGAGTTTCTATAGAAGGATTCACTTGTTTAGATACAAACATGTTTTCCTTGGGCGGTGTGTTTATTTTGGGAAAAGATAACATTCCAGTTTCAAAAAAAATCATTGATTTTATTGAAGGAATTTTTATTCATAATACAACCAAATGCCATTCTTTAATACCTTCAGATTATTATGGATATTTAGATGTTGATTCCCTTGACAGACTATGTCCGCCTATGTGGCAAGGACAACATCATAAGCAATCTTATGGTATTCATCCAGTATTAAAAGATAATGACCATCCATATTTATACTGGTATTCAGTTATCTATGAGGACACTTTATATAAAATGATTCGTGAATGTGAAGATTTCCCAAAGTGGCAAGATGAAATAGTAAAATTTGATATCCGAGAACTATCGACTTATACACCTCCAAAATCATGGAGAGAAGAAGGAACAAAAGAATACGTTGTTCCTATTATCAGAAGTGCTGTTAGAAAAGGCGAAATAATACCTATATAAAAATAAGGTCAGCTATGACCGCTTAAAAAATAAATAAATAAGGGGTAACGAAATCCCTATTAAAATAAAGTAACCCATATTGTAAAAGAAACCCTCTTAAGGATTTCCCGAAATTTTTTTGAATACAAAACCGAACAAATTTTCGAAAGAAACATTACAATTTTACCTGACCTGTGATATAATATCTTTAGACGATGTGATGTCCTTGTCACAGGAGGATATCATGCTAAAGATTTTAAAAGAAGTCCATCCTTATTCTGTGTTCTATTCAGAATCAGACAACAGATGGCACACAACAATCGCAGACAATACCAAAGTAAACGGAAGGAGACCTATAGCCCGAAAAAATAAATTAGACCTTGAAAAATTTCTATTGGAACATTATCACTTGGAATTAACCCATGAACAATTACAGGAGCAGGATGATGAAGCTAAAACATTTAAGGAAGTCTTTGAAATTGCACAAAATAAAAAACTGCAATATATCAAAACTCCTGAAAAAATGATTAGTGCTAAAAATACAGCCCTGAAAACAGATTCAGAATACCGCAGATATTTTGCCGGCACAGATTTTGAAAATATGCCTATTAACAAAATCACAAAAAACGATGTTGAAAATATCTGCTTGGAAAATCTACGAAAATACGATTTAAAGAAAAAAGCATTTCTTTCTATGCGTGGAATCTTAAAATCTGTTTTTGATTTGGCTTTTTCAGAATACTGGATTTCAGATAATGTGTATCAACGCATTATATTCAAAAAATTCAATGATATGCTGATTCCTGATACTCCAACTCATAAAAGAGTTCATTCAGCAAAAGAATTTTCTGATATCCTGAAAGAACTTCATAAAAAGCAAAAAGCTCAACCAAAATTCAGCACTTACTGGGCTTTGGAACTGCAAATGATTATGGGGTTAAGACGTGGAGAAATCCCACCTTTATGTTGGAATGCAGATATAAAAGATACCTATGTCAGTATAACAAAAGAACAGCTTACCAGTGGAAATGGGTATGTGATAGTTGAACACACCAAAAATCACAAAGAACGATTTTTTCCTATCACAAATGATTTACAGGAATTTTTGATAAGATTAAAAGCAATGCATGAAAAATATTATCCTGATAGTCAATTTTTATTTCCTGCTGACACACCAAACGGTTGTATCACAAATAATGCTGTGTATAAGGTCTATCAGGGCATTTGTAAGACATTAGGTATAGAAATCATCAAAGGCGAAATAAAAGGGCCTCATTCGTTCCGTAGGAATGCTATCACAGAGGTTGTAAATTCAACAAACGGAAATGTTGTTTTAGCATCTGCCCTTTTTGGCAACTCACCACAGGTAGCAAAGGAAAATTATTACACGGGTGCTAATCTTGCGATTGCAAAAGAAATATTAGATAAAAGAATACTTGTACAAAATTAAGAGTAAACAAAAGTAAACAAATCTTTTGGGGTAAAAATGAAAAAACCCTTGAAAATCAAGGGTCTTAACAGTGAAGCATCGGGGATTCGAACCCCGGACAACTTGATTAAAAGTCAAGTGCTCTACCGACTGAGCTAATGCTCCATATTGTGCTCTTACAAAACACATGCCCAGAGCCGGAATCGAACCAGCGACACGAGGATTTTCAGTCCTC
>JAGAQG010000039.1 GCA_017622875.1 Lachnospiraceae bacterium
ATTACAACCAGTGGAGAACGCAAGATTAACATTGCGGGTTCTAAGCCGGCTGCAGCATGGATTGACGAAGGTGAGGCATTAACCTTTGGTGATGCGAAGTTCGACCAGATCAATCTCGATGCTCATAAGCTCCATGTGGCTGTGAAGGTTACAGAAGAGTTGCTTTATGACAATGCATTTGGCTTAGAGAATTACTTACTCCGTCAGTTCTCCAAAGCATTGGCAAATGCAGAAGAGGATGCATTCCTCAATGGTGACGGTATCGGCAAACCTCTTGGTATTTTTGCAGAAGAAGGCGGAGGAGAGATTGGTGTGACTGCTGCAAGTGCAACAGAGATTACAGCAGATGAAATCATCAATCTTGTGTATGCGCTTAAGCGTCCTTACCGCAAGAAAGCGAAGTTCATTATGAATGATGCGACGATTGCGGCACTTCGCATGCTCAAAGATGAAAACGGTCAGTATTTATGGCAGCCTTCTTTACAGGCTGGGGAACCGGACAGACTCTTTGGATATGAGGTAATGACTTCTGCTTATGTTCCTACCATTGCTGCAGGTAAGCCTGTAATCGCCTTTGGTGATTTCAGCTACTACAACATTGGTGACCGTGGAGTGCGTTCTTTTGCAGAACTTAAGGAACTTTTTGCCGGAAACGGTATGGTCGGCTTTGTTGCTAAGGAACGCGTGGATGGTAAGTTGGTGCTTGCCGAAGCAGTGCAGATTCTTAAAATGGGTGCTTAAGTAATATAAGATTCCGGGGTGTCAGTATAGTTCCTGGCACCTTATTTCTATGGAGGTGGGAGCATGGTAGTGACACTGAGTGAAATAAAAAATTATCTTCGCGTGGATCATGATGATGACGATACCTTGCTTCGAAACATCATGGAGTCTTCCCAGAAGATTTGTATGGATGTGGCAAGAACAGAGGATGAGGATGTATTTGAGGAAGAACCGGCTGCAAGGATTGCAGTTATGTATGCAGTTGCATATCTGTATGAACACAGAGAAGACGCTGATCATCATGCTCTGACATTATCTTTACGTTCCCTGTTGTTTGGCTGCAGGCAGGAGGGATTCTGATGAAGGTGGCATTGCTGAATGAAAAAATTCTGATTCAGAAAGCTGTGGTTATAACTGATGAGATAGGAAATCGAAAAAATACCTGGGAAGATTATTTTTCCTGTTATGCAACTATCAGTGGAGAAAGTGGTTCGGAGACAAATACAGCAGGCATAACTGTAGAGGATACAGATATTACTTTTACTGTCAGATGGTGCAAATCGGTCTCACTGGTACACTCCACAGGATACCGAATCATATTCCATGATGAGATTTATAACATTCGTGTGGTTGACCATATGAATTATAAGAAGAAATCCATCAAGATGAAGTGCCAGAAGGCGAGGCGATAGTTATGGCTTCTAATGTGGTAAACATTAATGAAATGGCAGATGTAATTATGAAGGGGCTGAATGAATATGCAGAGTTTGCTGCGGAAGATATGAAAGAGGCAGTAAAAAATGCAAGTGCCACAGTTCGTAAGGAAATTAAAGCAAATGCTCCTTCAGATACTGGAAAGTATGCAAAGAGCTGGACAGCCAAAAAGGTCAGGGAAACATCCCAGACACTGACGATGGTGGTTCACTCTAAGAACCGGTATCAGTTAGCGCATCTTTTGGAACATGGTCATGCACTCCGGAATGGTGGAAGGTATGACGGAGTAGTTCATATTTCACCAGCGGAGCAGAAAGGTATCGAACAATTGAAAGAAGAGATCAAACAGGCTTTGAAAGGATGATGGAATGGAAGAATTATTGCTGATGTTAAATGAGATGCAGATTCCTTTTGCATACCATCATTTTGCGGAAGGAGAAGCGGTGGAGCCTCCGTTTATCTGTTATCTGCTTCCAGGAAGCAACAACTTCTCAGCAGATGGTAAGGTTTATCACAAGATAAATGAGGTTCATATAGAACTGTACACTGATTTGAAGGATTTGGCAGTGGAACAGCAGGTGGAAGATGTTCTGGATGAACATGAAATATTCTATAACAAATCCGAAGTGTGGATTGAGAGTGAAAAACTCTATGAAGTCCTTTATACATTCTACTTAGGTATGCAGTAAAAAGATCCAGTAAATCTTTTTGTGCAGAAATGGAGGTTTAAACGATGGCAGATAAGAATAATAAAGTAAAATATAATCTGAAAAATGCGCATTATGCGCTGCTTACGATTGCAGAGGATGGCACAGTTTCTTACGGAACACCAACTGCGATTCCGGGTTCTGTATCTATTTCTCTGGATGCAAATGGTGAACCAGAGAACTTCTATGCAGACGGTATTGCCTACTATGTTATCAATAACAACATGGGCTACGATGGAGATCTGGAGCTTGCATTGATTCCGGAGAATTTTAGAACAGAGGTGTTAAGAGAGGAACTGGATGATAACGGTGTGCTTATTGAAAATTCGCAGGTAGAACTTGCTTCCTTTGCATTGCTGTTTGAGTTTGATGGTGACCAGAGACATATCCGTCATGTGCTTTACAATTGTGCTGCATCCCGTCCTGGTATCGAAGGCAAGACCAATGAGGAGAGCCGTGAAGTACAGACAGAGACACTTACAATCAAAGCAACACCTCTTTCCAGTGGTTTTGTAAAAGCGAAGACGGGAAATACAACAGATACAACGGTTTACAATGACTGGTATAAAGCGGTGTACATGCCGACAGTAACAGAAACTGACGAAAGTGAAGGTGTGGCATAATGAGCATGATTAAAAACATTAAAATTGATGGCAAGCAGGTGGCGTTCAAGGCATCTGCTGCCATTCCGAGAATTTACCGCATGAAGTTCCAGAGGGATATTTATAAGGATCTGAAAGCACTGGAAAAATCCATTGGAAACAACAGTGAGGAAAGTTCCAATCTGGACATGTTTTCCTTGGAGATGTTTGAAAATATTGCTTTTGTTATGGCGAAACATGCAGATGCGAGTATTCCGAATACACCGGAAGAGTGGCTGGATGGATTCAATACATTTTCCATTTATCAGGTGCTTCCACAACTCATTGAACTCTGGGGATTAAATGTACAGACGGATGTGGAGGCTAAAAAAAACTTCGTCCGACAGAGCGTGAAATGACAACGCCGTTGTTTTTACTAAGATGTGTGCAGTTGGGCTTATCGATGGCAGATTTGGAACTGCTTTCGATAGGTCTGATTAACGATATGTATGCTGAGAGTAGAAATGATGATTGCAAGTATGCGACATTGGCTACACAGGAGGATTTTGATAGGTTTTAGGATTAAAAACGGAAAAGACGTAATTAATCCTAGAGAAATACAAGAAAAGACGTAAATTTCAAGATTAAAAACGTGAAATCCGTTTTTAATCTTGAATAGCAGACCAAACTAAACGTAAATCTAAGATTAAAAACAGAAAATCCGTAATTAATCTAAAATGAAATATATGTGGACATAATAAATAAGGTTGTTGTGGTGACATCTGTCAGAAATGGCAGGTGTTTTTAATGCTCGGAGAAATTCGGGCTTTTATTTTGCACAAAAACAGGAGGTGAGGATTTAGATGGCAAGCAGAATACAAGGAATTACTGTTGAAATTGGTGGTGATACAACGAAATTGACAACAGCCCTAAAGGGTGTGAATTCAGAAATTAGGAACACACAATCTCAGCTTCGAGATGTGGAGAAACTGCTGAAACTAGATCCTTCGAATACAGAACTGTTGTCCCAGAAACAAAGACTTCTAAATAATGAAGTGCAGGAGACAAAAGAGAAGTTAGAGGCACTGAAGGTTGCCAGTGAACAGGCAAATGCAGCACTGGAGCAGGGGACGATTACTCAGGAACAGTATGATGGTTTACAGAGAGAAATTATTGCAACGGAACAGTCTCTTGAAGCGTTGGAAAAACAGGCAGGTGAATCTGCGGTTGCTTTGCAGAAGATTTCAGCTACAGGGACAAAGTTCCAGGAAGTTGGAGGAAAGATTGAAAGTGTCGGAAAGACACTCCTTCCAGTTTCGGCAGCAGTCACTGGTGTTGGAGTTGCTGGTCTTAAGGTGGCAACGGACTTTGAAAAAGCCATGTCCGGAGTACAGGCGATTACTGGTGCGACAGGAGCAGAGTTTGAAAAGCTTCGTGAGACGGCCATTGATCTTGGAGCAACAACAGCTTTTTCATCTGGAGAAGTAGCAGAAGCCATGACCGAAATGGCAAAAGCCGGATGGTCTACAACACAGATTATTGATGGAATGGCAGGCGTTCTGGATGCGACTGCTGCATCAGGAGAGAGTCTTGGTTCGGTAGCAACCATTGTAGCCGATGCAATCACAGGATTTGGCTTGTCTGCAAAAGATTCTGCAAGGGTAGCAGACTTGATGACTCAGGCTGCGAACTCCGGAACTATTGGTGTATCAGACCTTGGGGAATCGTATAAATATGTGGCACCACTGGCTCAGTCAATGGGACTTTCCATCGAAGATGTAACAACCGCCTTATCTGCTATGTCAATGGCAGGTATCAAAGGTTCTCAGGCAGGAACTTCTCTTAGAACGGTACTTGCCAATATGGCGAAACCGTCTAGTACAGTTGCCTCTGCGATGGATGATTTAAGTATCAGTATTACGAATAGTGATGGTTCTTTCAAATCGCTGGATGAAATCATCACAACCATGAGAACAAGTTTTAATGGTCTGACAGATGATCAGAAAGCTTATTATGCGACTGCACTTGCAGGAAAAGAAGGTATGTCCGGCCTGATTTCTCTCTTGAACCTGACGCAGGAAGAGTATGATGCACTGACGGCTTCCATGAATAACTGTTCTGGTGTTGCCGGAGAAACAGCAGCAGTCATGCAGGATAACCTGCAGAGCAAAGTGGAGCAGCTTGGCGGAGCATTGGAATCTCTGGCAATCAAGCTTTCAGAGTATGTGATTCCGTTTCTGACTGGTCTGGTGGAGAGCATTACGGCAGCAGTGGATGCATTCACAAACATGAATCCAATCGTACAAAAAGCAGTTCTTGTAATCGGTGCGATTGTAGCCGTCGCGGGTCCGCTTCTGATCATCATTGGCAAAGTGATCAGTGCAGTAGGAACTATTATGACAGTCGTTCCGAAACTTGCTGGTGTTATCAATACAGTAAAGACAGCTTTTGCAGCACTCAATGCCACAATGCTTGCAAATCCAATATTCCTGATTATTACAGCCATTACCGCACTGGTAGCGGCTTTTATTTATTTGTGGAATACCAATGAGGAGTTCAGACAGTTCTGGATAAATCTGTGGGAAAATATCAAGGATGTTGCGATTGCAGTATG
This sequence comes from Lachnospiraceae bacterium, assembly GCA_017622875.1. Lineage (GTDB taxonomy): Bacteria > Bacillota > Clostridia > Lachnospirales > Lachnospiraceae > HGM12587. The sequence goes on from JAGAQG010000039.1 coordinate 5,337, forward strand.
GACTGCCATTAAAGATTTCTTTGTTTCTGCATGGGAAGCGATCAGCAATGCGGCTCAGAGCATTTGGAATGGGATTAAAAACTTTTTTTCTGTATTGTGGGAAGCTATCAAAACAATATTTGCTACCGTACTGAATGTGATTAGTACGATAGTGACTACCTATTTCAATATTTATAAAGCGATTGTAACAACTGTATTCAATGCAATCAAGACCGTGATTACTACGGTACTGAATGCGATAAAGACAGTCATCACAACGGTATGGAATACGATAAAGACGGTGTTTACTATAGTTCTGAATACCATCAAATCCGTAGTATCTGGTGCATTTAATTCCATGTGGAGTGGTATCAAAAATACTGTATCTGGTATTGTGAACACGATAAAGACAGGGTTTAACAATGCAGTCAGTTTTGTGAAGAACCTGGCATCATCTGCATTCCAGTGGGGAGCAGATATCATTCAGGGTATTGTGAATGGTATCAAAAGTTGCATTGGAAAGGTAAAGGATGCTGTGATGAATGTGGCGGCGACCATCCGCTCCTTCTTGCATTTCTCTGTACCGGATGAAGGTCCACTTACGGATTATGAAAGTTGGATGCCTGACTTTATGAGTGGTCTTGCAAAAGGAATTGAGCAGAGTAAGAGCATGGTGGCAAAGGCTGTGGAAGGTGTGGCATCTGATATGGTCATCAGTCCGCAGATGGCATTGGCTGGTTATAACACATCAGAGGATATTGGAAGAGTAGGAACTGCAGAGAGTTTAAGCGGAATTGCCAGTGCGATTACAGATGTACTTGGTCAGATGAATCATCCAAATGGAGATATCGTGATCCCAATCTATCTTGGAGGGACGATGCTGGATGAAGTGATTGTGAATGCCCAGCAGAGAATGAATTTACGAAGCGGAGGAAGGTAAGATGGCATTTTTTGATTATTTGAAATTTGATGGGACGGCACTTCCTCTGCCGGATTCGTATGAAGTTTCTTTGTCAGCGGTGGAAGCAGACAGCAGTGGTGAGACTGAGGCTGGAACAACGCAGAGAGATGTAGTAAGACAGGGTGTTGTGAATATTTCAGTCGCTTTTTCAGTGACAGCCAAATGGTTGAAAGCACTGACTGGGTATTCTAAAGAGGATAAGCTGGCAGTAGAGTATTTTGATACAGAAACAGCGGAAATGAAAAGTACAGAAATGTATATCGAAGGATTTAAAGCGAAACTGGAAAAGGACACTTCTTATAAAGGTCTTTGGACAGTTTCTTTTACGTTGAAGGAATTTTAAGAGAAGGTGGTGTTTGAATGTACCCAGTAAGTGAAGCATTCCTGCAGGCGGTGCAGGAGAACACAAGAAGATACTATTGGACAGGAAAGATCACAACGAAAGCAGGCGTGGTACATGAGTTTTCGGAAAAGGATATTGTAAAAGGCAGTGGATATGTTTCTTCTCAGTGCTGCGGAAGTACAGAGATGGAACTTGGTACGGTATATTCAGCGGAAATGGGAATCACGCTGCTTTCCGAAATTGACAGATACACTTTGGAAGATGCGCTGATTGAACCCTTCTACCATCTTCTGGTGGGAGATGCGTACGAAACTGTTCCAATGGGAATCTTTGAGATCAGTGAAGCGAACCGAAGTATCCGTTGTCTGGAGATTAAAGCATATGATTACATGCTCCGATTTGAAAAGGATTTTAATGTTACAGAAACGATAGGGAATGCTTATGAGATCGTGGCGTTATGCTGTAAAGCATGCAGTGTAGAACTTGCCCATACGCAGCGTGAGATGGAAGCGATGCAAAATGGATCTACGGTGCTTTCCATCTATTCTGAAAACGATATTGAGACCTACCGAGATGTTCTTTATTACATTGGACAGGTACTTGGAGGCTTCTTTTGTATTAACCGTGAAGGAAAACTGGAACTTCGCAAATACGGCAGTGAACCGGTGATGAATATCAACAATAAACAGAGATTTTCAAGCAGTTTTTCTGATTTTATTACAAGATACACTGCAGTTAGTTCCACGAACATGAAGACGCAGACAGCAGAGTATTATGCTTTGGAAACAGACGATGGACTGACCATGAATCTGGGCGTGAATCCGTTTTTGCAGTTCGGTACAGATGATACGAGAAAGGAATTGTGTGAGCAGATTTTAGCAGATATTTCTGTGATCAAATACGTTCCATTTGATTCGGATACCATTGGAAATCCGGCCTTGGATATCGGAGATGTGTTAAAGTTCAGCGGTGGTCATGCAGATGAAGAACAGATCACATGTATTACTTATTCTCAGTGCAGGATTGGCGGGAAACATTCGCTGAAATGTGTTGGGAAAAATCCAAGACTTGCACAGGCAAAGTCCAAGAATGATAAGAATATTTCTGGGCTGCTTAATCAGGTAGATGCAGGTAAGATTGGAATCCATACCTTCACGAATGCATCTGCTTATACTTTGGGTGAAACAGATACCAGAATTATTAGCATTGAGTTTGCAACAACAGAAGAAAATCATGCTCAGTTTTTTGGACAGGTAGTTGTGGATGCAGTTGCATTACGGACAGAACGTACCGAAAGTGCCAAAGGAACAATCTCAATTCCTCTTACAGAAAAGAATGCAGAAACTGGAGAGACCATAGAAAGTCCATTGGAAGTAGAAGTGGAACTTCCAGTTACATGGTCAGAAGACGGAAAAGTCCTTTGCTATGTGACCTTTGAGTTGAATGATGCTGTGGTTACGGTTCATTGCCCCGTGGAAACGTGGCATAGTGGAAAGCACATTCTTTCCTTATATTATCCGATTGAAAGCATTGTTCCAAATATCACCAATACATTCAACGTATATCTGCGAATGGAGAATGGAACCGGCACAGTTGGAATCGGTGATTGCATTGCATCCATCAGCGGGCAGGCAATGGGAGCAGCTGTAGCATGGGATGGAAAGATTGAAATCGAAGAAAAGATTGGAAGGTTTGTAATCGGCGGTGGTATGAATGCCAAGGGCATTACAGATACGGTTGCAACACAAATCATTGAATATGTACAGAGAAGCTATACAGATCAGGTTCAGGGAAGAAGTGCTATCGGCGCTTTCTGCAGACCAGTGACTGTAGAATAGGAGGTCTTATGAAATTGAAAGGAACAGCGGTCATTGAATTGACAGATGTAAATACCTCAGAGGTGGAAACTTATGTGGAAGAGAATATGGTCACCAATGCAGTAAATAACATCTTAGGTCTAAATCCAATGGCCATTTTTTATTGCGAAGAGGATTACTCCACCGGACTTGTCTGGACGGATAATCTTCTTCCTATTTGTCCGAATATGATCGGAGGCATTCTGCTTTTTCCAAAGGCACTGGAGGAAAATGCAGATAACATTTATGCGAAGTCAGATAACCTTCCGGTAGCTTACGCATCCAATAATGTGAATTCTACTGCGAATACCGCAAGAGGAAGTTTGAATCTGACGGAGAGTAAGGTGCTAGACAATGGATATAAGTTTGTCTGGGAGTTTACTGCCAGTCAGGGAAATGGAACGATTGCTGCGCTTGCTCTTACCAGTGCACTTGGCGGGCAGAATGGTTATGGCAGCAGTGTGGCAGATGCCAGTACATTCTTACAGTTAAAAGAAGTAGATATTGGAACTTTAGGGCTGGCAAAACAGATGGTGCTATTTGAAACCGTAGAAGTGGATTTTGAAAATGATATGCTTTATTCTATTACGTTTGAGAATTCCAGTGTCATCGTACGAAAGGTGCGAATTCCGATTTTCAGTATTGGGTTGAACGAGAAAATTAATGATTCTACTTATACCGTACTGGAAGAAAAAGCGATTCCGACATCTACGTTTAAATTTCTTGGTGATTACACTTTATATGGAGAGTTTCTGGACGGACAGGACGGATACTGGTATGGATTTTCCAATGAGGAAAATTCATCTGGAGATGCAACGATGGTGTGGGTGAAGATTTCTAAAGAAGACTATTCCATCGAAGAAGGTTCGTGGACACTTTCCAATACTTATCTGCAGGCAGTTGGTGAGCGGGCAACTGATTCCAGTTATCCGGAAAGAATCTGCAGGTGCTGTATGCGAAACGGGTATCTGTATGTACCAGCTTATAATAAGAAAGGAATCTATAAAATCAATGTCAGTAATTCGGCAGATGTGACCTTGATTTCATTCGGTTTTACTTCTGGAGCTAAGCCCCTTTGTGAATCAGGAACTTGTGAATTGTATCTGACGCTGATTGGAGACCTTATTATCGGGGCGGATTACCAGATTACTGCAGACGATACGGTCATTAAAACAAAGGGAAATGAAAGACTGAACCATGCGGCAACACCGCTTTTTCAGTACAAGCATTTCCTTTTGGGATGGGGAGGCAGTTACGGAAATGAGTACAGAACGATGTATCTCTTGACACCGTATCTTGCCACCATAAACAACCTTTCGTCAGCGGTGGTAAAGACTACAGATAAGACCATGAAGATTATCTATACGCTGACGGAAGAGTCGGAATAGTATTCGGTTTTGTGGCAGACACTGCCTGACAGGTTTATTTGGACTTGTTTACGGAATGTTTGCCGTAAATGCCAGAAGCTTCTGCGACTTTAGAAAGATTTTCATAGGAAGTCTGCATCAAGCGCAGTTCTTTTTCTTTGTGCTTTAACTGTGCTTGCAACTCACCGTGCTCTTTGATGACCAGTTCCTCTTCGGATAATGGACGGATTCTGATGGAGCCTTCTTCGTATTCAACTATGACTGTAGAACCAACGAAGAATCCAAGGTTTTCCAGCCATTTTCCTTCCATCTGAATCTTGGGAACGGTACACGCACCGTTTTGTGGATAGCGAGTCGAGTAAGCGACTTTCATGTTTTTGGATTTCATAAGTAAATGCCTCCTTTGCTTGAGCCAATTGCGTTGGCTTCGTTTTTGGTAGTGTTATATATCACTCTAAAAGGTGTAAATAGCAAGGAGAATCCACTTATAAATCAAACAATAATTTTGAAACAAATTGTGTAATGTACACAGGTAATTCAGGCAGGCTGATTTGGGTCTGTCTTTTATTTTGCAAATTTTTTTAGAAATGGAGGAATAACGTAATGAAAGAATTTTGGAACAGTATTCAGTTTGTATTCACCGTAGTTGGCGGATGGCTCGGTTATTTCCTTGGAGGATATGACGGCCTTTTATATGCACTGATTGTCTTTATGGTAATGGACTACATCACAGGCGTGATGTGCGCAGTTTCTGATAAGAAGCTGTCCAGCACTGTCGGATTCAAGGGTATCTGCAGGAAAGTAATCATTTTAATGTTGGTGGGTATTGCCAATCTGCTGGATGTAGAAGTTATCGGAACAGGTGCTGTGTTAAGAACTGCTGTGATTTTCTTCTACCTATCAAATGAAGGTGTGTCTTTATTGGAGAATGCAGCGCATCTTGGCTTACCAATCCCAGAAAAGCTGAAAGCAGTATTGGCACAGCTTCACAATAAAGCAGAAAGTGAGGACGAGAAGAATGAAATTGGTTAAGAGTATTTTGACAAAGAATCCGTGCTACACAGCCGGAAAGAAAATTACAGTCAAGGGGCTTATGCTCCACAGTGTAGGGTGTCCTCAGCCGAGGGCATCCGTTTTCATTAATAACTGGAACAGGGCAGACTATGACAATGCCTGTGTTCACGCATTTATTGATGGAAATGATGGAACGGTGTACCAGACCCTTCCGTGGAATCATCGTGGATGGCACTGTGCTTCAGGCAAGAATGGCTCTGGAAACAATACGCACATCGGTGTAGAAATGTGTGAGCCTGCTTGTATTAAATATACAGGTGGTTCTACATTTACCTGTTCTGATCTGGCAACAGCAAAAGCAGTAGCAAGACGTACTTATGAAGCAACAGTGGAATTGTTTGCAATGCTTTGCAAGGAGTACGGCCTTAACCCAACAGCAGATGGTGTTATCATCAGCCACGCCGAGGGGCATAAGAGAGGTATTGCAAGTAATCATGGAGATCCGGAGCATCTGTGGAATCAGCTTGGCATGGGATATACAATGGATGGATTCCGCAAAGATGTAAAAGCAGCTATGTCTGATGTAAAGGAAGATAATGCACAAGATAACACGGGAGTTGTGAAATGGTATCGTGTGCGTAAGTCTTGGGAAGATGCTAAAAGTCAGAAAGGTGCATACAAAGTTCTCAAGAATGCCAAAGCATGTGCAGATAAGAATGAAGGATATTCTGTTTTTGACTGGGAGGGGAATGAGGTGTATCCCGTGGCGGAAGCTGAACCAAAACAGGAAACTTCTGCAGAGGAGAAGGTAAATTATCGTGTACGTGTCACGATTAAGAACTTGAACATCCGTAAAGGACCAGGCACAAATTATGATAAAACTGGAAAACATACCGGCATCGGTGTGTTTACGATTGTTGCAGAGTCTGAAGGAGAAGGAGCAACTAAGTGGGGCAAATTAAAATCCAACGCAGGTTGGATCTCATTGGATTATGCAAAAAGAATTTAAGTAGTTTTCGGCATAGGAGTAGTTTTTATTTCTATGCCGATTTTTTTTGTTTGAAACGTCCTTTTTCATATTTCCTCATGGCTACCTATTAGAAGGCAGCAAACGATAAGCCTTCGGAAAAGAGGTAGAAGACATGAAGCATTTGAAAATTAGTGTTTCAAAATCACCGCAGACGAGAGGTGTCGTAACTTGTCGAAATGTGAATGTCAGAGAGAGATTCCTGCGTTTTCTCTTTGGAAGAAAGCAGAAGGTCACAATTCTGATTCCCGGAGACAGCATTGACGAAGTATCTATCTGTGAGTCTATGAGAGGAGGAAGTGAAAATGGATAAGATGAAGCTGATTGTGGATGCAGCGCAATTGTTGCTGAAAGTGGCAGAAGACCTTCGTTCTTTATCTGACAGTGTCCAGGCGGTTTGCAAGCTCGTGACGGAAGGTCTGTCAGAGGAACCAAAGGCATTACCTGAAAAGAAAACAGAATCAACCATTTCTCTTGAAAAAGTGCGTGGTGTTCTGGCAAGCAAAAGTCAGGCTGGTTACACGGCAGAAGTCAGAGCAATCGTGACTAAATATGGAGCAAGCCGTCTGAGTGACATTGATCCGAAAGACTTTGCAGCAGTATTAAAAGATGCGGAGGCGATTGGAAATGAGTAAACACGCAATATTATCAGCCTCCGGTTCTCACAGGTGGCTGAACTGTACACCATCTGC
>JAGAQG010000040.1 GCA_017622875.1 Lachnospiraceae bacterium
GCAATCATTGGTACGAAAAGACATAGGATTTACCACCTTTCATAAGTTACTTTTATTATAACTCATTAAAGAAAGTTTTTGAATTTACTGTAAAATATTAAATTTTCAAGGTTCAATAGGGGCTTTTGACCCCGGCATCATATTATACAATAAATATGGAGGTATATGGTGAAAAACTATTCTTCAAGACAAATCATAAAAATGCTTATTTCGGATGGATGGTATGAAGTTGGATGCGATGGAGACCATCATCAATTTAAGCATCCATTGAAGAAAGGACGAGTCACGGTAACACATCCCCCAAAAGACATTCCCATAGGTACATTAAAAAGCATAGAAAGGCAGGCTGGGATCAAATTCCCATAAATCTGCATATAAAGGAGAAATTATTATATGAAAGACAGATATTCTTATGTTGCAATATTTACTTACGATGAAGATGGTGTAAACTGTTCAAAACTTTTTCAAAATGCATTGATGGAATACCTTGGTGTTTCTTCTGTTACAATAAAATAATACAATAAAAAAATATACCTTCTCTAAGTACACTTTAACAAAAAATGGGGCTGTCGAGAAATAGATAGCCCCTCTTATACACATTGATTATTTTGACAAAAGTCAGAAACTTCTTCAACAGCACTGTCTGATTAAATCTAGCTTAAAAGTATAAGTTGACTTATTTTTCTATAACGATTAACATTTGAATTAGGATTTTCATTGGAGATTTAACATGAATTTAAACGATTTTTTTAAACAACAGAAACGCATGGCTCTGGCATTTTCCGGCGGTGTAGATTCTGCCTATTTACTCTATGCGGGAGTGAATGCCGGATGCGATATTCACGCTTATTATGTAAAATCAGATTTTCAGCCTCAGTTTGAGCTGGAGGATGCAAAAAAACTTGCAAAAGAGATCGGGGCGAAAATAACGACATTAGAGCTTGATGTCTTATCAGATTCACAAATCGTTTCAAATCCGGTCAACCGCTGTTATTACTGTAAAAAAATGATTTTTGGAAAAATCCTGGAAGCTGCAAAAGCAGATGGATATGCTTTTTTAATTGACGGCACCAATGCTTCTGATGATGCAGGTGACCGCCCAGGCATAAGAGCTTTGCAGGAATTGCAGGTGCGTTCTCCGCTGCGGGAATGCGGTATTACGAAAGCAGACGTACGAAAACTTTCCAGAGAAGCCGGGCTTTTCACATGGAATAAGCCTGCCTATGCCTGCCTTGCTACAAGAATTCCAACTGGTATGGAAATTACTTTTGAAAAGCTGTATGCAACAGAAATATCTGAAAAAGCTTTGACTGATTTAGGGTTTACTGATTTTCGTATTCGTTTATCAGAAAAAGATGCCAAAATTCAGGTCAGAGAAGAACAGCTCGAAAAACTGTTATTATATAGAAAAGAAATTTTAGAAAAATTAAAGCCTTATTATTCGTCTGTCACCGTGGACTTAGAGGTTCGTCTATGAAAAATATAAAAAATGCCAGCTTTGGAAAAATCCAAAGTTGGCATAAAAGATTTCTTCTGTATTTCTCATGCAGTAGCAAAATATTAGGATTACTCCTGTTCTTTCAATTTGCGCAATGAATAAACTATGGCGTCTTCATTGCCAAAGCCGCCGGCTTTTGTAATCACCTTAAGACCAGGAAAACGTCCTTTTTGAATCTGCATAATAGGAATACCATTGCACGCTTCACCTAATATGGTAGATCCTTCAGAATCAATGCGTTTAATGAAACCAATAGCAGTATCACCGCCTGATAAAAAGACGCCTGAAAGCTTAACCTGTTCTAAAACTTTTTCCATAAGTTCACTCATGATTTCCTGAGTGAGCGAAGAAAGCTCTAACCTGCTAAGCCCTAATGCTTTACCAGCTTCAATGCTTAAGTCCAACTCATTCCTGTCATAGGTGGCAGAAGAGATTAGCAATGCATCAAATCCATTGTTTATATGAGAAATCATTTCCTCAGCGTATATGTAATTACGTTTTTCTAAAAGTTCATGTACCGGAACCCGCACCAGCTTTACACCTTTGCTTTCTGCAAATTTAACCTGTTTTCTTGTAGTTTCGCTTACACTGGTTATGAGAGCAGCCGAAGGCAGAACAGGTTCAAGCTTGTTAAGAATAGCATCACAGATACCGGCAGAGCCTACCCATAAAACATTAAATTCAGGCTTATCAAAGGTGTCAACGATTTTAATCAACTGGTCATTTTTCGTGCAATCAAAAGAGTATAAGTTGTGTGAATATTCTTTTTCCGAATCCAAAGAATCAGGAGGCAGATGAATACACTCCTCTTCAAAAGCTTCTTCCAACAAATCTTTTAAACAGTCTGTCGTAATGGGCTTAATCGGATCTTTCGCAAATTCAGTTTCCATAAGGGGCTTATCATTGAGATAATGTCTGCCGTTTATGGTCATACGACCAATATCAGGAAATGCCGGTGCAAAAACTACAGTTCTGTTATCCAAGCTGTCATATAAAGCCTTCACCTCCATAGGAATATTTCCCCGGAGAGTAGAATCAGTCTTTTTTACTATGTAATCAAATTTTGTAAAATCTATTTCGGCAAATAATTCTTTTAACAGCTTATAGGCGTCGGCAGAGTCTAATCCACGACTTTCAGTGTCAAGAACATAGGAATCTCCATCATATGAAATCAGCTTCGGATCAAATATAACGTGAGTGTTAATTCCGCGTCGAGTAAGCTGAACACCGGCATCATTGGCACCGGTAAAATCATCTGCAATAATTAAAAAATGTTTCATTTAAATCACCTGTTTTCTGCAAGCTTAACTGCATATTCAATCGCATTAATCAGGCTTAACTGGTTAGCCTCGCCCGTTCCTGCCTGATCAAAGGCTGTACCATGGTCTACGCTGGTGCGGATGATGGGAAGTCCAAGTGTAATATTTACGCCCGCCACAGCATCCCATTTACCTGCTTCTTTATTATAAACAAAGCCGCATACCTTAAGTGGAATATGTCCCTGATCATGGTACATAGCTACAACGCAATCATACCAGCCACCGCGTGCTTTTGAAAAAATAGTATCAGGAGGGATAGGACCGTCTGCACCGATTCCTTCAGCTAAAGCAGCCTCAACTGCTGGACGGATTTCCAATGCTTCTTCATTTCCAAACAAGCCATTTTCTCCACAATGAGGGTTAAGACCTGCTACACCGATTTTAGGCTCTTTTATTCCCAATTGCCTGCACGCCTGATCCGCAATACGGATAACCTCTAAAATACGCTCTTTTTTAACTCTGTCACAAGCTTCACGAAGTGAAACATGGGTAGAAACGTGAACTACTCTTAAAGGACCGTCCGCAAGAAGCATTGTGTATTTCTTAGTACCTGTAAACTCAGCATATATCTCAGTATGACCTGAGTAATGATGACCTGCTAAATTAAGGGCTTCCTTGTTCAATGCATTGGTAACGGTACCATCTACCTTTCCTTCCATAGCAAGTTCAATAGCTCTCTTAACATACTGAAAAGCCGCTTCTCCTGCTATTTCAGAAACCTTACCTATTTCCAGTTTGTCCATATCAACAAGCTTCATGTCATATACATCAATGGTTCCTGGCTCAAACTTTGCCTCAGAAACATCTGATACGGGGTTAATAACAATACTCTCGCACCCTACGATTTTCTTGGCATATTCAAGAACACAGGCATCACCGATGATAAGTGGATTACAAATATCATAAATCGCGTTATCAGACAATGCCTTTACAGTAATTTCGGATCCAATGCTGGCAGGATCACCCATGGTGATAGCTAAGATTTTTTTATTCATAATAAGTTCCTCATTTAATTTTATTTTATCCAAGAGCATTATACTATAGAAAAGTATTAAGTCCAGTTATTAAGAAACGTTGTATTAGCAGTTCATAATCAATGCAAGTAATATCAAATTATCTTCCCCGCAATTTTCAACCCCGTGAAAATCACCCTCTTTGCACAAATTCATATCTCCAGATTTTAAAACAACTTCTTCCTCTCCATCTGTAACGGTTGCTTTTCCTTCCAATACATAAAACGCTTCAAATTCACCCAAATGCTGATGACGTCCAATAGAAGCTCCTGGTGGAATTACCAGCTTGCTAAAAACCCGTCCATGTCCACATGCTTCTTCTGCTAAAAGCCAGTCATGGAAATACACAGAACCTTTTCCGTTCTGTGCATTTGCAACTTCACGTACTCTAATTTCTTCTTGTCTTCTAATCATATTGATAACCTCTTATTCCACTCTTTCACCCAGGAATGCACGTACACAGTTTACCCTTCCGAAATCCCTTTTTCCCATACCATAGCCGATAGCTGAAACTTTCATCATCGGCATGTGTTCAAATCGAGTTGCAAAATGCTTTAAAATTGCTGCGCCTGTTGGCGTACACAATTCACCTTCCACGTCTCCAGCGTAAATCGGTACTCCTTTTAAAATATTGGCAGTTGCCGGAGCGGGAACCGGTAGAATTCCATGAGCACACTGAATTTGACCATAGCCCACACAAACAGGTGAAACAATTACTTCCTCTGGATTCAATTGCTTCATCAACATACAGGCAGCCAATATATCCGCTATGGCATCCAGCTGTCCAACTTCATGAAAATGAATCTGATTTACAGATACTCCATGAACCTGGCCTTCTGCCTCAGCAATCAGTCTATATACAGCCAAAATATCCTCTTTTAACTCAGAAGAAAAACAACTATTATCCTTTACGATATTTTCAATGTCATGCATACTGCGATGATGATGATGACCATGTCCAAAATCATGAGAATGGTGATGCTCATCTTCCTCTTCCCCATTCACTTTTACATGAATATTCGTCCCTTGAATCCCTTTTTTCACTGTTTTTTCTCTGATAAATTTTACCTTAGGAATTTCAAGAGAATTGATATCTTCTATAAATTTATCCGGATTCGGAAGCAGCTCCACCAGTGCTGCTGTAATCATATCACCTGCGGCACCCATTCCACAGTCTAAATACAAAGTTTTCAATTCTTTACCTCCCTGTTTGTGTTTCTATGATTGATCATACTCGCAAGATATCCTGCTCCAAACCCATTATCAATGTTTACAACGGATACTCCACTGGCACATGAATTCAACATGGACAAAAGAGCGGTCATTCCTCCAAAAGAGGTTCCATATCCCACACTAGTAGGAACTCCAATCACAGGGCAATCCGCAAGACCTCCAAGTACACTTGCCAGAGCACCCTCCATTCCTGCAATTGCAATAATTACACTGGCATCCATGATTACGTCTAAATGTGCAAGAGTTCGATGTAGACCTGCAACACCCACATCATACAACCTAATCACTTTATTTCCCAGTACGCTGGCAGTCAATGCTGCTTCCTCTGCCACTGGAATATCGCTGGTTCCTCCAGTTGCCACAACAATTTTTCCAGTTACATCGGGTTCTGGCATCCTTCCAATAATGCCAATTCTAGCATCCGTATAATAGGTCATCTCATGAACTCTACTAACGCTCTCAGCGGTACTTGCTGACAAACGTGTAATCAAAATAGTTTCCTGTCCATTTTTTAGCATCACTTCAGCAATTCCACAAATCTGCTCGCCGGTCTTCCCTTCTCCGTAAATAACTTCTGGAATCCCCTGTCGTATTTTGCGGTGCATATCAACTTTTGCATATCCAATATCTTCAAAAGGATTTGTCTTTAACTTTAAAAGTACATCATCAATGGATATTTCCCCACTTTTGACTCCTTCTAGCAATTGTTTAATATCATGGTTCATTTCCAAATCTCCTCTTCTAAGATACCTGCCGCGTACCCTTATTATTTCGCATTCTATATATGGAACAGGTATACAGGCAAAGCCTGTATACCTGTCTTTCCAGTAAAACTATGATATTTTAGCCGTTCTCTTCTTTTCCTCTACTTTATGCAAGAAAGAAACCAAAATCGGGCATAAGACTGCAGTTACAATAATTGCTGCTGTAATCTGCGCAGTAGCTGTTTCTGCTACGGCAAGTAAAGATGCATCAACTGCTGCCAATGCTGCTGGTGTTGCCGCTGCATTTCCTGCAGTTGTTCCGATTGCCGCACCAACTTCCGGATGATCCACTTTCAGCAATTTATAAACTAAATATCCACCAATACCTGTGATTAATGTACAAGCTACACCCAATAAAATACCTGGGGCACCAGCTTTGATCAGGTTCAGGATATTTAACCCTGCTCCCAATGGAAATGCAAAGAATGGAATCAGCATTGTAGCACCCGGCTCACAGAATTTTCTAATATCTTCGTCCAGATTACCAAGAATACAGCCAATAATAACAGGTACGATACAGCCAATCAAAACAGATACAGGAATTTTAGCAACTCCGGCTGCTCCCAGTGCAACCATTGTAAAAAATGGTCCGTCATTGATAGAAAGAATAGAAACAGCACCTACGTCTGTTGCATCACCATATTCACCCGCGAGTGCTGCATAAAGACCACCATTGGAGTTTGCGATTGCACCAACGATTGCCAAAGTAGATAATCCAAGGAAAGCTGTTTCACCAAAAAGTTTTCCGCAAAGTAAACCGACAAGAATTCCCAAACCTACCTTTACTACCGTAATAACAACACCTTTGTAAATCGTAACTCCTGCACGTTTAAAGTTAATTGTTGTAGCATTGCAGAAAATGAATACTGCAAGGATTGGCATAGCACCGGATTTCCATAAGTATGTGGTAAAAGTACCGTCAAATGCTGTCCAAAGTGTATTTCCAAAAAATGTATTGATAATTGCACCCAAAAGTAATGGGATTACCATTAATCCACCCGGGACTTTTTTTACAGTTTGTAAAATCTTCATAGCGTTCCTCCTTCTACTTGTTTTTCAACAATCTCAGTATATTGTCAACTGTATATCCTAAATTTGCTTCACTATAATTTCTGCTGACCGAAAAATCCTGTGGAAGTCTATTGATTGGGAATACTGCTGTTACCCCCATTTCATAGGCTTTCTGAATTTCAGAATCATCTGCACCACCGACAACAGCGATAACTGCTCTGTCCTGTTTTTTGGCGCGCTCTGCAATTCCGATTACAACCTTTCCTCTCAAACTCTGAGAGTCCAGTTTTCCTTCTCCAGTGAAAATATAATCAGCATCTTTAATCATGGAATCGAATTTTACAGTATCCAGTACCGTCTGAATTCCCATCTGCAGTCTTGAATCAAAAAAGGCAATCATCCCTGCTCCCATAGCACCAGCTGCACCTGTCCCAGGGATCAAACTAATATTATGTCCAGTTTCCTGCTCAATGACTCTGCTCAGATTCTGAATTCCTTCATCCAGTTCTTCCACCATCTTTTCGTCCGCACCTTTCTGCGGTCCAAAGACATAAGAAGCACCTGTCGGTCCAAACATAGGATTATCAATATCGCACATTGTAATGATTTCAATGTTATCAAGCATTTTATCTTTTCCTGAGAAATCAATTCGTGCAATATCGCCAGTAGTTCCACCTGTAGGTACAAATTCCTTTCCCTCTTTATCATAGAATCTGATACCTACCGCTGCAGCTGCGCCACAGCCTCCATCATTGGTAGAAGAACCACCCAGTCCTACAATCATTTTCTTAACACCTTTTTGGGCTGCCGCCAGAATCAGCTGACCTACACCATAGGTTGTTGTAAGCTTCGGATTTTTTCTGTCTTCTACCAGTGGAAGCCCTGCACAGGATGCCATCTCAATAACCGCAGTTTCTCCCTGATCGATCAGACCAAAATAAGATTCCATATCTTCAAAATAAGGATTTTTTACAGTTACATATTCTTTGGTTCCTCCTACTGCAGCAAGAAAGGCATCAACAGACCCCTCTCCACCATCTGCAACCGGAACAGAAATACTTTCTGCATCAGGAAAATGTTTTTCAATCTTATCCTTAATGATTCCACAGATTTGTGTGGAACTTAATGTGCCTTTAAAAGAGTCTGGAATTAATACAAATTTCATAACTCTTTCCTCCTTTTACTCTCTTACAATGACAGATACTCCATCTGGAATTACAGTTACTGTATAGTCTTCCTTATTAACGATCGCTTTTGCTTTTTCCATAGCTTCTTCCATACTGTGTGCAGGAATCATATGCAAATCTTCTACCAGCTGATCATCACAGGAAGATACAAACACAACTGTTGCTTTCAATAATAATCTGGCAAAAATCTGAGACTGCCACTGATCGATAATTGTTTCTTCCGGCTTTCTGTCTAAGAATGTCTTCATCATGCGATTTAAGTCTTTTTCATCGCGGAAGGTTTCATGGAAGAACTTTCCACCATGTCCATCAGCTGCCTTCGAGAGCATGATAATAACTCCGTTTTCTTTTACTGTAGCTTCTGCTGCTGTCATTCCTTTAACTGACTGATAAATATTCTGATCCAGAGGATATCCTCCATTTGTCGAAATAACGATATCTGCCGGAACCGCATCTACCTGACACTTAGACGCGAGAAACTCTCTTCCCACTCTATGAGCAAGATCACAATCTCCAGCTACTGCAAAGATTGGATCATGCTGTGCATCAATTACAACATTTACAATAAAATCCAGTCTTGCTGCTCTTGCTGCATATAACATGTCGTTGTGAATTGGATTTCCATCAATAACTCCAGTTCTGGAATAAGGATCAGCAATAAATGCAGAGTTATGGTTATACATTACGGTTTCTCTGCTTGCCACGCCTGGAAGTACACTCTTTCTTCCGCCAGAAAATCCAGCAAAGAAATGTGGTTCAATAAAGCCTTCTGCTACTAACAGATCTGCTTCTACTGCCATTTTGTTAAGAATTAAATTTCCACCTGAAGGAAGCTTTCCTACATATACAAGATTGTCATTGTCATCACAATCATGTACAATCACTGTTTCATTTGCCATAATTTCCGGTCCAAATTTCGCTTCCAGTTCTTCCTTTGTAGTTTCTCTATGAAGTCCGGTAGAAATTAAAATTGTAATTTCCGCATCAGGATTGCCTTTTCTGATTTCCTTTAACAGTAATGGCATAATGATGTGGCTTGGTACAGGTCTTGTGTGATCAGAAGAAATAACAACAACTTTTTTCTTTCCAACAGCCATTTCACATAATCTTGGTGAGCCGATTGGATTCTCCAATGCATCCTGTACAAGTTCTGCACCGCTTTTTGGTGCTTGATAGCTGTGCAATTCGGACAAAAGCACGCCGGCCAAATGGGATTCATCGATATTTGCTGTTAATTTTTCTTTTCCATAAGGTAATAAAAATTCTTTCATTTCATTTCCCTCCTGTTAATTGTTTCATTTTGAAACATTATTTTTTCAATACGCGTATTTGTTTGAATTTTAATACATTTATCTCTTGATTTCTATCCTTTATAGTGTCATTATATGTTTTAATATGAAACATTTGGAGTGAATATTTTATGCAAAGAACAGTTAAAATTTTAGGAATTGCACCTTATGAAGGTTTGGCATCTTTGATGCAGCAGTATGGAAGAAAAAGATCTGATATTGAACTGACTACCGTAATTGGCAGCATGGAAGAAGGAAGTAAGTTAGCCAAACAGCTTTATATGAATTATGATATTATTCTTTCCCGCGCCAATACCGCAAGTATTATTTCCCAAGCAGTACCACTGCCAGTGGTTGACATTGGCATCGGATATTATGATGTTCTTAGATGTATCAAGCTTGCAGAAAGCACCAAGACCAAATTTGCCATTGTAGGATTCCAGACTTTAACTTCAATTGCAAAAACCATCTGCGATCTTTTAAAAACAACAATCGACATCTTCCCTATCTCAACCTATGAAGAAGCTGTCTCTGTATTAGATCAAATGAAGTCTAACGGGTATTCTACCATTGTTTGTGATACCGTTCCCTATGATTATGCAAAACAGATTGGTATTACTCCCCTCCTGTTAACCAGCAGTGAGGAGAGCCTCTCCTCTGCCATTGATCAAGCGGTTTATTTATGGAATCAAAACTATAATAGTAATTATAAACTTGATATGATGAAAGAAGTTATCAGTTTATGTCCAAACTATTACCTCATTCTTGATGTTAATGGAAATTGTTTGTATTCCACCTGGCACGAACCGTTGGAAAAAGAAATGTCCAAAGTGCTTCATCAGGAATTGAAACAATGCTGCCTTGAAAAGAAACGTTCCTTCTTTGTGCCATTGAAGGAGCATTTATATTCTGTTTTTTCTCATTACATTGATTACGCTGACACCCCTTATATCGTTTTTAGAATTGTACATTCATCCATTCCGTTGTCACATCAGAAATACGGCATCTCTGTAATGGACAAAAAAATGGTAGAAAAAGGATTCAACAGTAGTTTTTACTATGGTAACACAGGAATTGCAAATGATTTGATCATCAATACTGCTAAAACAAACACTCGCACCAGCCTTATGATTGCCGGCGAAATCGGGACGGGAAAAGATTATATGGCAAAAGTTTATTATGTGGAAAGTGATTTGTCTGATAATCCGCTCTACATCATAAACTGTTCTTTGCTAACTGATAAAGGGTGGAAATTTATTACAAACAGCTACAATTCGCCATTTACGGATAACAATAACACCATTTATATCTCCAATATAGATAAACTTTCTGCCGAACGTCAGAAAAATTTACTTTCCATGATCATTGATACCAATGTACACATACGTAATCGCCTTATTTTTTCCTGTACTCAGCAGGCAGATGGTTCTATTCCACACGTTGCCAAACAGTACACCAATACACTCGGATGCATTTTAGCTGCATTAAAGCCTATTCGTGAACTTAAGGATGAAATCCCATCTTTAGCCAGCCAGTATCTCAACAGATTAAATCAATCTACTGGAAAAGTTGTTGTAGGATTTGATGATTCTGCTCTGAAGCTTTTAACAAATTATCATTATCCTCATAACAACATTCAATTCAAGAGGATTATAAAGGAAGCAGTCATAAATTCTGATACATCTTATATTTCGGAAGAAAGTATTCAAAATCTTTTAGATCAGGAAAACAGTTTATATGATATCGGCGAACGGAATATTCTCTCTAACAAATCAAGTGCAGCAGAAAACTGCCAATTTACATTAAATATTAACAAATCTCTTGAAGAGATTAACAGGGATATCATTTTATATACCCTAAAAAACTGCGATGGAAATCAATCAATCGCTGCAAAAAAATTGGGAATCGGACGTACTACTTTATGGAGATACCTCAAAACACAGGATGTATAAACAACGCAAAGACGGACAGGTCAAACCTGTCCGCCTTCTACTTTTATGCCCCCAAATTGTACTTTTTCGCTCCCCCAAGCTAAAAAGTACGCCAGTATCTTTCTCCAAAAGACTTATTTGTATTTTTCCATTGCTTCTTCCATGGTCATACCATTCGCAATGGCTTCTTTACGCTGGTTGTTGATCGCCTGAATTTCTTTCATACGTTCACCAGTCAGTTCATACTTTCTCATAGTAAGAAGCGTGATTGCCCATGCTACCATCGGGATGATACAGAAGAGTACAATAACTACCCAGTTCATGCCCGGTGCATATGGTGTGTCTGCTGTTGGCAGATTTTCAAGACCGATAATTGAAACCGCGATACCTACAACAGTTGCTGATAAAGAAGATACTAATTTATCAACTAACGAGAACAGTGTTCCCATGATACCTGGAATGTATTTTCCTGAACGGTAAGTTTCATAGTCGGAACAGTCCGCTACCATTGGAATTGGCATATCTGCTGTTGAGTAGTATGCACCATAACCAATACCGAAGAGCAGGATAAATAATACAGTGTATAAGTTAATGCTTAACTTGCCATTAGAAATCAAAGTTAAGTTCCATGCAGGATCTCCCTGTTTCCACAGAAGCAGCAGCACAAGTACACCAATGTAGCAAACAAGTGCTACGGATACATATTTCATCAGAGAAGCCTTCTGGCCCTTCTTCTGTGAAGTACGTACTGTCAGCATAAAGAATGGTACAGAGAACACATAGCCAAGTACCATCATTGGTAAGTAAAGTCCGTCATAGTTGCCCATCATACATCCGTATAACATACAGAGTACAGTTACGTTTGTAGCGATGGATAATGCTAATTTACATCCAGCACCAGCTACCATTAAGCGCTGCATTGGATTGTTGTTCTTGATGATCTCGATGTATTCGGAGATCTTTGTTTTTTCCTGAGTTGCTCCGCCGATACCGAAGTATTTTGGCTGATCTTTTTCCCAGATACCGATGATCGCAAGGATTGTCAGTAAGATGGAAATGACGATTCCGATTGGTGTTAACACTCTGTAGAAGTTCGCACTGCTGTAATCCGCAACGTTTGCACGGATGATTGGTGCTAAGAACTGCATAAGTCCCATACCAGCCATAGAACCGATGGTGTTGAAGATTGTAAACAGTGGTCTCTGGTTCGGGTCATTTGTAAGAACCGTCTGACCGGAACGTGTTACGGATGTCTGGAAGGTATAACCGATTACCCAGACTGCATACAGCACGATAAATGCTGCGTAGCGTAACCACATCTGATCTGCTGAAATGTTCGGGCAGATGCAGTACAGCATAAATACAGCAAATGCCATGATCAGGTTACCAATAACCATAAATGGTCTGAATTTACCAAATTTACCGTTGGTACGGTCCATCAGTGCACCGATGATCGGGTCCGTGATGGCATCAAATACTCGCATCCCTGTAACCATGACAGATGCAAATACGGTTGCAATTCCTAAAACATTGTTACCAAATGTCGCAATGTAAGACAGAATGAGTACATAGTAAACATTTGTCGCACCATTGTTTAATGGGAACAATGCCAGCTGGTACATCTTGGCGCGGTTTACGCCCGCGCCAGATGTATTATTTTCATTTCCCATAGTTTTCTTCCCCTTAAATTTCAAGAGCGAATCATTATTTATTCTTTAAAGATTTTTTAAATTCTTTATAAGTTGTATAGCTTTCTGTTTTTTTGAATTTACAAACTTTGATTACCCAAAGTACAACTGAAAGTACAAACAGGAACCAGAATCCGCAAGATAAAATCTTACACATTGTCTGAACAATCGGTTCTGTCTCTGCAATTGTTGTATTTGGTCCAATACCATTCATTGCCTGTGAGTTTGCAATTGCATATAAGTTGTGATGACAAGCTTCTCTCATTGCAGAAACAATGATCGGATCTTTTGTATATTTTGCCAATCCATTATTTGTAACCATGAAGGAAAGCATGGAGTCGTAAGTTGTAGTTCCACCCAGTACACCATCAATACCATTTACCATAGTACTGAGAACGTTATCTGTAATCTGTAAACCGTTACACTGCCATTCTTCATTCAGGATTCCTTTTACAAGACCTGCATTTGCGCCTGACCACTGTGCACCCCAGCGAGTGTAAGCCATCATAACACCATTGCCGCCTGCCTGAGAGTTTTCCAATGCACCCTGGAATGCTCTAAGGTAAATTTCACGAGCAGACTGTTCATTTAACCATACACCAAGACCGATACGATCCTGTTCACAGTCATTTAATGCAAAGTGTTTCATAACTACGCGAACACCTTTTTCTTCGATACCGCTTACTTCAGCTTTTCCGATTTCTGAAGAAAGAACTGCATCTTCTGAATAGTATTCGAAGTTACGTCCGCCGTATGGAGATCTGTGTGTGTTTGCACCAGGTCCATAGAGGAATGTTACTTTTGCATCAAGACAGTCGTTACCAACAATGTTACCGATTTCGTATACTAATTCTTTGTTAAATGTAGCTGCTAATACGTCTTCTGATGTAAGAGCTGTTGTTTCTACGCCAAGATGGCTTCCGAATAATGCAACTGTTAAGCCCTGTGGACCGTTTTCATCACGTGTACCAGGAGCCTGTACAGATAATACCGGCATTGTCCAGTGGAAGGAGTCACCTACCAGAGAAACCATTTCGTCAGCTGTCATCTGGTCTAATAATTCATCCCATGCCGGATCGTCATAATCAAGACCGATCATGTCATAGAGTGTTAAACCATTGTCAGCACCGAGTCTAGGCATTGCTACATTCACAGTTGTGTCTGTTTCATACTGCTGATCCTGTAATGCCTGAACCAGGTAATCATTTAATGCGATCTTGATTGTTTTTTCAAGACTTGGCATTGTGCCTTCCCAGTCATTACGTGTAAGGTAAGTAACTGTTGTACCTACTTCTTCGTTCATGTTAGGGTCAGAAGCGTTTAATTTGTTTGTGATTTCTGTACCAGCATCACTTGTAGCATAAGTTGTTGTGTCTAATGCAGGGTTATTCCATGTTGCAACTAATTCTGCATTACCAGCTACATCCATACGGCCATCTGTTGTTTCTGGTGTAAATCCTTTTGCTGCTAAAACGTTGTTTGCTGCGTTATGAGCGTCTGTAGCTGCTGTGAAGTAGTAGTCACCTGCATCTAAGATGTAAGTACCTGCGCCGTAAGCGTCATAGCTTGCTACGTAATCGCCATCGATTTCGATTGTTAAAGTTTCAGATGCGCCTGGAGCTAAGATGTCAGTTTTTTCAAAGCCAACTAAGCTTACAGATGCTTTTTCTACATTGTTATCAATATCATACTGTGTATATGGACTTGATACATATGCCTGTACAGTTTCTTTACCTGCTACATCACCTGTGTTTGTAACAGTTACTTTCATTGTGTAAGTTGTTGCAGCTGCGTCATAAGATAATGTTACATCGCTGTATTCGAATGTTGTGTAGCTTAAGCCATAACCGAATGGGAACGCTACGTCGTTACCGTAAGCATATTCTCCGGCATTGCCTGTACCCATTACATAATCTTCATAACGTGTTTCATAGTATTTGTATCCTACATAGATACCTTCCTGGTAAACCATGTAAGTGTCCGCATGTTCAGGAATCTGAGTTGTATCACCATCGTATACAACTGGTGTGAAGTTCTGCATTGCAGGGCTTGAATAGTTGTCATAGCAGTAAGTATCTGGAAGGCTTCCGGATGGGTTTACTGTACCATCTAAAATTTCAGCTACTGCATTCAGACCTGTCTGACCTACGCCGCCGATCCAGAGAGTTGCGTCTACACCATATTCGTTGTTCTGTAAGAAATCCACCTGAAGAGCGTTGGATGTGTTGATGAGTACAACGATCTTGTCGATTGCTCCGGCATCTTTCATTGCTTTGATACCAGCCATCATATCCTTTTCTTCCTGATTTAATGCAAGATAGTTTTTGCCATCACCTAATTCATGATCAAAATAGCTGTCTGCACCTTCACCACCGATACGTGATAAAACAACGATCGCTGCATCACCGTATTCTTCTACAGAGCCTAAAACATCTTCTGAATACAGAGACCATGGAGCTTCTACGATTTCAGCAGAACCATATCCGCTTGCTGTTGCAGAGTCCTGTACGACTGCACCCGCATTACCACGAGTATATTCTGCAGCATCACCTGTTTCATAGAAATCCCATAATGTCTGGTTTACGCTGAAGCCTTCTTTTTCCAATGCTGTCTTTAAGTTATCGCATTTGGAAGCATCTACGTTTGCTGAACCTGTACCACCGTAAACAATGTTTACAGAGGATGTAGAGAACAGGCTGACTTTAGAGCCTTTGGCAAGTGGAAGTGCCTCATCTTCATTTGTCAAAAGAGATGCACCTTCTGCTTCAACCTGTTTTACAAGTTCCGCACCTTTTGCAGTTCTATCTGCTTCTGATGCGAAATCACTTTCATAGTAAACTGCGCCCGGATCTTCATTTTCTAATTCCCAGAATGTTCCGCCTACGAATAATGCTACTGTGTTATCAAACATTGATACAACGATCAGCAGCGCTGTGAAAATAATTGCAAGCGGTGCACTTAAAATTGATAAGAATTTCCAAGGTCTTCTGGCTTTTCGAAGAGCTTTTTTGTAAGCTTTTTTCTGAGCCTTTTTCTGAGCTTTTAACTCTTTGTCCATTACTTTATCCCTCCGTTTTTGATTTGCCTACATCCAGTTCGAGCTGTCTACTTTTGCAGCAGAATATTCCGGACGAGGTTTATCTGTTTTGTAAATTACTGCCGAATCTACGCAGTCGCCTGCTTTGACTTCCAGGTTGTTTGTAGCTTCCATTGGCAGCTTAAATTTGAAAACGTGTTCTCCCTTCTTGGTTTCCACGAGTTTTCCGTTGTTGTACAGTGATACTTCCTTGCAGGTGGAGTATACTGTGATGTCTGTTACCGCTTCTGTACGGTATTCATATCTTCTGCCTGCTAAATATACAAATGGAGCTTCTGTCCAGTATGCTTTGTATAAATAGAAGCAGTCTTTTTTCAGTTTTCGATCGAAGGTTACAAGCCCCTTATGGTTCATACCCGGCTCGCCGCCCTGATTTCTTGCATCTGCTGCAAAGTCAAACATATTCCACACATAATTTCCCCACATATATGGGTGGCGTTTGAAACATTCCAGCATAAATTCATGATATTTATTCTGATATTCTTCGGTGTTATCACCACGTTTTGGTTTTGCCGCATGAAGATTTGGCATACCTTCCGCACCGTACTCAGAAAATCCTAAGCAGCGGTTTGGATAAAGGACTCTCCAAAGCTTGATCCACCAGTCATTTAAGAAGAAGCCCGGAACATACCAGCCAAGGTATAAGTTCCATGCCACAATATCAGAAATGTGAGCTACCGGATGCCAGTGAGGACACATTGCGTAGCACGCTAATGTTGTCACACGGGTCGGGTCCATTTCTTTTACCATCTTCTGTAATACTTTGTGGTTTTCCAGCATCTGTTTTTTATACTGTCTTCCTGAAATTGTAATTTCGTTTGACAGCCCCCATGTCACGATACATGGATGATTGTAATTCTGGATGATCAGCTCCTGCATCTGGGATACTGTATTTTCATTTCCATTTGCCAGATGTTCAGAAATGTATGGAATTTCTGCCCATACGACCATACCGTATTTATCGCAAAGATCATAGAAATACTGATCATGCTGATAATGTGCAAGACGAATGGTATTCGCACCAACTTCACGGATCAGTTCCATATCTTTGTCGTGATGTTCTTTTGTAATGGCATTTCCAAGACCTTTGAAATCCTGATGGCGAGATACACCGTGCAGGTTATATGGTCTGCCATTTAAATAAAATCCTTTGTCTGCGTCAAAAGAGAAATAACGCACACCGCAGGTTGTGGAAACTTCATCGACCACTTTTCCATCTACAGTTAATTCTGCTTTTACTGTGTAAAGATATGGATCTGCCACACCATCCCACAGATGTACATCTGCCACTTTTAATACAGCGTCTGTTCCATTGCCTTCTGCAACGGCCTTACCCTCTGCGTCTGTTAAAGTTACTTTTACGTTACCTTCTGTGTTTGTCCATGTTTCTACGCGGATTTCGGCATCTTTGCCCTTCACTTCCGGTGTCACTTTGATTCCAGGACCCGCAAAATAGTCCAGTTCAAAATGCGCCTTGGAAACTGTCAGAAGTTCTACATCTCTGTAGATACCGCCATAGAATGTAAAGTCCGCTTTCTGTGGGTAAACTTTATCATTCACACTGTTGTCTACATAAACGACCAGCTCATTTTCATCTTCCAAAATCGCTGTTACATCATTACGGAATGTAGAGTAACCACCGTCATGAACACAGACTTCTTTGCCGTTTAATACGACCTTCGCGCTGGCATTGACACCATGGAACTGTAAATACACAAGTTCTGTTTCCGCATCAAATTCCGGCATTGCAAATGTTTTTTCATATCTGCAGGTACCGCGCCAGTAATCATTTCCACCATCCTGACCGTCAATTGCATTCCATGTATGCGGTAAGTCCAAAACAGTCTTTGTACCGTCATGGTATATGAATGACCAGTCATTCATGATCTTCTGAATTCTTCTCATCGATAATCCCCTTATACCTTGTTTAGAGCGCACTATGTGCGCGAGTTGCCTAAGCTCCAATTTAGCAGTTTTACACAATTTTTACAATTTGTTTTCCCTAAGTGGTAAAAAAAGTGACCTAAGTGGTCACTTTTAATTGAATCGGTATCAACATTTTTAACGAAAAACAGCCATCTTCCTCACTGACATTTAGGAAACCTTCATATTTTTTCAGAATCTGACGGATGCTTCTGAGTCCAAATCCGTGGGAATTCCTATCCCGTTTCGTTGTCAGGAGAATCCCTTCCTCATAGGTTAATTGTTCCGGCATTGGATTGATAATATTCATTACCAGAAAATTATGCTGACGATAGATCAGCACATCGATCTGGCGTTTTTCTTTTTCTTCCAGCTTCTCTACAGCTTCGATGGCATTGTCCATGGCGTTTCCAAGGATTGCATAAAGATCAATGGTATCGATAAAGCCCAGCTGACTTCCGTCTGCCACACAGGATACAACAATTCCATGCTTCTGACAGTAAAGACTCTTTTCTGTAAGAATCGTATCAAATACATCATTTCCTGTTTTCACGATAGCTTCGTAGATTTCCACAGAGTTCTCTATCTCTCCAAGATATCTATCCAGTTCCTCTTTGTCTGCATTTCGCAGGGCACGAATCTGATGCTTTAAATCATGACATTTCTGATTTATGATGGCAATGTTTTCCTTTGAAAGTCTGTATTGTTCCTGTTGAGTTTCATAAAGGAGATTCAGCATTTCGTTCTCCTGCTTTAACTGACTCTTTTTAAACAGCTCACTTTCCAGATAGAGCACTACAATACAGATCATTTGCGTCAGATAGAAATATCCCCACTGATATGGCAATGTTGTGGTGCCGCCGATTACCTCATGAAAGGAAAGCATGTTAATAATGGCAAACAGAAGCAGCGTCAGACTCATCTGCCTTGGCCCCAAATGTTCTTTTCGTCCAATCGGCATCCACTTTGCGATAGTTCGGCCACATAGCCAGTAAGCAAAAGCATAGGCTCCTATAATGATCAGCTGCTCTCCAATCGCTTCCGGTCTGGCAATTCTGCGAAGCATGATCAGCATGGAGGTTCCTTCGATGACGACCTCCCAGACCGAAATTCCCCAGACCATATTGTAGACAGCCACCGACCAGGAAATTTCAAAGCAGCTGCGCAGCATCAGCGTACTCATACCGCAGCCTAGCGCCATAAAAATCGCCTCAAGCAAAATCACATTTGCATTCGGAAGGTGCAGGGTCAGCACTCCAAATAAAAAGCTAAGCACCCAAAAGATTGCCATCTTTTTTCTGAATCCTTCCCTCTTTTCCATTGGAAACGTAAAAATGATTCCGGATACGCAAAATGCAATATAATAAATCCAGTAGTATTCTAAAATCATCAGGAGTTGCCTCCCATATATTCAGCCAGCGCTTTTAAGAAACCCGCACGGTTTCGGCGGCTGATTTCCAGTTCAAAAGGACCTACCATAGCTGTATTTTTCCGCACTGCGGTCACGTGCATCAGATTTACCAGATACCAGTGATTACATTTTGAAAATACATTGGACGGCAAGGTGCTCTCAGCTGACTGCATGGTTCCGCGCACCACAAAGTCCCCCTCATCCGTGTGATAATACAGCATACGATTTTGAATCTCCAGATAATAAATCTGACGAACTTCCAGTTTTTTTACACCGTCTGGCAAGGTCAGTAAAATGGATGGCAGTTCCTTTTTCTGCACACGCTTTAAAGCGCGTTTCATCTTCATGGAAAATGTGTAGTAGGTAATCGGCTTCATCACAAAGTCCAGCGCGCCTACGGAATATCCGCGAATGGCATACTGTGCCAGATTGGTGATAAACATTAACACCACATTTTCATCTGCTTCACGGATCTTTTCTGCCGCATCCATACCGTTGACCTTTGGCATTTCAATATCCAGTAAAATCAGATCATATTTCGGAGTATAATTTTCTAAAATTTCCGCTCCGTCATAGAAGACAGAGATTTCAAATTCCTGCCCTTCTTCTTTCTCATACTGTCCCAAATAACCCTTTAGTTCTTCTATAAAACCACGGTCATCTTCTACAATTGCAATTCGATACATACCTTCTCCTTTTTGTGTCGCACAATTGTCTATAATTATATTAATTATACAGGATTTATTGGCTATATGCAAAGAAAAAGACGGTCCCCGAAGGAACCGTCTTTTGCATTTTTACTTTATTAATTCAGAAGGTAACTAAAAGTTTGCTTCGCAAATTTTTAGTATGCTTGAATTTTCTTCGAAAATTCTACGCTTAGCCTCTAACTTCTTTTACAATATCAGCTGCTTCTTTTGTAAGTCTAACGATTTCGTCAAAGTTACCAGCTTTTACTAAGTCACCTTTTACCATCCAGCTTCCGCCGCAAGCAACCAGTCTGTTGTATCCAAGGTATTCTCTTACGTTCTTAGGGCTAACGCCGCCTGTTGGCATGAACTGTAAGCCAACGTAAGGAGCTGCTAAAGCTTTTAATGTAGCAAGTCCACCGAACTGTTCAGCTGGGAAGAATTTAACTACTTTCAGTCCTCTCTTAACAGCCTGAGCTACTTCTGATGGTGTGATACATCCTGGTAATACAAGGATGTTCTTAGAAATACAGTAATCAACGATTTCAGGATCGAAACCTGGGCTAACGATAAATTCAGCGCCTGCTGCAACTGCACGGTCAACCTGTTCTGTTGTTAAAACTGTACCTGCTCCAAGAAGAATTTCAGGATATTCATCGTGCATAATTTTGATACATTCTTCTGCACATGCTGTTCTGAATGTAACTTCTGCACATGGAAGTCCACCTTCGATCAATGCTTTTGCAAGTGGAGCTGCGTCTTTAGCATCTTCAAGTACAACTACTGGAACGATACCAACTTTTTTGATTTTTTCTAAAATTGCTTCATGCATGGGTATTTCCTCCTATACGTACTTCTTTAATGTAGCTCTGATAGCGCCTGGTCCAGCGATGAGTTCTTTGAAGTACTGTACTGTAAGTTCAGCAAGACCTGCTTCGTAAAGGTCTACGCCAAAGATTGCTTTGTTTGTTAATAATGGTTTGATTGTTTCTTCAACATCTGTGTCACCAAGTTTGATACCAGCAACGATTGGGCAAACTGTATCAAGCAGTGGATCTGGACTGAGTTCGAATTTTTCACCATTGTCATCGATTGCCATTAAGTATCTCATCCATCCTGCAAATACCATAGGGATCAGCTTCAGGTTTGCGAGATCTTTGTCATCAGATGCGATGTAGTTCTTAATTGTTTCACCGAAACGGATTGCAAGCTTCTGAGATGTATCAGTTGCAATACGCTGTGGTGTATCTGGCATGAATGGGTTAGGGATACGTACGTTAAGTACTGTATCGATGAATTCTTTAGGATCAAGGACACCTGGGTTTACTACTACTGGAAGACCTTCTACGTATCCGATTCTTTCTACCATCTTCTTAAGTTCTTCATCTTTCATTTCTTCGGAAATCTTTTCATATCCTAATAAGCATCCGAATACTGCAAGTGTTGTATGAAGTGGGTTCAGACAAGTACAAACTTTCATCTTTTCTACTTTGTCTACTGTTTCACGATCTGTGAACATGATGCCGCCTTTTTCAAGTTCTGGACGTCCATTAGGGAACCAGTCTTCGATTACAAGGTATTCACATTCTTCAGCGTTAACGAATGGAGCAACATATGTGTTCTTAGATGTGATAACTGGTTCAAGACCATCGATACCATCTTCATTTAACATAGCTTCTACAGAAGCGTCTGGTCTTGGTGTGATCTTGTCGATCATAGACCATGGGAAGGAAACTTTTTCTCTATTGTTGATATAATCAACGAATTCTTTTTCTACTAAACCGTTTTCTGCCCATTTTTCAGCAAATGCATTGATTGCTGCATATAATTTGTCTCCATTGTGTGAACAGTTATCCATAGATACCATAGCGATTGGTAACTGGCCATTCTGGAAACGTGTGTATAAAAGGGAAGCTACTTTACCGATATAGCTTGCTGGTTTGTTAGGACCTGCTGCAAAGTCAGCAACTACTGGTGGAAGCATTTCGCCTTTACCATTTACTAAGCTGTATCCTTTTTCTGTGATTGTGAAGGATACCATCTGTAAAGATTCTTTACAGAAGATTTCTTTTAATCTGCTGTATTCAGCATCATTTTCAGAGTCAAGAATGCAGGATTCAACGACTGCACCAACGATTGTTTTTTCGATTGTTCCGTCAGCTTTTAATGTAACGAGAACTGTGTAATCGTCATGTGGACGATTCATTTTTTCGATGATTTCATAGTCGAAACCTTCAGCAACGATAAGACCTGTTTCCATTTCACCTTTGTCTAAGATGTTCTGCATTACGTTTGCCTGGAATGCACGGAAGATGTTACCAGCACCGAAGTGGATCCATCTTGGATTTTCTTTTGTTGCTTTTGTTACTGCGTCACGATCAAATTTTGGAAGCTTGTATCCTTTTGCTTCCCATTCTGCTCTGTTCTGTAAACCGAGTGTACTTAATTCCATAGTTTTTGTTTCCTTTCCCCGTTGTTTGGCGTTCTCGCCGATATTCTTATTATAAATGAATTGTCCCCAAAAGTCCAATGGAGTTATTTGTTGTTCATATTGCAAAAATTGCGATTTCATGCTAAAATTTACATGTTTTTAATAGGAAATTTTTGTTGCTTAAAATTGTACTATGAGGATTTTATCATGCGAAAAAGCTTGCAGTCCAAATTCAGCAATCGTCAGTATATGCTGTCCAAAGATTTTGAAATTTATTACTATAACGACAGCCATTTTTCGGGAGTTGACAACCATACCCACGACTACTATGAATTCTATTTTTTCATGGAAGGCGACGTATCTATGTCCATCGAAAAAAAACATTATCATTTAAGGCCAGGGGATATGGTGCTCATTCCACCAGGCATCCGTCATCATGCATTTCATGTGGAAGAAAATATGCCTTATCAGCGTTTTGTTTTCTGGATCAGTCAGGACTATTGCAGACGGCTGATGTCAATCTCTGAAGATTACGTTTATCTGATGAAGTATGTACAGAAAACTAACCGTTTTTTATATCACTATGACATGATTGCTTTTAATGCATTGCAGGCAAAGATTTTCCGACTTATTGAAGAAATTCATGCAGACCGTTTTGGCAAAGCAGCAAAGATTGAGCTTTGTGTCAATGATCTGATGCTGCATTTAAACCGTACTGTTCATGAGATGGAACACCCTGTTACGCGCAAGGAAGCTGACGCACTTTACGACAACATTATTCAATATATTGAATCACATCTGGATGCTGACCTGTCACTGGATGAGTTGTCAAAAACATTTTTTGTTAGTAAATATCACATTTCACATATTTTTAAGGAGAATTTTGGAATTTCCATTCATCAGTACATTACCAAAAAACGTCTCTCCATGTGCAGAGATGCAATTTTGAGCAATGACAATATAACAAAGGTTTATTTGATGTTCGGATTTAAAGATTATACAAGCTTTTTTAGAGCATTTAAAAAAGAATACGGCATTTCGCCAAAGGAATATAAAGAGCTTTATACGCAAAAACCACAATAAGTGTAACAGAAGAGGGCTGCCATCAGGCAGCCCTAAAATTTTGATTCGATTTATTTACCTTCGAGTTTGTCGAGCATATCCCATACACCGAGCATGTACATGATACCAAGTGCACGGTCATATAAACCATAACCTGGACGTACATTACCTGGACCTTCATCCCAAAGATGACGTCCGTGGTCTGGACGGATATATCCTTCGAATCCACAGTCATGATATGCTTTGAGGATATCAAGAATTCTTGTATCTCCATCGCAGTCACGATGAGAAGCTTCTGAGAAGTCTCCGTTTTCGAAGTGTTTTACGTTACGGATGTGAGCGAATGCGATACGGTCACAATGTTTACGAACGATTGCAGCAACATCATTGTTTGGATTTGCATTTAAAGATCCAGAGCAAAGTGTTAAGCAGTTGTATGGATCATCAACCATTGATAAGAAATGATCAACGCTTTCAGCATCTACTAAGAGACGTGGAAGTCCGAAAATATCCCATGGCGGATCGTCCATGTGAATAGCCATCTTGATGTCACATTCTTTACATGTTGGCATGATAGCTTCGAGGAAGTATTTTAAGTTGTCCCAAAGTACTTCTTTTGTTACCGGTTTGTAAGCTGCGAACAGCTCGTCCAGTTTTGCCATACGTTCCGGTTCCCAACCTGGGAATGTAAGTCCGTGAAGGTTGTTCAGAATGTAGTCAGCCATTTCCTTAGGATCATCATGGATTCTGCTTGCTTCGTAGTAAAGAGCTGTAGAACCATCTCCTACTGGATGGAACAGGTCTGTACGTGTCCAGTCAAATACTGGCATGAAGTTGTAGCAGATAACCTTAACACCGAATTTGGAAAGGTTGCGGATTGTCTGTTTGTAGTTTTCGATATACTGATCACGTGTTGGAAGACCAATTTTAATGTCATCATGCACGTTTACAGATTCAACAACGTCCATATTAAAGCCATATGGTTCGAGCTGTTTCTGCACTTCAGCGATTTCTTCTACTTCCCAGATTTCACCAGGCATTTTGTTATGCAGCGCCCAGACAATACTGGTAACGCCAGGAATCTGTTTGATATCGGAAAGGCTGATCTTGTCATTGCCTTCACCGTACCAACGAAAACCCATCTGCATTGGCATAGTATTTTCCCCCTTAATATTTATATAGTTCCTTAAAACTGTGATTAATTATAACACACATTTGTTGTACTGACAATTCAACATATTTGTTGTTCACATTGCAAATCTTGCGATTTGATAGCACGATTTTCACATTCCTAGTACCCGATTGTCATTAAAATTTTATCCATAATTTTTGCATTCATAATTGAAAATTCATTAGATACACGAGGAGTTTCTCCCTCTGTAATGCAGCGGCCAAGCTGAGCGATTTCCAATCCGTAATTATCAGGTACACAAACATTTTTCACTTCTGTTTTTCCATCTGCACAAACTGTGTACTTTAATTCTCCGGCACCATTGAACTGCTCTGTAGAAATGATCATTCCTTTGGTTCCGCAGATCGTCCAGCGGTCAATACGATTTGTTCCGCCAAGACACATTCCACAGGAAATAGCAGCTCTTGCGCCACCTGGATATTTCATGATCACATTTGTATGGATATCAATATGTTGATCTGTAAACTCTGCAGATGCATCGATTTCTGACGGTTCCTCTCCAATCAGCCACTGACTTAAGGAGATACAGTAGCATCCCACATCGTACAAAGCCCCGCCAAAAGTATCCCGGCGTACACGAATATTGGTCAGCCCCTGGCCTTCATAGCCTTTTGTCAAAAATGCAGATTCGATATAAGTTACTTTCCCAATAGTTCCTGCATCGATTTCATCTTTTAAAGCTTTGATAAACGGGCTGTGCAGATAAGCAAATGCTTCCATTAAAAAGACGCCGTTTTCATTGGCTGCCGCGATCATTCTTTCCGTCTGCTCTGCATTGACCCCCATCGGCTTCTCACAGAGCACGTGTTTCTTCTTATTTAATGCTTTGATCGCCCACTCGCAATGAAGACTGTTTGGCAGTGGGATATAGACTGCCTCCACCTCCGGATCATCTAATAATTCCTCATAACTTGTGTAACCTTTTTCGAAACCAAACTTTTCTACATAGTCTGCTACCTTTTCAGGATTCCTTCCCGCAATGGCATAGCGGCGGCAGTTTTCAGCCTGCATCATGCCCGGAATTGTACAATTCTTTGCAATATTTGCGGTCCCTAATACTCCCCATGTTGCGTTACGCATAAATCTTTCTCCTTAAATCGCATTGAATTTCTTAGTTCCATGGTAACATAAAAGCCCCCAGCAAAACAATGCCAGGGGCAGGAAATTTTATTCTGCTATATCAACCGTATCTGTTTCCTCCTCCGAAGATTCCTCTTCATCTTCTTCGGTTTCTTCAACCACAAAATTTTCTACTGTATTCGACAATTTACTCACCACAGTTCCGTCTACTGTATAAACCGCATCACTGGCATCTGTCGTGAAATAATAGACGCTCAATACATCATTATAATCTCCTACAGTGCAGGTAAGGCTTTCGCCCTCCGCAAACACAAAGGTAATAGAGGCATTCGGAGTCTCCAGCCCAAATTCTTCGGCACTGTCCGTAAGTTCATTTTCTGACTCTATTGCATTGAAATTTTCAAGGAAACTTTCTATTTTTTCAGTATCAATTTCTAACGTTTCATCCGTCACACATTTCCAGGTCTCGCCCTCCAGTTCAAACGAAACTTCCAGGTCTGCAGAGCTGTAGGAAAACGCAGTCACGTCTGCAATCTCAAAACTGGTCACCTGTTTGATTTTTGCAGCCTCTTCCTCCTCCTGCTTTTTCGAAACACTTTCGCTGTATTCCTTTACACCAAAATAACAAGCCAGTATCGCAACCAGAGCGATCATAGCGGTCAGTATCTGTTTTCTGCTTTTCTCCATTATCGTTTTCTCCTTCTTACCCAGACTGTAATGCCGCTTGCCAGAATCATCAGTGGCAGAAGTACCGTAAATAGCAATCCAAGGAGAATGATTCCCGTCTGAGATACTGTAATGGTATCCATAGAATAACTCTTTGCTGCAATTGAAACACTTTCTTCCTTACCGGCAAACAGTGCAATGATGTTTCCAAATAAAGTACTGTTTACACCGGATACCATGCTGTCAGCACTGTCAGTAAATACATATCCGGACGCCACTACCGCAAGCTGTGTTTCCCCCTCTGTAATCAGCGCTGCAGTATTGAAGGTTCCTTTTGTATCTCCTTCTTCATAATCTAAGGTTTCTACCGTTGACGGGTCTGCTTTTGCATAGGCGTTATCAGAGGTCGTCATAAATATTTCTACAGTGCGTTCTTCATTTTCCAGATCAAAATTCAGCTCCATAGTATATGGAGAAAAGATATAATTAGAATTGTAAAGATCCGAAGTTACCTCTGAGTATTCGATATTCGGCAGCAAATAATATGGTGATTGGTAGTAATAATTTCTGTCACTTTCCAGAACCATGCTGTAAGTGTTTTCTACTCCGTAAGCTTCCAGAACTCTGTCGAAATTTGGCAGTTCTTCTGTCAGATTTACGGTGATGATTGCTTTTCCGCCATTCTGTAAATATTCAATGATCTTATCCGCATCATCAGAAGATAAATCTGTTGACGGTGCAAGCAGCAGGATACAGGCTGCATCTTCCGGAATTTCATCATATTGTAAAAGATTGATTGTAGACAGTTCTACGTTTTCTTTGCTCAGCACCTCTGTAAAGCCACTATCCAAAGTCACTTCATCATGACCTTCTATCTGATATACCATCGGAATGTCCGCATTGGTCACATAATCGATTGCACTGGTAATCTGCCCTTCTGCATCATATCCGGTTACAGTGCTGCTGTAGGAATAATAATCATATTCCATTTCATAGAGAGAATTATAATCAATGACCTTGGAGCGTTCTCCACTTACCACGATCAAACTGTTCGTCGAAATAGAATCCGTAAAGCTCTTATAAAAGTTCGGACTCACCAGGGGGTCTTTATATTCTACCTTAATGTGGTTTGAAAGTTGTTCATATCGCTTCAATGTAGTATCAACGGTTTCATCGCAATTCTCTTCCGAATTGATCACATAGATCGTAATATCCTGATCCAGTTTTTCCATCAATGTTTTTGTATCCTCTGTCAGAGAATACAGTTTCTGAGAGGTCACATCCACCTGCGTCACATCTACAGGCAGTTCCTTCATCGTCAGATTCGCCATAACTGCTGCTGCAAATACAATGATGATCAGTGTCGAACTGTAAGCACCCGTTTTAATGCTTTTTGTGGAAATGCTCCATCTGCGCTTCTGAATACTCTGAGTTGTTAAAAAGATAAATAAAACAATCAGAGAAAGATAATAAACCACGCCACTGATATCCAACAGACCATTAAAGAAATTATCCATCGGAGTTAACAGGTCAAAACATCCAAGAAGCTTTGTCAGGAGGTTTCCCACATTGGAGATCAATGAGCAGATACCGCTCATCATGTATCCCACAAAAAGAATCAGAAACGTTAATACTGCTGCAATGACCTGGCTCTCACATAAAGAAGAAACCAGCATACCAATGGCGATACCAGTCAGTCCAAACAGGGTATATCCTAGAACTGCAGTATAGCTTTCTCCAAATGGAATTTCTCCAAAGAAAGACAATGCAACGGAATAGAAACATATCACAACAATTGCCATCATAAAAATCGTAGCCATGGCTAAATATTTCGCCAGAACAATCTTTCCAACAGATACCGGCGCTGTTAAAATCAGCTGATCTGTCTTGTTTTTCCGTTCATCTGCCAGAATCTTCATAGTCAGTACCGGAATCGTAATCATAAATAAGAAAGTAGATGAACTAAGTGCATAAGAAATATACGCAGAACCGCTAAACAGGTTATATGCAGTAAAGTAGATACCTGTCAAAATCAATGTCGCTGCAATAAACAGCGCACCTGTTACTGTATGAAGGTAAGAGCGCAGTTCTCTTTTATAAATCGCCAGCATTTTCTTCTCCTCCTTCCGTCAGTTCCAGGAACACATCTTCCAATGATTTATCCTGACCATAGTTGATGCAGATCTTTGTATGACCATCCTCAGTATCTCCGATTTCAAAGTTTCTCAGTTGACTCATTGCCTTCATCATACGTTCCGCCTCATTCTTTGAACCCTTAATTTCAAACTGCATCGTCTTTTCCGCCGCACTGATATTTTCCAGATTTTCCAGAGTATCCGCTGCTGCCAGCTTTCCTTTGGAAATAATGAATACATATTCACAGACCGCACTGATTTCCTGCATAATATGAGAGCTTAAAATAACGGTGTGTTTCTCCCCAAGCTTTTTGATCAGCTCACGCATTTCAATAATCTGCTTTGGGTCAAGTCCTACCGTCGGTTCATCCAGAATAATCACTTCCGGATAACCTAAAATTGCCTGTGCGAGTCCAACTCTCTGTTTATAACCTTTGGAAAGATTTTTAATCAGACGGCCGGATACTTCTCCTACTCCCGTAAGTTCCATAACTTCTTCTACTGCCTGCGCTCTTTCCTTTTTGGGAATCTTTTTTAACTCCGCCGCAAAATATAAATATTCTTCCACCAGCATTTCCTGATACAATGGCGGAAGCTCCGGCAGATAGCCAATCTTCTTTCTTGCCTTTTCCGGATTTTCAAAAATATCCTCTCCGTCAATCTTGATCGTGCCAGAGGTCGCACCGAGGTAACCGGTGATCATATTCATTGTGGTAGATTTTCCGGCACCATTCGGGCCCAAGAATCCGTAAATTTTTCCAGATTCTATATTCAGTGTCAGGTCATCAACTGCCACATGTTTTCCGTATTTTTTCGTCAGATGACTGATTTCTATCATTGCAATGCTCCTTCCCAAATAATTCCTTTCACAATATGTTTATTCTAGGAGCAAAGTTTGTTTTCTTTTTGATGGAAATGTGAAAAATATTTGAGGATTATGTGTTTATTCAGTGAACAAAAAAGAAGTGTCCGAAACTTTCGAACACTTCAATATACAAAATATTATTTTAGTTTTTCTATAGAAATAATCTCTCCGTCAAATGGATCGACTTCCGAAACCTTCCCTGTATAGGTAACTGTTACATAATCTCCATTATTTAAATCACTGTAATTTTCCGGCTTTACTTGAAACGCAAATCCATAGTAAGTTCCTTCCGCATCCTGTACCGTAAACATAAAATCCTTTTTATCCATAAAGGTTCCTGTCAAGGTCTGTTCAGCATTACTTTCTTTCGAACCACAGCCTGCAAATACGCTTACTGCCAATACCAGCACCATCATCAGTAACATAATTTTTTTCTTCATTTTGTTTCCTCCTGTATCAATTTTCTGCTTTCATAGATACAGATAACACTTATGCTGAAAAAGTTTTAAAAATCTTCAAATAAATGAAAAATCCAACAATTGCTGTGACTGCCTCGGCCACAGGAAAAGACATCCAGATACCATTCATTCCCCAAAGGGCTGACATGATAAATGCAAGTGGAATGATCAGCACCAGACCGCGTAGCAAGGATAAAATATGTGCTGGTAATGCCTTCTCAACAGATGTGAAAAATGTAGCTGAAACCGTATTAAATCCCACAAAAATATTAGAAGTAAAATATAACTTCAACCCAATTTCTGCAATTTTCTGAAGCACCTGATTTCCTTCACTATTAAATACATCTGTTACCTGCGGTGCAAAGATAAATAATATCCCATAAATGACTGCCGAAATCACAAGCATTGTTATTTGTCCGTAATTCATAGTCTTTCGAATATTTCCTTTATCATCCACTCCATAATAAGTGCTAAGAAGTGGCTGCATTCCCTGGGCGAGGCCTGTATAAAGAGCTGTTACCACAATCGAAATATTTGCAACAACGCCGTAAGCAGCAACACCCACATTTCCTTCTAGCCTAAGAATCAGCATATTGAAAATAATCATAACAATCCCGCCGGATACCTGCGCAAGCAGGGAAGGAAATCCAAGAGAAGTAATCTGCATTACATTTTTCCTTTTTATCATTGCTTTTACAAAATGAAATGTATTTTTCTTCTTTAACCAGTGCGGCATCATGACCAACATACTGATGACCGGCGAAAAGCCCGTTGCAATTACCGCTCCGAAGATTCCCATCTGCATTGGAAAGATGAAAATATAATCCAGAATAATATTTGCAAAGCTTCCGGCAAGCATGGCAAACATCACAAGATTTGGTGCCTCATCATTTCTCACAAAACATTGCAATACTGCATTCATCATAAATACCGGTGCAAAAATCAGAATCCAGCGTAAATAAGTGGTTGTCATCTCAAGAGTTGCTTCATCAGCTCCCAGAAGCAATGCCAATTCTCTTGCCCCAAACAGACCAAGCATTACAAATACCAGTGACAGCAAAATTGTCAAAATAACCGTATTGGAATAAATCTCATCTGTCTCCCTCGAATGTTTGATTCCCTTTAAAATTGAAAATTTTGTAGCACCGCCAACGCCAAGCATCAGCCCACAGCCAAAGATAAAATTATAAATCGGGATTGCCAGATTCAGGGCCGTGAGACCATTTGCGCCAAGTCTTTTCGATATAAAAAATGTATCCGCAAGGATATAACATGAAATTCCAAGCTGTCCCAAAATACTTAAGCTCACATAACGAATAAATTCTTTCACAATTTCTCCTTCCCTCTTTGCATTCCCGGCATGTGCAATCCAGCTTTGCCAAACACAACGCACAAAAAACGTCAGCACTTCTCATCTTCAAAGGCCTAACGATGAGAAGGCTGACGCTAAATTCTTTACCCGGCGGCAAAGAGCTGTCATTCTATCTTATTTTTGGACATTATATCATCCGATTCCGCCGTACACAATCCCTAAAATAAATACGATTGCTGCGACTGGAACATAAACATATTTTGCAACCTTTCCGAACCATTCCGGAATCAGATTCTTTCTTCCAAGCTGCATTTCCTTTTTGATCTCGTCCCATCCAAGAATATGATAAATCGAGAATGCACCGAGAAGCGCACCAAATGGTACTACTAAAATTGTGATGAAATCCATCCAGCTTCCAACACTGTCTCCGTCTTCAATGAACAGTCCTACTCCAAGGGCAATTGCACCGCAGATCAGAACAGCTACCGGACGGGATAATTTGAATTTCGTCTGCCATGATTCACAAACTGCCTCAAACATATTGATGAGACTTGTGATACCTGCAAAAGCAACTGACAGGAAGAAGATTACTGAAAACAACTGTCCAAATGGCATCTGTGCAAAAATCTTTGGTATTGTGATAAACATCAGTGGCGGGCCACTGGCCGGTTCAATTCCAAAGGCAAATACTGCAGGCATGATTGCGAACGCTGCCAACAGAGCTGCACAGGTGTCGAAAAATGCTGTATTTTTGCAGGAATCCAGAATATCCTCATCCTTTTTCAGATAAGAACCATAAACGATCATTCCAGAACCTGTAATGGACAATGAGAAGAATGCCTGTCCCATTGCCATGATCCATGTTTCCACATCTAACAGTGCTTCCCATTTGGGAATCATCAGGAATTTATAGCCTTCCACCGCACCATCTAAAAATGCAACACGAACTGCCAATACAACAAACAGTACGAAAAATGCAGGCATCAATATTTTATTCGCCTTTTCAATTCCTTTTGTCGCTCCAAAAATCAGCAGCACACAAGTAATCACAATGACCAGCACATGACATGGAATATTTCCGAATGCCGAAGACATATTGGCAAAGAAATCCGCTGATTCTGTCACCATAAGTTCGCCTGTGATTCCACCAAACAGGGAACGGAGCACCCAGCCGATAATGACTGCATAACCGATGGCAATTCCCAAAGAGCCGATGAGTGGAATCCAGCCCATCACTGCCCCCACTTTTCTTTTTCCTTTGCTCTCCCAGCAATATTCATAAGCACCTAATGTACCTGTTTTCGCACGTCGTCCGATGGCAAACTCTGCGGAAAGTCCCACCATGCCAAATAATACGACAAAAATAAAATACGGTATTAAAAATGCAGCTCCCCCGTACTGCCCCAGTCTGTAAGGAAACAGCCAGATATTTCCCATTCCGACTGCTGAACCTACGCATGCCAGTACGAATCCGAGAGAGTTTGCAAACTGTCCGTTCTGATGTACCCCATCATGTTTTTTTGTACCCAAAATTCTCTCCTCCGATTTTTATCGTTCTTTTCTGATTGTAATCAACTGATACTTAGTATATACTGCATATAACCATTTGTAAAATAGATGCTTTTAATCAGTATCATCTAATTATTCGATTGAGGTTTTTATGGATATTAAAAATTTGGAAACATTTATACAGGTAGCAGAACTATCCAGTTTTACGAAAGCTGCCGAAAAACTTGGGTACTCTCAGTCCACCATTTCCTTTCAGATCAAACAGCTGGAAAATGAGCTGAATGCACAGTTATTTGAACGTATTAATCACACTGTCGCTCTGACGGAACGCGGCAAAGAAGTTCTTGGATATGCGCATCAGATTAGGAAGCTTGCGGAAGAGATGGAACAGCCGCTAAAAAACAGAGAGCAGGTAGGCGGACACATTCGCATGGCGATGGCTGATTCCCTTTGTAACTGGCTGCTCACCAATGATTATGTGCATTTTCACGCACTTTTCCCCGAGATCACACTCACAATGCACGCTGCAAGTACGGAAGAAATGTTCCGGCTTCTAAATCAGAATGAGGTAGATCTGGTGTATACGCTGGATCAGCATTTTTATGATAAGAATTATGTAATCGTCAGCGAGAAGAAAATCGAGGCGCATATTGTGGGAAGTCCGGACATTTTCAAAAAAGGACATTACACGATAGAAGAGCTTGTAAAGCTGCCTTTCATTTTGACCGAAAAGGGAATGAGTTATCGAAGACTTATGGACGAAAAGCTTGCCAGCATGTCGCTGGAGGTGGAACCGCTTTTAGAGACAGGAAATACCAGCCTCATCTGCTATCTGACAGAGCAGGGAATGGGGATTTCCTATTTGCCGGATTACGTGACGGAAGATTCCGTAAAAGCCGGAAGGCTGGTGCGGCTGGATGTACCGGAGCTGGCGATTGATATCTGGCAGCAGCTTCTGTATCATCGAAGTAAATGGATCACACCACAAATGCAGGCTGTAATGGACTATTTGTCCCATAAGGGGATATAATACACTTAGAAAGAAGGTATGTTTATGAATACAGAAACTCTATTATCGCAAGCAAATGAATTTGAACAGAAAATTATTGAATACCGAAGATTTCTTCACATGCATCCCGAAACAGGATTTGATTTAAAAATCACAAAGGAATATGTGAAAAATGAATTGATTCAGATGGGCTATGAACCGCAGGAATGTGGAAAATGCGGTCTCATTGTTTTGGTCGGCGGAAGAAAGCCTGGAAAAACTTTTATGCTGCGTGCAGACATGGATGCATTGCAGATTCAGGAACAGGCAGATGTAGAATTTAAATCTTTGCATGAGGGAAAAATGCACGCCTGTGGTCATGACATGCACACAGCCATGCTTCTTGGTGCCGCAAGGCTGTTAAAAACACATGAATCTGAAATCAAAGGCACTGTAAAATTAATGTTTCAACCTGCCGAAGAGACTTTGGAAGGTGCCAAAGATATGCTCGAAGCCGGTGTATTAGAAAATCCAAAGACTGATGCTGCACTAATGATTCATGTAACTCTGGGAATGCCCTTATCAACCGGAAGCGCAATCATCTGTGATGGTGGCATCAGCGCCCCTACTGCAGATTATTTTGAAATCAAAATTCAAGGAAAAGGCTGCCACGGTGCCATGCCGGAGTTAGGCGTTGATCCAATTACCATTGCTTCGCATATTGTTATTGCCTTACAAGAATTACATGCCAGAGAACTTGCCATGGCAGATGATGCGGTTCTTACAATTGGCACTATTCAAGCAGGGGATGCAAATAACATTATTCCAGATACGGTAGTCTTACGTGGCACCATGCGTGCATATGATGAAAACATCAGAAAACGTTTGAAAGTACGTTTGGAAGAAATCAGCAAGGGAATTGCAAAAACATTTAGAGGCGTAGTAGATGTTTGCTTTACCAGTGGATGCCCTACCCTATTAAATGATGCAAATATTTCTGCTGATGTCACGAAATACTGTAAAGAACTTTTGGGTGAAGACATGGCGTTTTCTCAATCAGAATTAAGATCACTGGCTTCTTCCAATGCCAAAGCTACGAAGGCTGTTGGTTCAGAGGATTTTGCTTATATCAGCCATCAAGTCCCCTCTATCATGGTTGCATTAACTGCCGGAAATGTAGAAAATGGCTGTCCTTATCCTTTGCATCACCCAAAAGTAATTTTTGATGAAGATGCATTGGCAATCGGCAGCAGTATTTATGCCTATTCAGCCATGCGCTGGCTTGAGGAGCATTCCTAAATATAAAAAGTGTAAGGTCTTAATCACTAAATAAGACCTTACACCTTAATTTTAAAGTTACTTTTTCTTTATGGTTTAAAATTATCTGTATTCACACCAAGGGCATGCAATTTGTTTTCCTGTACTTTTAACTGATAGTCCAATTCTAAATTTGTGCCTGTCTCAGCCGCCTTGATTCTCAACAAATTCACATAAAAATTGATTTCGTTGTTAATCATTTCCAATTGATTCATTTCATCAAACATCCTTTCACGCACCTTTCCTCTATACTGATAAGTATATTATAAAGTGCTTTCGTTGCAGGTGTAAAGCCTTATTTAATAATTATCAACGTACTATGGATTGGATAAGTCGGCAGATTCATTGCCCAGATATAATGAGAAGCCCCCAAAAGGCAGAAAATGAGAGGGAAATGTGCTCCCCTCTCATTATGATCTTTGTATTATATTATACATTTATTCCGTAAAATGGCTATTGGCATATTATACAAATTTTAATTCTAAAAATTAGTTTCCATTCCTTTCACTAATCTTCCTTCGGCAAACTCTGCATGTATTCATGCATGGCTTCTGCAACCACCTTGCTATGCGCGACAGCTTCTACAACGGTACGAGCACCATTTACAACATCACCGGATGCAAAGATTCCTGGTCTTGATGTAAATCCTCTCTCGTCTGCTGCAAGAAGTCCTCTTGCATTTGCTTTTAAACCTTCGGTCGTATTTACCAGACGTGACTGCGGTCCCTGACTGATGGAAATGATAACACTGTCAGCAGTATGAAGGGTATCGCTTCCTTCCACCTCTTCAAAGGTACCGTCTTCGTGCTCGATCACATCTCTGAAGATCACGCCTTCATCTACAATCTCCACCGGCTTCTTATTATATTCAAATTTCACACCTTCCAACTGTGCATAACTGAATTCATACTCGCTGGCTGCAACCTTTTTGGTAATTGAATAACAGGTAAGATCATGAGACCCTTTACGAATGGCAGTTCTTGCAACATCCATCGCAGCATTTCCTGCACCGATTACAATGACTTTATTTCCCAGCTTATAACTGTCCGGATTGTTCAGGTAATTGATGCCAAAATGAACATGTCCTAATGATTCTCCTTTGATTTTCAATGAGTTTGGTTTCCATACACCTGTACCTACAAAAATCGCTTTATAGCCATCACGGAATAAATCTTCAATGGTAATCGCTCCGCCGATTGTCGTATTTGGTCGAACCTTGATTCCCTTTAATTCCAGATGACGATATTCTATATCATCCAGCACAGACTTTGGAAGTCTGAATTCTGGAATCCCATATCTTAAGACGCCGCCAATTTTGTCTTTTCCTTCAAAAATCGTTACCTGATAACCATATCTTGCAAGAATGATTGCAATGGTGATACCTGCAGGACCAGAACCGATAATTGCAACTCTCATACCATTGGATGGCGCAGGCCCCTTTGTCATCTGATTTGCATAAGTACTGGAAATATAATTTTCAATAACAGAAAAATGTACCGGCGCACCTTTCTTTCCTAAAACACAATGCCCTTCACACTGTTTCTCATGATTACATACCAGACTGCAGACTGTGGTCAGCGGATTATTCTCAAAGAGCATCCAGCCTGCTTCATTTAATTTGTTTTCCTTCAAAAGACGAATTGCCTCCGGAATGTTTGTGCCTATCGGACATCCTTTCTGGCACTGCGGTTTTTTACACTGCAGACAACGATTCGCCTCGTCCATCACATGTAATGCCATAATAATACCTCCCTAGTAAAATCTTTCCCTTAAACGTGAACCGCCACGATTTACAAACAGATTATGCCGCAGCGGAAATCCCCTATGCTTTTTATTATCTCATATTTTAAAAGCTTTGGTAGGTATTTTTTTTAGAACATTTTAGACATTTTTATAATATTGTATGCTTCCTGAACAATTTCTGGAAATTCGTTCACGTTATTGACATATGTCAAAAATAGCGTTATCATAATTTCATATAAATGGCATATGTCATAAAACATTGAAAGAGGTAATCGTTATGCCTAGACCTAGAAAATGCCGCAAAGTCTGCTGTCTGCCAAATGAAAAAGAATTTATTCCGGCAAATGGCTGTGCCGGACGTCCTTTTATTATCATGACCGTAGACGAATATGAAA
Source organism: Lachnospiraceae bacterium (assembly GCA_017622875.1). Taxonomy (GTDB): domain Bacteria; phylum Bacillota; class Clostridia; order Lachnospirales; family Lachnospiraceae; genus HGM12587. Next base: position 37,207 of record JAGAQG010000040.1, read on the forward strand.
CGATTCGACTCATTGATAAAGAGGGCTTTTCGCAGGAAGAATGCGGTGAATATATGCACATTGCCCGCACCACCGTTCAGCAGATTTATACCAGTGCGCGTAAAAAGCTTGCGGAAACTTTAGCAGAGGGACGACCGTTAAAAATCGAGGGCGGAGATTACCAGCTCTGTGACGGAAAAGAGCACACCTGCGGATGCGGTGGCTGCCGAAAACACAGACGAGAACGAATTCAGACATCAGAAACGGAGGAATCATCATGAAAATTGCAGTAACATACGAAAACGGACAGGTATTCCAGCATTTTGGACACACAGAATATTTTAAGGTATATGAAGTGGAAGAAGGAAAAGTTGTGAGTGCAGAGGTTGTTGATACAAACGGAAGCGGACACGGTGCATTAGCAGGTGTTTTAGTTGAACTTGGTGTAGATGCTTTAATCTGCGGCGGCATCGGCGGCGGTGCAAGAAACGCTTTAGGTGCAGTTGGCATCACAATCTACGGTGGGGTATCCGGTGATGCTGATGCAGCAGTTGCAGCATTTTTAGCTGACAGCCTTGATTTCAACCCGAACGCAACATGCAGCCATCATGGGGAGGGCCATCACCACGAAGAAGGTCACACCTGTGGTAATCACGGATGTGGAAGCCACAGCTGTCATTAATTACAATTGAATTTATCGCCTCTTAGGTTGAAGGAAGCTTCCCGTATCTGCAGCGGGGAGCTTCTTTTGTATTGCTCGAAAAAAATCTTAAGATTTTCTTAGGTGCATTGACAAGTTGGTTTTCCCGCAATATTATATAGGTAATCTATATATAGACAATCTACACATGAAGGAGGAATCATCATGGCAATTGACAAATCTCTCATTTCCGGCAGCATGTCCATGCTGATCTTAAAATTGCTTTCCGAAAAAGACATGTACGGATATGAAATGATTGATACTTTAAGGAAACGTTCTGAAAACATTTTCGAATTAAAGGCCGGCACATTGTATCCGCTGCTGCATTCTTTAGAGGATAAAAATTTCCTGACCTGCTACGAACAGGAGGTTTCCGGAAAAGTGCGAAAATATTACAGTATTACAAAGGACGGGCGCAAATTCTTAGAAAGCAAACGAAGTGAGTGGGAACAGTATGCGAAAGCAGTGACCAATGTATTGGCATTGGAGGTGTAACATGAAGCTTGATGAATATTTGGAAATTGTTTCTGAACAGATTCGATACACGAAGATTCGCTCTACCGTGACAGAAGAGCTGAAAAATCACATTTTAGATCAGGCTGAGTGCTACGAAGAATGTGGTGCCTTCCCAGAAGAAGCACTGGAGCGTGCAGTACGGGAAATGGGTGACCCGGTGGAAACAGGGGTCGCAATGGATCGAATTCACAGACCTCAGATGAACTGGGGGATTGTGGCTGCTATTGCGGTAATCAGCATTTTAAGTGTTGGTGTTTTTTATGCCGCCAATATCATTGCACATGATATTTACCCATGGCAGCGACAGGCAATGTTTGTACTGGTCGGATTTCTTCTCATGCTGTTCGTTTATCGGATGGATTACAGTATTTTAGAGAAGTTTCGCTGGAAGCCGGCTGTTTTGTTTTTCCTTTTTATGGTTCTTGGATGGCTGTTCTTTTCACAGTCGATTTATGGAGTAAGACGCTGGATCAGCATGGGGCCATTCTCATTTTCCATTTCAGAGGGAATGCTGTTATACATTCCATTATTTGCTGCAGCACTTTATTCCTTCCGCGGAGAGGGTTATCGGGTTCTGTTAAAGATCCTCCCGATGATTTTACTGCCTGTTTATTTTGTTTTTATCACACCAGATCTTGGCAGCGCCGCAATTCTTTTTACCTGCCTGTTCTGCTTATTTATTTTTGCAGTTTGGAAAGGCTGGTATCAGGTGCACAAAAAACTGGTAGCCAGTATTTTCAGTGGAACTGTTCTGCTAGCTCCTTTTGTTTCGCTTGGATATTTTTACTTCTTCGGGGCGGAATATCAGGCGGCACGCATTCGCAGCTGGTTTACGCAAAGCGGGGATGCTTCCTTTATTATAAATATGACCAGAAATATGCGTGAAAGCAGTGCGCTGGTTGGCAGCAGTGAAAAAGCTTTGGACTGGTTCGTGAATGGAGCGACCACTGATTATTTGACTGATTATATTCTGGTTTCCATGTGCAGTATTTATGGAGTACTTCTGACTGTTGCAATTGTTACCGGATTAGTCTTTATTATAATGAAAACTTTCCGAATTTCTGTAACACAGAAAAATCAGCTTGGAATGATCGTTGGGGTCGGCTGTGGCCTTGTGTTTTTGGTAAAAACGACTCTGGGAATTTTGATGAATTTACAATTGATTCCTTATGTTTCCATCAGTATGCCATTTCTTTCTTACGGTGGCAGCGGCACGATTGTATCTTATATTTTACTTGGACTAGTGCTTAGCATTTACCGTTATAAAAATATTTTACCAAACAAGAATACCCTTACACCAAAGAGATACTTAAGATTGAAATTAACATGGGAGACAAGGTAACTTGTCTCCCACTAATCATCTCGTTATTCTCGATTATTCAAATCATTTCTAACCAGCTGATAAATCGCTGCCACCGTCGGTACGCCAAGCAGCATTCCCGGGATTCCCATGATTCCACCGCCAATGGTAACTGCCGCCAGCACCCAGACACCAGGAAGTCCGATAGAGCTTCCCACTACCTTAGGGTAAATGAGATTTCCTTCCAGCTGCTGCAGGATTACCACAAAGATCAAGAAAACCACTGCCTGGAGCGGATTCACTGTCATAATCATAAATGCGCCCACAGCAGCACCGATATATGCTCCTGCCACAGGAATCAATGCTGTAAATCCAATGAGTGTACCAATCATCATCGCATAAGGCAGACGTAAGATCGTCATGCCAATGATACAAAGTACTCCTAAGACAACCGCCTCGATACACTGTCCCACGATAAATTTATGGAAGCAATGATCAAAAATCCCCACTACATAACGAATCTTTTCATTCCATTCTGGTTTTAAATAGTGATCTGTCACACGTTTTAACTGACCGCCAAGCGTTTCCTTTCCGATCAGCAGATAGATTGCAAAAATCAGTCCGATCACGAACTGTGCGATCACTGAAATCGTAGAGGACACCGCACTGACCGCTACCTGCGCAACTCCGCCAACCCCTGCTGCCAATACCTGCAGCATCTGTGTGATCTTTTCCTGCCAGTTAATTGCCGTGAGAGATGCAACTGTTTCCTCTGACATGACAGAAGCCAGCACACCACTCTCTTCCAGCCAGTCAATTGCCGCATCAATTGCCTCCGGCACTTCTGCCACCAGTAATCTTACGCAGCTTACCAGTTCCGGTACGACCAACAGAATTACAAGGACTACGACTGCCACCAACGTCAGCATTGCTCCCAGCAGACATACAACTCTTCTGTTTCCCGTTACTTTACTGTTCTGGCTCTTCGGGAAATAATGTTGTTCATAAAAACTCATTAAAATATTGAGAACGTAAGCGATCACACATCCAAGGATCAAGGAACTTGCCGCTCCAAACAATACGCCCACAAAACCAGTCAGACTGCTCCAGTAATGAATCGCCAAAAAGGTAAGAAAAACTGTTACCCCCAGGCGAAAGCAGCCTTTCCATTCTACTTTCATAATTTTTTTCTCCTCAAAAATTTTATTCTACATCATAGGTATTTTCCGACTCCACATGCTCGCGAAGAGAATCCATTCTGGCATCCAGCTGTGCGCTTAAATCCGCACAGTCCTGAAGCTCTTTCGCCATCTCTTCTGTAAAATCAAAGTCTTTTTTATAGCGCAGCTGATGCTCAAGACTTGCCCAGAAATCCATGGCAATGGTACGCAGCTGAATCTCTACCTGCATGATACGTTTTTCATGCTCCAGAAAAATCGGTACAGTAACGATCAGATGCAGACTTCGATATCCATTTGGCTTCGGATTTGCTATGTAATCTTTCTTTTCTAATAATGTAATATCATCCTGCTTTAATAATGCATCTGCCAAAAGATATACATCATCTACAAAAGAACAAATGACGCGTACACCCGCCACATCATGAATATGTTCTTCTATCGTATCTAAAGTAAGCGGCAGATCTCTTCTTTCCAGTTTTTCCTTAATGCTGTCCAGTTTTTTCAATCTGCTCTTGATACCGCTGATTGGATTTCTGTCATAGCGAAGGGAAAATTCTTCATTTAATACATTAAATTTTGTTTCTACTTCCATAATGGCACAACGATAATATGCCATCAGACGATTATATCTTTCAAGAATCCCTTTCGACCAGCTCATCATTTCGTCATCAAACAACGCATCCAAAAGCTTTCTTTCACGAACCTTATCTTCCAATACACTATTTTTCATACCTACAAAACCTCCTGTGTATACGGTTTCTTCCACTTTTATATTAACATAATTCACCTTCAGAACATATAATATTTCGATAAACTTTTAAGGAATTTTTTATGAATTTTTGTCCAAACCATTTTCAAGGAATTTCCTTCTTTTCTTCCGTAATGACCCGAAGGCCGGATTCCTTTGCAAATATCTGCGGAAGTGATGATTTTCCGGATATCCGCGGGCAGGTCCGTCTTTTCCAGACCAGATACGGAGTACTGCTCGTCACAGAAGTATTTGGTCTTCCAAGAGAATACGTGGAATGTTCAGAATCCATCTTTGCCTACCATATCCACGAAGGAGATGACTGCAGCGGAAATATGTCTGACCCATTTGCCGATGCAATGGCCCATTATAATCCGGATAACTGTGAACATCCTGCGCACGCCGGGGATCTTCCTCCATTGTTTGGAAATGATGGCTATGCATTTTCTGCATTTTTGACTGATAAATTCTGTGCCTGCGAGGTCATCGGAAGAACAATCATCATTCACCGCAATCCTGATGATTTCACTACCCAGCCATCCGGCAATTCCGGAGCCAAAATTGCCTGTGGCGTCATTCAAAGAGCCTGATCCGTATCTGCTCTTTCACTAAAAAGGAGTTCTGCCGGGGCAGAACTCCTTCTATATCTTATGCTTCTTTCGGTTTTACCGCTTTCAATACATTGTATCCAACAACAGCGATAATTACAATGACCGCACCCACAAACGACAAAGGGGTAATCATTTCATGATAAAAGATTGCTACTAAAATTGGATTTAAGATCGGCTCAATGGCAGTCGTTAAGCTTGCAGTCACTGCGGGTACCTCGTCCAGTCCCTTTGACATCAATATGTACGCTAGCCCTACCTGAAAAATACCGAGCGCTAAAATTCCACCGACAGCTGTCACACCAAAATCAGTTTCTCCAAAGACGAACCAGATACAGGTCACCGCTGACAATGCCTGTCCTAAAAAGATGGATGATAATGAATCTGATTTTTCAAAGCTGTTCATCATAAACACGCCTGCATAAGCAACACCGGATAAAACAGCGACTATATTTCCCAGCATATTTCCGCTGGATAAACCATCAATGAAAAAGCAGAGGATTCCCGCAAATACTGCTGCGGTTGCAATGATATCCACACGCTTTGGTCTTTCTTTAAAGAATATCCACATAAAAAAGATTACAAAAACCGGTGCTGTGAATTGCAGTACGATGGTATTCGCTGCAGTAGTCAGCTTATTGGCAATGGTATAAAGCGTCGTTACCCCTGTCATACACACTGCGCCGAAGAGGACCGCGGGATTGATCACAATTTTGTGGTGTGTCATTTTCAAATAGATTCCAATCATAATAGAAGAAATCAGATTTCTCGCCCCATTGATTGCAAGTGGCGACCATGGGACCATTTTTATACAAAGTCCGCCGATACTAAAAAGCACCGCAGCCATTAAGACGTAAAAAATTCCTTTTGATTGTTTCATAAATTCTTAGAATTTCTTTCATTTTCTACAAAACAGTATTCCAATCTCTCGAAAAAGTATAATGTCAAATTCATAAAATGTAAATCTTCTAATCACGAATTTTTCGTTAAAAATGCCCTTTGAATTTTTTTATCATGTATTATATAATGTGTTCACAACGAGTAGCTCAAAGCGTAATTCCGGTTGCGTCTTTAGGTTACTCTTTTTTTGCGTGTAGACAATGTCGTAAATCCAGCGAATTGCCTGCGCGCTATTTTTTTGAAATCAAAAAAGGAAAGGTGAAAATATGGAACATTCTAATCAGTTTTTAGGGACTGAACGTATTGGAAAATTAATGAAACAGTACGCTATCCCTTGCATTATCTCCCTGCTGGTGGGGGCACTCTATAACATCGTTGACCAGATCTTTATTGCCAATGCAAGCTATCTTGGCTCTTATGGAAATGCCGCAAACACCGTTGTATTTCCGCTGACTGTTGTGAGCAGTTTAATTCTGACTGCTATTTATTTGATTTTTGATGACCAGATCATCGCCATGTTTGGCGGTACCGTCAATGCAGAAACATTCCATCATTCTAAGGAATATTTCTTCTACATTACACTTGGAATTCCATTTTATATGTTTGGACAGGCAATGAATCCAATCATTCGTGCTGACGGGAATCCCAAATTTGCAATGGTTTCTACACTTGCAGGGGCAATCATCAATATTATCCTTGACCCGATTTTTATCTTTATCTTCAAATGGGGAATGATGGGGGCTGCGGTTGCAACCGTGCTTGGACAGTTTGTTACTGCAGTTCTTGCCGTCTGGTATATTAAACATATGAAGAATATCAAACCAGCACGTGGCGATTATCATCTGGCTGGCGCAATCTGTAAAAAAACATTGGTACTTGGGTTAACAAGCTTTCTCTCCCAGATCAGCCTTGTGGCAGCCATGGCAGCAATCAACAACATGCTCCGCAAATATGGTGCCCTGGATGCAGTCTTTGGACAGGAACAGTACGCACAGATTCCTATGGCAGTCGTTGGTATCGTTATGAAATTCTTCCAGATTGTCATTTCCATTGTAGTTGGTATGGCAGCTGGATGTATTCCAATCGTTGGATTTAATATGGGTGCAGGACAAAAAACACGTGTAAAAGAACTGTTTACCAAGCTTTTAATTGCGGAAGCAACAGTTGGCGCCATTGCATTGATTCTCGTAGAGTTCTTCCCACAGCAGCTCATTAACATTTTTGGTGCTGCAAATGAAAGTGCATATTATACTGAATTTGCAATCAAAGCATTCCGTACTTACCTCTGCATGATGATTTTTGCATGTGTAAATAAAGCTTGTTTTATCTTCCTTCAGGCGATGGGGAAAGCAGGAGCTTCTACTGCATTGTCCATGATTCGTGAGGTCGTATTCGGTGTTGGTTTTGCACTTTTACTGCCATTATTTTTCAGACTGGATGGAGTCCTTTATTCCATGCTGGTTTCTGATATCCTTACATTTGCAATTGCAGTATTTTTAATCTATGGAACTTATAAAGAATTGAATACGAAATAAACATTTTGTCGGACATTAGGACGCAAATTGAACGACAATCGAACGACAATTGACTCACAAAAGGCACACCGTTAAAATTTCGGTGTGCCTTTTCCTATTTAATTACTGTTATTTTGTTTATCAATGCTTCCTGAAGTACCTGTGAAAAATTTAATCCCATACGAAGAGCTTCTTCATTCAACCATTCAGGAATACTAAGTGTTTTCTTTACCGCTTTGGAATTGTGCTTACGTAAATATTCTGCCATATCAAAATTAACAACGACCAGCATTCCATCTCCTACATCAACTTTCTCAGGAACAGTTGGATTTGGTATTTCCTCTCCTTCTTCTTTTCTGCTGGTAATTGCCAGTCCTAATGCTTCGACAGCCATTTGATAGGCTTGTTCCATATTATCTCCCTCGGTAAAACATTCTGGAAAATCCGGAAAAGATACCCAGAACCCTTCCTCCTCCTTGTGAAAAATTGCCGGATAAAACAATTGTCTCATATATCTACCTCTTTTTCATTTCAGAGAATCATAGCAAGCCAGCTTGTTTGAGAATCGCCTGCTCCAATCCTTTTTTCATTGCTTTCCCGTGATAAGGAACAATGGTTTGTTTTCCCATTTCCATATTCTTCAACTTCACATGAGAACCATTTTGGCTGACTACCTCAAACCCATTATTTTTCAGGAGTTTTATCATCTCCCTAGGTGTCATTGGCATCTTTCGTATCTCCTTCCTTATCACATGTATATTCTAACACGTATAAATACGTATTTCAATATTTTACGTATAAATACGTATTTATTTTTCATCCTTCTCCAATTGGTGTAGTAATTTTTCTGTCCTAATATGATATTCCAATAATCTTAAAACATACTCTGGCGCATGCCTGGTATCTCTTTCCCATTCTGTTACTGTACGGTATGGTATATGATAATAGTCACAAAATTCTTTGCGATTCATTCCAGTACTTTCTCTTAATTCTTTAATCTTTTTGCTACTATCCATTATCTCAATCTCTCTTCTCACATTTTATGCATATCATAACACAAAATCACAGATTACACAATGTGTAAATCTCAATATAAAAAAAGGACTCTGCAATATGATTTGCAAAGTCCATATCATACATTCTCTAAATATTAAATCGGAATCTCCGGCATCAGTTCCTCATCCATGACCTTCAAAACTCTCTTTACCACATCCAGTTCTTCCGGTGTAAAGCGGTCCTCCAGACGTGTTAGAACAGTATCAAGATACTGGTAGCTGATATTATAATAATCCAGATATTTCTGAGTCACCCGCAAATGATATTCACGTTTATCCTCTGTAGACTGAATCTTTTCCAGATATCCTTTTTTCATCAGATTGTTCACCTTGTAGGCTGCATTTGGCGAAGAGAGGTTTGCAATTTTCGCAAACTCATTGACCGTCGGTTCATTGGCCGCATAAATGATCTCCATACAGAATGTTTCTACTGTTGTCAGCGAAGCTTCTCTATCCTGCCATTTTTCGAATACTTTCTGATAAAAATGTAATTTAAATTTCGAATATACCCTGTTAAATTCATCTTTCAGCATACCATAACCTCCAATACCCCTCGGTACTGAAAGTATATCAGCTTTCTGCATCGATTGCAAAGGTAAGTTCCGCAGAAACAGCCACTTTTCCGTCTACTTTAGCAGTGGCTTTGCCAATGCCTACCGGGCCTTTTCTGCTGATGATCTCACACTCAAGCTCCAGCACATCCCCAGGTACGACCTGCTTACGGAAACGTGCATTTTTGATGCCTCCGAAGAGTGCAATTTTTCCTTTATTTTCTTCTTCCATTAAAAGTGCCACCGCTCCGGTCTGAGCCAGCGCTTCGATGATCAGCACTCCCGGCATTACATGCTTCTGTGGAAAATGTCCTAAGAAATGCATTTCATTTGCAGAAACACATTTGATGCCTTTTGCCATTTTTCCCGGTTCACATTCCAAAATGCGGTCCACCAGTAAAAATGGATATCTGTGGGGAAGAATTTCCTGAATCTGATTTGAATTAAGTTCCATATTTACCTCTTTTCTATCATGTACGTTGTATGTATTTAAAATACATGTTTCTTAAATACTACTGTCGCATTATGTCCGCCAAATCCAAGAGAATTGGACATCGCATAGTTTACTTCCACATTTCGTCCTTCATTCGGTACGATATCCAGATCGCAGTTTTCATCCGGCACCTGATAATTAATTGTCGCCGGTACAAAATCATTCTGTACGCTCAAAGCGGTAATGATTCCTTCCACTGCCCCGCTCGCTCCAAGCAAATGTCCTGTCATGGATTTTGTAGAGCTCATCATCACATTTTTCGCATGATCTCCAAGCGCCAGCTTCACCGCTTTTGTCTCACCCTTGTCATTCAATGGTGTGGATGTTCCATGAGCATTGATATAATCAATGTTTTCCGGAGCAATTCCCGCATCTGCGATTGCCATCTGCATGCATTTTGCTGCCATACTTCCATCTTCCAATGGAGCTGTAATATGATGAGCATCGCAGTTTGCACCATAGCCAGCTACCTCGCAGTAAATCTTCGCACCACGCGTCACTGCATGTTCATATTCTTCTAAAATCAGGATTCCGGCACCCTCGCCCATAACGAAACCGCTTCTTTCTTTATCGAATGGAATTGATGCGCGTTTTGGATCGTCCTCCTGGCAAAGCGCTTTCAAGGAAGTAAATCCACCAATGCCGAGAGGAGAAATACTTGCTTCACTGCCTCCGCAGATCATCACGTCTGCGTATCCATCGCGAATCTGACGGAATGCATCACCGATTGCATTTGTACCGCTGGCACATGCTGTGACCGGACAGGTACACATTCCCTGAAAACCGTATGCGATTGCAATATTTCCGGCTGCCATATTGGAAATGACCATTGGAATAAAATGCGGTGATACTCGGTCGAACCCTTTTTCCTGTCCTGTTCTTTCTCCCGCTTCAATGGTTCCAAGACCGCCAATACCACTGGAGACAATACATCCGCATCTGGTTGTATCTTCATTTTCCATCATAAGACCTGAGTCCTGCATTGCTTCCTTTGCTGCCACCATTGCGAGCTGCACATAGCGGTCCATTTTTCTGACTTCTCTTTTATCCAGAATCTCTTCCGGCACAAAGCTCTTTACTTCTCCTGCCAGAGTTACTTTTCTTCCTGTTGTGTCATATAAAGTAATTTTATCAATTCCACATTTTCCGGCTTTCACAGATTCCCACATCTGCGGCACTGTATTTCCGATTGGTGTGATTGCTCCTAAACCTGTTACTACGACTCTTCTCATTAGATTGCCATACCTCCGTCTACACAAATCACCTGTCCTGTAATATATCCCGCATCTTCACTTGCAAGAAATGCGACTGCTGCCGCAATGTCTTCCGGCTTGCCCATTTCTCCCACAGGGATTGCTGCTTTCATAGCCTCTTTTGCCTTGTCTGACATCACTGCTGTCATATCTGTGGCGATCATTCCCGGGGCAATTGCATTCACTGTCACTTTTCTGGATGCAAGCTCTCTTGCCAGTGACTTTGTCATGCCGATGATACCCGCTTTACTTGCCGCATAGTTTACCTGACCTGCATTTCCCATGACACCAACGACACTGCTGATGTTAATGATTCGTCCGCATCTTTGCTTCATCATCTGTTTGGAAACTGCTCTCATCATATAAAATGCACCATTTAAGTTTGTATCAATGACCTGATCGAACTGTTCATCTGTCATGCGGATGATCAGACCATCTCTTGTGATTCCTGCATTGTTCACAAGAACATCAATGCGTCCACAAAATTCCAATGTTTTTGCCACTAATTCATCACAATTTTCCGATTTGCTCACATCTGCCTGAACAGCCAGAACGCGAGCTCCCTCTGCTTCGCAGAGTGCCTTTGTCTCTTCTGCTGCTTCGCTGCCGGAATTGTAAGTAAATACAATGTCCATTCCCATCTTTGCAAGACGGACTGCTGTTGCACGTCCAATGCCTCGGCTTGCGCCTGTTACGATTGCTGCTTTTCTTTCACTCATGAGAAAATTTCCTCCTTTTTCGAAATTAAGGTCTTTAAATCTTCTGCTGTATCTATGGTATAAGTTGTCACCTTTTTATCCATTGCTTTGGCTGTCTTTTTTACGAACCCTGTCAGTGCGTTTCCAGGGCCAATCTCTACAAAAGTATCTGCGCCCAGTTCCAGGAATTTTCTAAGTTCAGATTCAAAATGAACACTGCTCTGAATCTGAATTTCCAAAAGCTCTTTTAAATTCTCGCCATGTTTATAAAAATCTCCTGTTGCATTTAAAGCAACTGTGATCTGTGGTTCCCCAAAAGAAATCTCCTCTAAAAATGCACGAAGCTTCTTTCCAGCGCTTTCCATATATTTCGTGTGGAAAGGACCACCTACATTTAATCGGATACAACGTTTTGCACCTTTTTCTTTCAAAAGTACTTCTGCTGCCGCCACTGCCGGTTCGTCACCACAGATGACATACTGACCCGGACAGTTATAATTTACAAGCTTTACAAAACCTGCAGGTTCACATTCCGCACAGGCGTCTTCAATGATGGAAGATTCCATTCCAAGCACAGCGCTCATGCTGCATATTTTTCCTTCCGCTGCCAGTGCCATTTCGCGACCGCGAAATTCTGTAATCTTCACATAGGTTTCAGCGTCAAAGATACCCGCTGCGTGCAGTGCACCATATTCCCCAAGGCTTAACCCACAGGCTCCATCCGGAATCATACCTTCTTCTTTTAACACCGCTGTTACACCTGCGGCAAAGGCAGCCATACAAGGCTGCGTATATTCTGTGCAGGAAAGCTCAGCCAGCTCTCCTTCGTGCATCATGTTCTTCACATCAAAGGACAGTTTCAAAGAATCAATGACTTCTCTGTATGCTGGAAATGCTTCATAGAAATCCTTTCCCATGCCAGCCTTCTGGCTGCCCTGTCCTGCATATAAAAATACTGTTTTCATTTATCTATTCTCCGTTTCATAAAATGCACACCTAAGAAATATGCATTTTACATCCCATACTTCTGCGCGTCTTCCAAAATTTCCTTCATCAGCGCTTCTACAGTTACGATTCTTTCAATGCGGTGTACATTTTCTCCGCAGAAGAACAATCCGTCTTCCACATTTCCCTGTACCGCTTCAATGAGTGCACGACTGATACAATACGGGATGTTGTCCCCTTTTTTACATGCCGTCAGGCAGTTATTACATTTCAATGCCCTGAACTTTTCACCACTTTCCAATCGTTTTAACAGTGGCGTATACAGTGCTCTTGCCGGCATACCTACAGGACTTGCCACGATGCGCACATCTTCTGCCTTTGCATCCACCATCATCTGTTTAAAGTTTGGATGAGCATCGCATTCCGCAGTTGCAATGAAACGTGTTCCAATCTGCACTCCGGCCGCACCAAGCTTCATAAAATGCGCCATATCCTTTCCATCGAATACGCCGCCTGCCACAAATACCGGTATCTTTCGTCCCGCTTCTTCCTCATAAGGCTTTACAGCCTCTAAAACTTCTGCCAGAATTTCATCATTACTCTTCGCATTTCGGCAGACAAGTTCCTCATAAGAGAATCCCAGATGACCTCCAGCCAGATGCCCCTCCAGAACAAAAAAGTCTGGAAGTCTGTGATATTTTTTACTGTAGTTCTTGCAAAGAAGTGCTGCTGCCTTTCCGCTGGAAACGATCGGTGCAAACAAGGTATCTGTATCTTCAATGTATTCCGGTAATTTTAATGGTAATCCGGCTCCGGAAATGATTACATCCGCTCCAGCTTCCGCTGCGATTCGGGCTGTTTCTTCATAATTCGACACTGCTGTCATAATGTTGACGCCCACTAATCCATTCCCATTTGCAATGGTTTTGGCCTTCTTAATCTCATTTTTGAGCGCAAAAAAATTAGCCCCCTTTGGATCGGCTCCGAAACGGGGCTCTTTATAACCTGCATTGACCGAACTGATGACTCCCAGACCGCCGCATTTTGCCACGTGGCCTGCAAGGTTTCCGAGGGAGACTCCAACGCCCATGCCTCCCTGGATGATCGGCACCTGCAGTTCTTTATTTCCTATTTTCATATTACTTTAATCCTTGAATAACCTCCGCACATTCCTGCACAAGAGCTTCCAAAATATTTGCAACCGGCTTAATCTCTTTGACCTGTGCAGATACCTGACCAGCCATAAGAGAACCTGTTTTGGTATCTCCTTCAAAAACTGCACGTTTCAGAGAACCTAATGTGAATTTTTCCAATTCCATTTTGTCCATGCCGGCCTTTTCATTTTTAACATACTCGCGTGCCATCTGATTCTTCAGAATACGTACCGGAGTTCCTGCGATACGGCCAGTTACAACGGTTCCATTATCCCCCGAATCAATCACTGCCTGCTTGTATGCCGGATGGATTGGACACTCCTCTGCTGCCAGGAGACAGGTTCCTACCTGTGCCCCAACTGCTCCAAGCGCAAATGCTGCCGCTAACTGTCTTCCATCAGCAATGCCGCCCGCCGCAATAACCGGGATATTTACAGCATCTACTACCTGTGGAACCAATGCCATCGTTGTCATCTCACCCACGTGACCACCGCTTTCGGTTCCTTCTGCAATCACTGCATCGGCTCCGGCTCTCTCCATTCTCTGTGCAAGCATGGAACTTGCTACCACTGGCATTACGAAAACTCCCGCTTCCTTCCATGCCGGAATATATTTTCCAGGGTTTCCTGCCCCTGTTGTTACGATTTTCACGCCTTCTTCGATGACGATCTGTGCCATTTCATCTGCCTGTGGATGCATTAACATAATGTTGACACCAAATGGTTTGTCTGTTAAGGTTTTACATTTTCTGATATTTTCTCTTAAATCATCTGCGCTCATGCCGCCAGCACCTACAAGACCTAAGCCGCCGGCATTTGAAATGGCTGCCGCAAATTCTCCAGTAGCAATGTTTGCCATACCTCCCTGAATGATCGGGTATTTGATTCCTAACATTTCATTTAATTTCATGTTCTTTTCCTCACTTTCGTGACTGTCTATATTGTCAAAAGGGCACTGCTCCACGTAAATCCCGCTCCGAAGCCAACTAAGATTACCTGCATTCCTTCCTTTAACATTCCTTTTTCATACATTTCATCCAATGCGATTGGGATACTGGCTGCCGATGTGTTGGCATAGCGGTCCATGTTCTTATAAAATTTTACGCCCTCATATTTTCTGCTTACATGATCAATGATTCTCTCATTTGCCTGATGACATACGATGTAGTCGATTTCTCCGATGGTCTTTCCTGATTCTGCAAGGATTTCCTCAATTCCCTGCGCGATCACCTTTACCGCAAACTTAAATACCTTGCTTCCTTCCATAGAGAGGTGCTGGTTGTCATATCCTGCACCCTTACAGGAAAGCGCCTCGCTGTTTCCATCCGACCAGGCCTTCTGATAAAATTCATTTTCGTCCAATGTGATCACCGCTGCTCCCGCGCCATCTCCAAAGAGAACACAGGTGGAGCGGTCCTCCATATCCAAAATTCTGGACATTTGCTCGCTGCCAATTAACAATGCATATTTTTTCTTCTGATTTAATAATACACTATGGCAGACGCCCAGACCATACAAAAATCCAGAACAAGCGGCGCTTAAATCGAATGCCATAACTTCTTTTGACAGCCCCAATGCATTCTGTACCATGCATGCCACCGATGGAAATACATTGTCCGCTGTGGCTGTCGCCACAATAACTGTTCCGATTTCCTGTTTGTTGATTCCTGCCCTCTCTACTGCCTGAAACGCCGCTTCGATGGCAAGGCTCTGGCAGGTCTCTTCTTCGCAAAAATATCTCTGTCTGATTCCAGTACGGGTACGAATCCACTCGTCATTTGTATCTACAAGCCGGCTAAGATCATCATTGGTCACAATCTTTCGCGGCAGGGCTCTGCCTGTCGCCACAATTTTGATTCCCTGCATTTTATTTTCCTACGTACGCTCCGTCAATCCTACGGAACTTCTCATATCTGTTTTTTGCGATTGCCGGACCTTTTAATTTCTGCAGCTTTTTGATTGCAGCTAACAGCATCCCATCAATCGTCTCCATCATATTCTCATTTTCCGGTATGACTCCATCAATGAGTCCAAACTCTAACAGCTCCTCCGCTGTAATCTTCATCACATCACAGGCCTCCGAAGCTCTTGCAGAATCCTTCCACAAAATACTCGCAAAGCCTTCCGGGGAAAGAATTGAATACACTGCATTTTCCAGCATCCAGACTTTATCCGCAACACCCAGTGCCAGTGCACCGCCGCTGGAGCCTTCCCCTGTAATAATTGAAATCACCGGTGTTTCCAGGCTGCTCATTGCCGCAATATTTTCCGCAATGGCAGTACTCTGACCGTTACTTTCTGCCTCCAGACCAGGATAAGCTCCCGGAGTGTCAATAAATGTAATCACCGGCCTTTTAAACTTTTCCGCCTGTTTCATCAAACGCAGCGCCTTTCGGTATCCTTCAGGAGAAGTCATCCCGAAATTGTATTTAATATTTTCTTCTGTTGTTTTTCCTTTACGCTGTCCAACGATCGTGACTGGAATGTCATGAAACATTGCGATTCCTCCGACAATGCTTCCATCTTCTTTTCCAAGACGGTCACCTTTTAATTCAATAAAATCTGTAAACAGCGCATCAATGTAATCAAAAATTCCTGCTCTGTCTTTACTTCTTGCCAACAACACACGCTCATAAGCAGTGATATTCTGTTTTTCCATCATGTTCCTCCTGCCTATCTGTGCATTTTCAAAATTTTATACAGAACCTCTTTTAAATCCTTACGTTCCGTTACCATATCCACCATTCCGTGCTCCAACAAAAACTCCGCTCTCTGGAATCCCTTTGGAAGCTTCTGTCCGATGGTCTGTTCAATGACTCTCGGTCCTGCAAAGCAAATCAGCGCTTTTGGCTCCGCAATGATAATATCACCTAAATTCGCAAAGCTTGCACTAACGCCGCCTGTGGTCGGATTTGTCAAAACGGAGATGAACAATCCGCCATCCTTTTTAAATTTCTCTACTGCTGCGGAAGTTTTTGCCATTTGCATTAAGGAAAACAATCCTTCCTGCATTCTCGCACCGCCGCTGGCCGAAAAAATAATGAGCGGAAGTTTTTTCTTTCCTGCGTATTCTGTGATACGAACGATTTTTTCTCCTACGACAGTTCCCATGCTGCCCATTAGAAAGCGTCCATCCATCACTGCAATGGCAGTTTCGATTCCATTTAACATCATGGTTCCTGTCATGACTGCATCCATATGGCCGGTACGCTCTTCATTGGCTGCCAGCTTTTCCTCGTATTCCGGGAAATCCAATGGATTACCTGTACGAAGCTTTTTATCCTGTTCACGAAAAGATTTCGTATCCGCAAGACTTAAGATTCTCTCCTCCGGTGTCATCGGAAAATAAAAACCACATTTTGGACAGATTTTATGATTTTCCTTCACCTGACGTACAAGCACTTCTTCCTTACAATGAGGACAGGTAATCTTCGCCTCAACTCTCGATGGCTTTCGAAGATCTAACAGATGATTTAAACTCTTTTTTCTCTTGTGAAAAATATCATTCATCATCAACGCTTAATCCCTCCTCGTACCATCGATAGATTGTTTCACTGTTTTTCTCCCAGAAAGATGTGTTATAGCTTCCGCGAATAAATTCCGGATGGTAAGTCAGCAGATTCATAAATTCTGCATTGGTCTTTAAGTCCTCGATAATCAGCTCTTCCAAAGCTCTGCGAAGTCTCTTGATTGCTTCCAGTCTCGTCTGACCTTTTACAATGATCTTCGCCACCATGGAGTCATAATATGGACTCACTTCGCAGCCGCCATACAAATGACTGTCTACTCTCACACCATAGCCGCCCGGAAAATGCAGCTGTCCAATCTTTCCTGCTGCCTCTGCATTGATTCTGCATTCAATGGCATGACCTTCAGATTTTACATCTTCCTGCTTAATCTCTAATTTCCTGCCTGCCGCAATCTTAATCTGTTCTTTTAACAGGTCAACTCCTGTCAGCATTTCCGTTACCGGATGCTCTACCTGAATTCGGGTATTCATTTCAATGAAATAGAAATGATTTTCACTGTCTAATACAAATTCCACAGTGCCGGCACTGTAATAATCGGCCGCTTTTGCTGCCTTTACCGCAGCCTCGCCCATCTGCTTTCTCAAATCTTCCGAAAGCACCCATGCTGGAGATTCCTCTAAAAGCTTCTGATTTCTTCTCTGAATGGAGCAGTCACGCTCTCCAAGGTAAATGAGATTTCCATGTTTATCGCCCAGAATCTGAAACTCAATATGATGAGGATTCAGAATCAGCTTTTCCATATACATATCATCATTGGCAAATGCAGCTCTCGCTTCTTCTTTGGCTGTTGTAAAGGCACCTGCTAATTCTTCAGGTGTAAATACTTTTCGCATTCCCTTTCCGCCGCCTCCGGCAGATGCTTTGATCAGTACCGGATAACCGATGTTTTCGACTGCTGCTTTTGCTTCCTCTACTGTCTCGATAAGGCCTGCACTTCCTGGCACGACAGGAACACCACATTTTATCATCATCTGTCTTGCCGTCTGTTTATCACCCATTTTTTCGATGATTTCTCCTGAAGGTCCGATAAATGTAATTCCATTTTCTTCGCATTTCTTTGCAAAGCGGGCATTTTCAGATAAAAATCCATATCCCGGATGAATTGCATCGCATCCCATCTTTAAGGCTGTTGTCAAAATCACATCCTCATTTAGGTAACTATCTGCTGCCCTTGGCGGTCCAATACAAACACTATGAGTTGCCAGCATCACCGGTAATGTTTCCTCATCTGCAGTGGAATAAACTGCCACAGTTTCGATTCCCATTTCTCTGCAGCAGCGGATGATTCGCAGTGCAATCTCGCCGCGGTTGGCTACAAGAATTCTCTTGAACATAATCTTCTCACCTATTTTACACGCATCAGTACCTGATGATATTCCACCATCTGACCGTTTTCTGCATTGATGGATTCAATAATTCCATCACAAGGAGCAGTGATCTCATTCATCAGCTTCATTGCTTCGATGATGCCTACCACATCTCCTTTTTTCACTTCACTGCCTACGCTCACGAAAGGCGCTTCCTCCGGTGACGGAGCCGCATAAAACGTTCCCACCAGCGGTGCTTCTACCGGAGTACCCTCAGGTACTTCTTCTTTAGGAGTTTCCACTGGATGATTCACAGTCTTCACATTCTCATGCATCACAGGTGCTGTAAACATTGCTAATGGCTCACCGCCTCTTTTAAAAGCGACCTTCACGCCTTCCATTTCCAAATTCAGCTCTGACATGGAAGAGCCCTCAAAGCGGTCCATCAGATCATAAATATCCTGAATCTTCATAGTTCTTCTCTCTTATGCAAGATTTTTGTCAATGTAATCTACAATATCTTTCACTGTTACGAATGCCATTAAATCTTCATCTGCGATTGTGAAACCAAATGCTTCTTCTAATGCCATGCTAAGTTCTACTGCATCTAAAGAATCTGCATTTAAGTCTTCCTTTAAATTTGCTGTCAATACAACTGCTTCCTCGTCACATCCAAGGCTGTCTACAATTACTTCTTTTACTTTATCAAATGTCATTATTTTTTCCTCCAAATCAAATTGTTGATTTTATTAACTAAATTTATTTAACTAAATTTGTTGATGTGAACTATACATCGAATGGTTCACTTTGTCAACAATTATTTCAACAAATTTAGGTAAATATTTTGTAAACAATTTATGAACGACAAAAAATTCATAAATTCTTTATAATAATTTTCCAACAATATTTCATGTTGTATGTTAATATACTTTCACAAGGAACAATTCATTTGTAAGTTCATAGTTTAGGAGAATTTCGTGAAAAATATTGTTAACTATACACAGGAAAACTTAGAAACCTTTGATCAGATGCCCTTTAATTCTGTAGACAGTCTGATCCTTTCCTCTGTTTCCTACATTCATTTCCCGGATGTGATTCCGGAAGTGGAAAACTGGAAAGGCATTCGTATTCAGGAACTGTATCGTGCAGAATATTTTGAAGAAATGTTTCACAACATTCCGCTCTGCGACCCTACAAAGCAGCTTTTCTTTGCTTTGGCTGCTAGTCCGAGATTTCGCGACATCCGTATTATGGGGTACACAGAGCAATTTGATCTGGCGACAGAAAAACAGTTTTCCGCAATGACCTTTCAGATTTCGCCTAATCTTTCCTATGTTGCATTTCGCGGCACAGACTCCACTTTGGTAGGCTGGAAGGAAGATTTTAATATGGCATTTATGTCACCGGTTCCATCTCAAGAAGAAGCTGTGCGTTACATAGAAAAGGCTGCACTCTATTGTTCTGGGCGTCTTATGACAGGTGGACATTCCAAGGGGGGAAATCTGGCAGTTTATGCCGCTGCCATGTGCCGTGAAAATATTCAGTGCAGAATTGATAAAGTCTACTCTCATGACGGTCCGGGGTTTTTAGAATCTACACTGGAGAGCAGAGAGTTTCAACATATTTCTGATCGGGTAGAAAAAACATTGCCTCAATCCTCTATCGTTGGAATGCTATTGGAACAGCGCGAAAACTATAGCATCGTAAAAAGCAGTAAAAGCGGTATTATGCAGCACGACCAGTTCACATGGGAAATTGAAGGAAATTATTTTGTTTCTATTGAGAATCTCACAAAAGATGCGAAATATGCAGATAAAACATTGACCGACTGGTTAAAACAGATTCCACATGAGGATCGTGAGCGATTTGTAGATGCACTTTACAGTGTGCTGAATGCCAATCACCTTACGACCATTGATGATTTTCGAGCAGACTGGCAGACCGCCATTCCTGCATCCATTTACGCTGCCACGCAGTTGGATGGAGATACGAAAAAATTTCTGTTACATACCTTAAAGCAGCTGGCTTCTCTGGGAATTAAAAACTTCTCAATGTTCGGGAAAGAAGAGAAATAGATTTTCAAACGGGAAAAGGGAGTTGTCGATAATTTATCGTCAACTCCCTCAGTAATGGATATTTCTTATTGAACATTCACGGTCCAATAAGCATTTATAGTAAATGAAATTACTACCTGATTAATTTTCTTCTGACTCTGCTTCCTTCTTTAAGGAACCTGCCAGTCTTTCTTTTGCTTCTTCTACAGTTTCACCTTCTTTTGTAAACAGAACGTCTACGAATTTATCAGACACTTTCTGAAAACCTTCTACGGCCCCTTCTTCAATCTTCTTGTAACCGCCCACAACACCTTCTTCGATTTTCTTATATCCGTCTACAACTGCTTTTCCGATTTTTTCATTTACATCTGCTAATTTTGCCATTTTAATATCTCCTTTTAATCAATATTTATTTCATAACTTTTTCTTTTGTTTCTGTCGATGGTGTTATATTAAAACGACTGTGTTTGGGAAATGTTTTCGAAATGTTAAAGTTTTGTTAATGACGTGATTTTAGATAAAAAGTGCTGCGGATACTCCGCAGCACTCTAAATTAAGCTTTTCTTACCATTCTAAGTTCTTGCCTGTTTCTTTGTTAAAGATATGAGCAACGCTTCCTGTAAATGTGAAGCCAATTTCTTTACCCATTCCAACTGTTTCGTTATCAAGTGTAGGTACGATGAGGATAACATCCTGTCCATCATATGTAACGTGGTAGTGAATTTCGCTACCCATCATTTCGTATACATCTACAGTACCTTTCAGCATGTTGTCGCCTTTTAATGTTAAGTGTTCTGGTCTTACACCTAATACGATATCCTGTGGTGCAACATTGTTTGCAGCAAGTCTAGCCTGTTTGTCAGCAGATACTTCTACTTCGATTCCGCCGATTGCTACTGCATATTTGTCGCCATTCTTAACAAGTTTTGCATCGAAGATGTTCATACGTGGCATTCCGATGAATCCTGCTACGAAAAGGTTTGATGGATGATCGAATACTTCCTGAGGTGTTCCAACCTGCTGGATAACACCGTCTTTCATGATAACGATTCTGTCACCAAGTGTCATAGCTTCTGTCTGGTCATGTGTTACGTAGATGAATGTTGTGTCGATTCTCTTACGTAATTTGATGATTTCAGCACGCATCTGGTTACGAAGTTTTGCATCCAGGTTTGATAAAGGTTCGTCCATGAGGAGAACTTTAGGATTACGAACGATCGCACGACCGATGGCAACACGCTGTCTCTGACCACCAGAAAGAGCCTTTGGTTTTCTTTCAAGATATTCTGTGATACCTAAGATTTCAGCTGCTTCGCGAACTTTTTTGTCGATTTCAGCTTTGTCCATTTTAGCTAATTTTAATGGGAAAGCCATGTTATCGTATACTGTCATGTGTGGGTAAAGAGCGTAGCTCTGGAATACCATGGCAATATCTCTGTCCTTAGGTGCAACGTCGTTTACACGTTTCCCGTCGATGAGTAAGTCTCCACCGCTGATGTCTTCAAGACCAGCAACCATACGAAGTGTAGTAGATTTACCACATCCGGATGGACCTACGAGTACGATAAATTCTTTGTCAGCGATTTCAAGGTTAAATTCCTGAACTGCTACAACACCTTCTTCTGTAACTAAAAGGTTAGATTTCTTTTCTGGCTGACCTTTTTTTGTTTTTTTCTTCTTTTCTGTGTTTGGGTAAACTTTTTTAATGTTCTGTAATGATAAGCTTGCCATGATAATTTCCTTTCATTTATAAAATTAATGTATCCTCTCTTGATACATTTTTCACTGTACTCATTATAGCAAGGAAAACTGGCAAATAAAATACAAAAAAGCCTGCATATCCTTGCAGGCTTTTTTATACTTTTTCAGTTTATTTTCAAAAAAGTCAAATTTAAATTTTCATTTTCATTTCAGCCTTTCACAGGCAGAATCTACTGCAGATATTCCTGAAGAAGTTCCAGTAACTCTTTCTTTGTTTTGCAGTCGCAGATACTCATATATTTCTTCACGCGGTACTTTACATTCCCCTCTGTCATATAGCATGTATCAGCAATTTCACTGTACTTCGCATTGCTAAGAAGCATAGCGATAATGTGGTGGTCCATATCGTCTGCATCCCGAAGCAGCTGCTCAATTTTTGCCATACTGATAACCTCAGGATCCTCGAAAAGCTCCATCCCATTTACGTTCTCAAAATGCTCTGATGAGGTTTTTTTCGGAATTTCGCACACATCAGCATTCATGCGAACTGTAATAACAGAAATATCACTTCCTAAGGAATCCATCTCCATTACTGCCATTGCAGCCGCACCATAGCTATCCAGGTTTAATTCTATCAGCGAAATCCACTGATTATATTTTGAATGCCTTAAGACTTCTTCACATGATACTATTACAAGGTTTTCAAGCAGTTTTCTATTTTCTTTTTCCAGCTTTTTCACCAAAGAGATAGCAGCATACCCATTAACACAAAGGACTGCATCGTAAAGAACTGCTTTTGGCAGAAAAGAACGGAAGCAGGTTTCCAGATTTCCTGTATTCATATAAATGTCTGTCGGTTCATTAATTAATCCGGCAAAGATGGCTGTTCTGTCCTTGTCCAAATCTGCTGCATAATTTGCACCATACAACGCTATTTTCGTTCTTCCTGCTGCTGCAAATGCTTCTCTTAATTTTTTCGCCGTACTACGGATGTCAGAGCATACCAAATGGTATTGTCCGTCTGCATTACGCTGAGACTGATTGCTTAAAACAATGGGTACACAGTCTGCCTCATTACATTTTGCAACCGCATTTTCTGTCCAGGCATTGCTCATGCCGATAATGCAGATATTATCGTCTGAGGAAACCTTCTCCACTGCATTGGTCTGTTCGTAGGCTACGCGACGTTTTTTCAATTCCTTTATGAAGCCATTCAGAAGCTGCTTACACCAGATTGTTTCAGCATAGGCTTCCTCACAGATGATTTTTATCTTCTTTGTAATATTCATTTAAGCACGCTCTTTTTCGTAAAATCTTCTGATATTTATCATACGTAAAATCAGAGTTTCTGTAAAGAGATTTTATTTTTTTGATAAATGGGAAAAGGGGAGTCACCAATGGATTTGGCAGCTCCCCCAGTAATGGATCTATAGTAATGTTAATTACTATACAAAATTAATTTTCCTCTGACTCTTCTTCCTTCTTTGAAAGTCCCGCCAGACGTTCTTTGGCTTCTTCTACTGTTTCGTTTTCTTTTGTGAACAGTTTTTCTATAAATTTATCAGACACTTTTTGGAAGCCTTCTACAGCGCCCTCCTCAATTTTCTTATAACCGCCTACGACTCCGTCTTCGATTTTTTTGTATCCTTCAACAACTGCTTTTTCGATTTTTTCATTTATTTCCACTAATTTAGACATGATTTTTTTCTCCTTTTACTTATCATTTTTATCTCTTTATATTTCTTATGCCCTATTGATGATGCTATCTTAATGAAAAAATGTTGGGAAAATGTTTTTGAAATGTTAAAGTTTTATTAATTGAAACATATTTTTTCAAAATTCTTCTCGGTTTTTGTTGGAAAAAAGGGGATTTTGTAGCATACCATTTATTAAATAGTTTACGGAGATTTTTACTATGGAATATTTCGTTGTTTTTATTGCGGCAATGCTGGCTGGTGTCGGGACAGGCCTTGTAGGCTTGAGCGCGGCCACAGCAATGGTTCCGCTAATGATTGTTTTATGCCCTGCTTTTCAAGGAGAACACGGGGCCTTTATGGCAACCGCCATTGCGCTTGCCAGTGATATTTTAGGTTCTGCTGTTACCACTGCAGTTTACGCCAAAAATAAAAAAATTGATTTAAAGCACGGATGGCTTTTATGCGTGTGCATCATTTCCATGTGCGCCATCGGCTCCATTGCCGCCTATTATACGCACCAGCAGGTACTTGGAGGCTTTTCTCTTTTCCTGTGCGTTGCGATTGGTATCCGTTTTCTTGTAAAACCTGATGCCAAGGAAGAGCCGACCCATGATGGAACACCAAAGCTTTCTGCAAAAGAAATCGCAGTTTCTCTGTTCTTCGGGCTGACCATCGGATTTGGAACCGGATTCTTTGGTTCCGGCGGCGGAATGATGATGTTGATCGTATTTACTGCAATGCTTGGATATGACAGAAAATCTGCAGTAGGGACTTCTACTTTTATCATGACATTTACAGCACTGATTGCATCTGTCAGTCATATCATGATTGAACCTGCGATTCTACTGGAATGCTGGGATTATCTGCTGCTCGCGATCGTTACCGCGACCTTCTTTTCTATGGTCAGCGCACGCTTCGCCAATAAAGTGAATGCCAAAGTTGTCGGCTACGTTACCGGTACGATTCTTTTCGTATTAGGACTTGTACTGATATTCCTTAATTACATTGATCTGATCAATATGGTCTACTTCAAAGAATTCTGGAGACTCTTTGGAATTTATATCGCATATATTATTGCTTTTGCAGTCGTTCTTCTTACAATACGTTATGTAACAAAGGTACCAGATTACATATTTAGAAAGCTTCTGCATATTGTTGCATTTACTTCTATTCTTCCACTGATATTCTGTACAGAAATCTGGTGGATTGCGGTATTGGTAGAAATCGTATTTCTGATCATTGTTATCATTGCGCTCCATTTTGCAGAAAGGCTGTCCTTTTATAAATCGTTATTTGTAGAAAAATCAAACCACGAAGTGCTGACAAGTTTTATTATTCTTTTCAGTTTGATGACAATCCTGATGGCTATTTACTGGGGCATTTTCGGTGACGCACATAAATTCATTGCAGTTGCTTCTATTATGGCATGGGGACCGGGAGATGCCATGGCCGCTATCATTGGAAAGAACTTTGGCAGCCACAAATTATCCGGCAAATGGATTGAAGGTGTGAAATCCATGGAAGGCAGCGTTGCTATGGCAGTTACTTCTTTCCTTTTCACACTCCTTACCTTAATCACGATGTCTCATCTGCCAATTGGCTATGCATTGATTGTATCTCTCATCATTGCTCCAATTGCATCACTTGTAGAGCTGTATACAAAGCATGGACTGGACACTATCACAGTTCCAATTGTCAGCAGTATTATTTTATTGATCACAATGTTTATCTATCATATGTAAAACATAAAAATTCCACCCTCTCACTTTATGAAAAGGTGGAATTTTTATTTCTCATCTATTTTATGCTTCTTCTACTTCTTTTTTACTATCTTTTAATCCAATGCACATTGGAATCAGCATCAACATTAACAGCATACCAATGACACCTACAATAATTCCGTAAAGCATCATTTCATATACCATGATCAGGCACATTCCTGCACCGAACACCAATGTTGCAAAGATTCCATAAATTGTTTTTGCAACTGCTTTACCATTGATCTTCTTTGGTGTTCTACCTGACATTTTACGATAAACAATCCATGTAATGAGGAGTAATACCGCACCAATCGCACCTACGATAATTCCTTCGTTAAACATTGCCCACTCTTCCAGAAGTGCCATGCACATCCCGATTGAGAATAATAATCCGCCGATTACACCCAATACTAATGTAATAAAATTCTTCTTTTCCATCTTTATACCTCTTCGTTTTCTGAAATTTCTGTATTTTCAGCAGCTTCTTCAGCTGCAGCATTTTCGTTCTCTCTTAAAGCTGCACCGCATTTACCACAGTAATTCATCTTTGCAGATGTTTTGTGTCCGCATACAGGGCAAACAATTTTTACAACTTTGCGCCCCTTCTCAAGACTTTCAATCTCTGCTTTTGCTTCCAAAATTGCCTGATATCTTTCCATGATTTCTGGACACATTTCATCTCCGGCTTCCAATCTTACGATTGCAAGATTTCCAATTTCTTTTGTTAACTTCTTGATCAGCTTCTGCTGTTCTGCAATTTTTCCTTCCAGTTTGCAACTGTCCACGCTATCCTTCATGCCTTTTTTCATGCTGGCTACACCTGCACTAAAAGTCCCCATAATTTTTTCTTTCATTATTTGTTATCCTTTCGTTCCTGTCGATGATGTTATATTAACGGGAAGTTGTTTTTGAAATGTTGGGAAAATGTTTAAGTTTTATTAATGAATAAAAAAAGTGCCGGAGCCCAAGGCTCCAGCACCAGTTCATAATAATTTTATTCAACTTCTACGACACCATCATCCTTAATGGCAATCATCATACCGTCTTTTACGTAATTCAAGAACTCATCTCCAAGGCAGTCAACTACCGGCATGGAAACATTGTCCAGCCATACATCTGCCAGGATTGCTCCGGCAGCCGCCAAAGAGTCAATGTGATTAGAAAACAGCATACATGCCGGCTGGCGTTCCATCGCACAGGCGCAGTATAATACCAGTCCGCCTGTTGTGGAGCCAATGGTCTGCGGCAGGCACAGTGCCTTTCCAGCCATAGGTTTTCCATAAAGATCAGGATTGTTCTGATCTCCGCATTTTGCAGTCTTGTCTCCAAACTGTAATGGAGACTGAAGAGAAGCCAGTGTATTGAATCCGCCATGAGTTACCACTGCTTCTGCTTTTGCAGTTCCAGGAGTTACCACGCGTCCTTTAAATGTTTTCATGCTTATTTGCCTCCCTTCGTAATCTGAACCAGAATTTCATCATCTGTATAGTAACGTGCGGTTGTGTAAGTACGCAGTTTGTTAGAAGATGTAATGACCGGCATAGACTTACACAATGGATTGTTCATATACATTAACGGACAAATGTAAGATGTAATAACACCTGTTTTCTTAAGTCGCTCTGCATATTCTGTCTTTTCAAATTCTTTTAAGACTGCAGGTGCTGCTGTGAAAACAGTCGGAATTACGACCTTGCTGTTTCCAGCTTCTTTTAATCCTGCTTCCACTTTATCAGTCCAGTCTTTTAACTGCTGTAAGCTCATATGCGGACAACCCATGAAGCAAAGCTTCGGTGTGGCATCTTTGTCCTTCCACATCACCGGATAGTTGTTTTTCACACGTTCCAGTTCCGCGTCATCAATGACATAAACTTTCGCATTCTCTGTAATGAGCTTTCCCCCCATTTCAACTGCTTCCGGTGTCAGATTGTCAATGTGATATAAGCCTACCGCACCGTTGGATGCTGTGGCTGCACCAAAATCTTTTAAATATGTTTTGACAGAATCATTTAATTCTGTACCAAGCCATTTATCCAGTCCCAGCACATATGGAACGTCTTCCATAACCTTCATACCGATGGCAGAGCCTAAAAGCTGTGCTTCCGGTTTCTTGGTCGTTTCAATCTTTACAATCCAGGTTGCCTTTCTTCCTTCATCTGTCAGAAGCCCGAAGTATGGCACATAGCCAAGGACGGAGCCCATGATATCCATGATACCGGAGTTACGGTTACAGCGTGCACCAAGGACAGAGTTTGCATAAACAACTGCAGAGGATTCTGCCCAGCTGAGGATCTCCCCTTTCTTTGGCACATTGCCTACCTGATCCATATAGCAGGTACAGGTAAATGCGTCTTTATCCATAAGACCTAATTTATCCAGCTGGCCTTCATAAAAGTCCTGTTTGCTGTACATAAATTTCTTAAAGATCAGTTTCTGCAAAAGATTTGCAGGTACATTTGGGTCCAATGGTCTTGGGTCAACGGAAAACTTCTGCTGGGATGGCGCTCCCGCTTCCAGCAATTTATCCATCAGTTCATAAACCGGCCCAAGTAATTTAAGTCCAAAAGAAGTTACCAAATGGTTGTACTCGTTCGTTACAGGAACCATCTTTTCAGCACCAAAAGCTTCACCGAACATCACCTGAGTTTTCATGACTTTCGCCATGGTCTCACCCTTCGAACCGTTCAGTATCGCCTGCTGTTCGTCTGTTAATTTCATCATATTTCTCTATCTCCAAACATTTTTAAAGTTTCATACATACATCCCATGCGCCCCAGATAACGGTTCTAAGGTTTCCGACCTTTGCCGCATCACCGATTACATGAATGTTTTTCGCTTTCTGGGCAACCGGTGCCGGGTTATATCCGACAGACATAATGACAGAATCTGAAGGAATTTCAAATGTCTTTCCACTCTTATCTTTGACTGTTACGGATGTTTCTCCGATTTCACAAAGGGCAGTTTCTAAATGTACTGGAACCTTATTTGCCTTAAAGCAGTCACGAAGGTAACTTGTATTTGCAAGGCAGATACCTTTTGTCGTGATAAGGTCGTCCTGCATTTCTACGATGGTCGGTTTCTTTCCCTGTAAGAATAATTCATAAGCAATTTCACAACCGGTAAGACCACCGCCGATGATCGTTACATTTTCTCCTACTTCTTTCTTTCCAAGCAAATAGTCTACCGCTTCGATCGCAGTTTCCGCACCTTTTACAGGGATTCTCTTTGCAGCTGCTCCTGTTGCCACAATGATTTCATCTGCATCTAAAGCTGATACATCCTTAATTTCCGTGTTCATCTTCACTTCAATCGGATATTTTGCAAGTTCACGAATGTACCATGCGATCAGGTCACGGTCTTTTTCCTTGAAGGATGGAGCTGCGGCTGCAATAAATACACCGCCAAGCTTGTCGCCTTTTTCAAACAATGTCACTTGATGTCCACGTTTTGCGAGGAGGATTGCAGCTTCCATACCACCGATACCGCCACCGATAACTGCGATTTTCTTTGATTTCTTTGCAGGAGCCACATAATATTTCTTTGACTGCATTGTTTCTGGATTCAATGCACAGCGTGCAAGACCCATCGTATCTGTTAAATCCTGTGTATTTGCATGACCTTTTGAGGATGAGAAATTGAAACATCCGCTATGGCAGCAGATACATGGTCTGATATCTTCTAAACGGTCTTCAAGCATCTTTGTGATCCATTCCGGGTCTGCAAGGAACTGACGCGCAATACCTACTCCATCGATTCTTCCATCTGCAACTGCTTTTGCACCCACTTCCGGGTCCATTCTTCCTGCACAAACAACTGGAATATCCACAAATTTCTTAATGTGTGCAACATCTTCCAGGTTGCAGTTTTCCGGCATATACATTGGCGGATGAGCCCAGTACCAGGAATCATAAGTTCCATTGTCTGCATTCAGCATGTCATATCCCATATCCTGAAGATATTTCGCAGCCTTTTCTGACTCTTCCATATTTCTTCCGACTTCCACATAGTCTTCTCCAGGCATCGCACCTTCACAGAAGCCTTTCATCTTGGATTCTACAGAATAACGCAGGGAAACCGGATAGTCATCACCGCATGCTTCTTTGATCGCTTTTACAACTTCCGCTGCAAAACGATAACGGTTTTCAAAACTTCCGCCATATTCATCGGTACGTTTGTTAAAGAATTCCATCGAAAACTGGTCAAGCAAATATCCTTCATGTACCGCGTGTACTTCCACGCCGTCAACCCCTGCTTCTTTACAGAGTTTTGCAGTTTTGGCGAATGCTTCAATGATTTCATGAATCTGTTCCACTGTCATTTCCGGACAAATGATATCGTGTGCCCAGCGGGAAGGCTGTGGACTAGGAGACGCAAGTTCATGGGAAGTATCAATTACCGGCTTAATCAAAGCTCTTGTAATCTTATTTTTATGAAGCGGCGCCACAAGCTCTGTGATCGCCCAGGAACGTCCCATGCCTGCTGTTAACTGAACAAATAATTTTGCACCTGTTTTATGAATTTCATCCATAAAGATTTTAAGTTCATCGAACATCTTTGGGTTCTGCCATAACCATTTACCCCAAAAGGTATCGCGAAGAGGTGCAATTCCAGGAATAATAAGACCGACGTTATTATTCGCTCTTTCTAAAAATAATTTTGCTGCTTCTTTATCGAAATGACATCCACCAAGCTCGAACCATCCGAAAAGCGAAGTTCCGCCCATTGGACACATAACGATTCTATTTTTGATTTCTACGTTACCGACCTTCCAAGGGGTAAATAACGCATCATATTTTGGATCTAGTTTCTGCATAAACATCCATCCTTTCCCATTTAATCCATAATTTAATAATAAAATAACCTTGCTGATAAATCAACAAGGTTATCTCAGGAAATTTAGATTTTCACTTTAAAAAGCCGCAAAGAACATATATGGTGGGATCTTCACAACTTCTCCATCCATATTTAAATTTTTAGGATGTATAATATATTGTGTCGCAATCTTTTTTCCAAACAATTCTTTAAATCTTCCCAAAGAAGTTGTTGTATAGTTTTTAGAGGATTTGACCTCAATCGGAAATACTCTAAAATTTGTTTTGCTCTCATTGGAAAGTAAAAAGTCTATTTCGATATCGTTACGATGTTTTTCCTCACTATAGCGTGTATAAAAATAAAGCTTTCTCCCCTTTGCAGATATCATCTGTGAAATTACATTTTCGTAAAGCATGCCTTCATTCAGTGAAAGTCTTCCATTCATAATCTGTCTGTAGAGCTGCTGATCCGTAATTTCATTTTCACTAAAAGCAAGACTCACCAATAAACCAGTGTCACCCATATAGCATTTTACAGCAGAATCATTTTTATTGAGGGCAAATCCAACATTAGGATCATTACACTTATAGCACAAATTACAAATCATTGAGTCATCCAGCCAAAACAACGGTTCATCATATCTATCAAACGTTGCTCCTTTTTCAATATCTTTTAACACAATCTTTTTTTCGTGCGTAGATAAATAAGCCGGAATATTCTCGAACAATGCGGATACTCTCGAGTGATATCTTTTAGCCGCTTTCTTTATATCATCCCGGTATAAACCTAAAATATCTCTTTTCTCCAAATCTGCAGCCGCGAAATCCCTTCCATTTTTTGCAAACACTACAATTGCCTGTGGCATGCCGCCGACCAGCATATATTCCTTGAATAAATGCATTGCTTTCGCATGCATCTTCTGCTCCAACGGCTGTTTTTTTTGAAAGCATTCGCCAATGTACTCGAGCAGAATTTCCTCATTCATATAAATCATGAACTCTTCAAAATCTACAGGATACATTTTTATTTTCCGTTCCTCTGATGGCAGGGTAATGTTTTCAACGTTTTCTTTAATAGAAATCAGCGACCCTGTTTCGATATAGTCATATCTTCCATCTGCTACAAGATACTTAATTGCCTCCCGCGCTTTTGGAAACTTTTGAATTTCGTCAAAAATAATTAATGATTCTCTCGGATATAACCTCACATTATACTCCAGCGATATGGTCTGAAAAAAAATATCCAGATTCGTAAGATCATCAAAACTTGCCAGTATTTTTCTGCTAGCTTTATTGAAGTCTATGTTTATATAGGTCCTATACTCATTTTTTCCAATCTCTTCCGCGACCGTTGATTTCCCAATTCGTCTGGCACCTTCAATTAAAAGTGCCTTCTTGCCATTACAACTCTGCTTCCATTCTAATATTTTTCCATAAATTTTTCTTTTAATTTCCATGATTCACCTCACCATGCGCAAGATATTTTTAATCACTTTTATATACAGTACGCAAAGTAAATTATATCTATTTTCCACTCTATGCGCAAGATATTTCTTAATTTTTCAATTAAGGTTTGCAATTCAGTTTTTTAATTGACTTCAGTATTTCATCATAAAAAAATTTTATACGTCAAAATAACCTTGCTGATAAATCAACAAGGTTATCTCAAAAAATTTAGATATACGTGAATATATCTGAAGAGGGATATTATCTTTCGTGTCTCTGTTTTAATACTGCAATGTTTTCTTCTACTTTTTTCTTGCCTAATGGATAAATGATCTCTCGGAATCCTGAGTGATTATAGCCAGCAACTTTGGCAATGAACTTTGAAAAGTAAATATTATCGAAATTAAAGAAAAATGGGTACGAGAAAAAGACATAACTGTTGCTATGCCTGAAAATAGTGTATAATGC
>JAGAQG010000041.1 GCA_017622875.1 Lachnospiraceae bacterium
AAAAATAAAATATATTCAATCGGCTTCGCCGCAAATTTTTGGCGATTTGTCAAGCGATTTTTGACAAAAAAGTGGGGGATTTCAATAAAAACGGAATCTGAAAACCTTATATTTACTGGCTTAAAGATTCCGAGAGATTATAAAAAATATAAAGGAGGAAAAAATTATGGGAAAAAGCAAAAAATTCCTTGCCTTATTATTAGGCTTGGTAATGTGCGTAGGCACATTTGCAGGATGTGGCTCTAAAGAAGCTACAGAAACACCAGCAGCTACTGAAGAAACAGCAGCTACAGAAGAAGCTGGTACATTGGTACTTTCTGCACAGGGATTTGAAAACAAATTCTCCCCATTCTTCGCAGCAAGCGTAGATGATCAGGACGTTGCAGATTTTACACAGCTTTACATGATGTATAGTGACCGTGTTGCAAACCCGATTCTTAACGGTATTGAAGGTGAAACACGTTCCTACAATGGTACAGACTACACATACTATGGTCCGGCTGACATCGTGATCACAGAAAATGAAGATGGTACAGTATACTATGACATGACAATGCGTGATGATTTAGTATTCTCTGATGGAACACCAGTTGATATCGATGACTTCATCTTCAGCTTATATGTTCTGCTTGACCCATCTTACGATGGCTCTTCAACACTGTATTCAACACCAATTCTTGGTCTTGAAGAATACCGTACAGGTATGGACACACTGTTCAACCTGTTATGCGCAGCAGGCCGTGACAATACAGATTTCACATACTGGGATGAGGCTACTCAGACAGCATTCTGGGCAGACGTTGACCAGGCAGGTGAAAAATTCGCACAGGAAATCGTTGACTACTGTGTGGCAGCAGGCTATGCAGAAGAAGGTGACGTAGCTACAGCAGCATCTATGTGGTCATTTGATGGCCTCGAAGCAGACGCTACAGCAGCAGATTTCTTCGCTCTTATGGTTGAAGCATATGACGGAGATCTTATGACATTATCTTCTACAGAAACAGCAGGTTCTGCTTTAACAGACTTAATGAATGACTATGCTACATACAGCGTAGGTATTCAGACAGGTGAATCAGCAGCTAACATCGAAGGTATCCAGCGTACAGGCGATTACAGCGTTCGTATCGTTGCAAGCCAGTTAGATGCTACAATGATTTACCAGATGGCTCAGCCAATCGCTCCACTTCACTACTATGGTGATGAAGCGCTCTATGATTATGAAAATAACAGCTTTGGTTTTGTAAAAGGTGATCTTTCCGGCGTAAAAGAAAAAACTACTATGCCAATGGGCGCTGGTCCTTACAAATTCGTAGAAGTTTCTAACGGTGTTGTTCGTATGGAAGCTAACGAAAAATACTACCAGGGTGAACCAAAAACAAAATACGTAAATCTGATCGAAACAAAAGAAGCTGATATGTTAAATGGTATCAGTACAGGTACAATCGATATCGCAACTCCATCTTACACTACAGTACTTGCAGATCAGATCGCAGAGATCAATGGTGGAGATACATCCCTTGACGGAAGCGTTATCACAACAAAATTAATCGACTACCGTGGATACGGATACATTGGTATCGCAGCAAACAACGTAAAAGTTGGCGATGATCCGGCATCTGAAGAATCAAAAGCACTTCGTAAAGCACTTGGTACAGTTCTTGCAGCTTACCGTGAAGAAGGTGTTGACTCTTACTACGGAGATACAGCATCTATCATCAACTATCCAATCTCTAACACATCCTGGGCAGCTCCTCAGGTTACAGATGACGGATACACAGTTGCCTACTCTGTAGATGTTGAAGGAAACCCAATCTACACAGCAGATATGGATACAGCAGCAAAATATGAAGCAGCATTAAACGCAGCTCTTGGTTACTTCGAAGCAGCTGGTTACACAGTAGAAGATGGAAAACTTACAGCAGCTCCAGCTGGTGCAAAACTTGAATACACAGTAAACATTGGTGCAGGCGGTGCTGGTGACCACCCATCCTTCTTAATCCTTAAGAACGCAGCAGATGCATTCGCTAAGATCGGTCTTACATTAACAGTAAACGACCTTGCAAACGCAGCAGACCTTTATGCTTCTTACCAGACAGGCGCAGCTGAACTCTGGTGTGCTGCATGGCAGTCATCCAGTGACCCTGATATGTACCAGTTATACCACAGCGAAGGTTCTACAAACTACTGCCAGATCGCTGATGAAGACCTTGATACTCTGATCATGGATGCTCGTCAGTCTACAGAACAGTCTTACCGTAAAGGTCTCTACAAAGCAGCTATGGAAATTATCATGGACTGGGGTGTAGAAATTCCTGTTTACCAGCGTTCTGACGCATACATCGTTTCTACAGAACGTGTAGATGTTGATTCTCTGCCAACAGATATGACTCCATACTGGAACTGGAAGAGTGAACTTGAAAATATCGTTGTAAAATAATGAATCATTAAGATACAAGGATACAATGAATTGGGAACCGCTTCAGTGCGAAGCGGTTCTTAATTCAGCTTTCAGAGAAGTAGTAGAGAGGAAATCATCATATGCGAAAATACATTGGGAAAAGAATCGCAATTTCGGTTATGATTCTGTTTTGCACAACTTTAATTATTTATGCGCTTTTGCGCTGTCTGCCAGCTTCCTATGTAGAGAATATGGCGATGCAGCTTGCGTCAAAGCCGGGTGCAAAACCTTATGAGGAATGGCTGCTTCAGTTAAATGCGTCATATGGTTTGGATAAAGGCATTGTGCCGGGATTTTTCACATGGCTGGCTGGTGCCGTTCAGGGAAATTTTGGGGACAGCTGGAAATATACAGTTCCGGTACTTGAAAAATTTAACGAAGTTATCTGGTTATCATTTGCTATGGGTGCAATTGCATTTGTACTCGAGCTGATCATTGCAATTCCACTTGGTGTGATTGCAGCAACAAAACAGTATTCAAAAACAGATTATGCAATCAGTGCAGGTGCGTTAGTAGGTATTTCACTGCCGACGTTCTTTTTTGCGACAATTTTAAAGCTTATCTTTTCCGTAAAGTTAGGCTGGTTTGATTTATATGGTCTTGTAGGCCGTAACTATGCACAGTTAGATGCAATGGGGCAGTTTTTAGATAAGGCAAACCATCTGGTTCTGCCGATCATTACGATCGTAATCGTTTCAGTAGGTTCTCTGATGCGTTATACACGTACGAATATGCTGGAAGTATTAAATGCTGACTATATCCGTACAGCACGTGCAAAGGGATTATCTGAAAAGAAAGTTATTTACCAGCATGCTTTCAGAAACACCTTAATTCCGCTGGTAACAATTGTTGGTGGTTCTCTGCCATCCTTATTCTCCGGTGCGCTGATCACAGAGACTTTATTCTCTATTCCAGGTATCGGTTATACGTCTTATCAGGCAATGATTATTGGAGATATTCCATTCTCCATGTTCTATATGACGTTTTTGGCGATTTTGACATTATCAGGCAACCTGCTTTCTGATATTCTGTATGGCGTGGTAGACCCACGAGTACGCATTGCGTAGGAAAGGAGGGTCCTGTTATGAACGATAAAAATGTAGATGAAGTAACAAAAAATACGGAAACAGAATCCTATTCTCTGAACGATGACCGACGTGTCAAAGTCCTCTCACCGAGTGCTCTGGTCGTAAAGCGTTTCTTCCGTAACCGTCTGGCGGTAATCGGTATGATCATGCTGATCGTGATGTTCGTGTTCTCCTTTATTGGAGGAATCATCACTCCTTATGGTCAGGATCAGCAGTTTTACCGTTATGAGAATCAGATGAAGGAATACGCCGGCGTTGTAAAAAATAGCGATTTCCGTTACATGTCTGCGGAAGGACAGAAGTTTGACAGTGTTCTGCAGGCAAAATTCCAGCTGGCTTACCAGAAGAAAGAAGCTTCCTTTGAATATAAGGATGTAACTTATGATCTTCTGGAAGAAGGCACAGATTTTTATTCCGTTTCTTCAAATGGAACGATGCTTGCCATTGCATATAAAGATATTGTGAATGGCGAAACTGTAGAGTTTACTTTTGCAGAAAAATACGCTGCATTGAAAGCATATACTGCTTCCGAAACAGAATTTTCTGCGGATGGAAAGGCATATACACTTGACGAAGATCACAACATTCTTCTGGATGGCCAGGTGGTAGGTTATATCAGCCGTCTGGTAGTATCTCCGGTGGAAAATGGTGTGGTATTATCACGTGAATTTAAGGAAGCACTGGAAGCAGCCATTGAGGACAATGTAGAGGAATTCCAGTATGCAGAAGGTGATGAGGAAGAACAGACCTATAAGCTTTCCTATGATGCAACCATGGAGAACTGGTCAGTCCGCAGAGGAAAAGAAACCTATGTTTATGATTCCTATGCGAAACCTTCCAAAGAGCATTGGCTGGGAACGGACTCCAATGGTATGGATATGCTGACCCGTCTGATGTATGGCGGACGAGTTTCTCTGATCATCGGATTTATCGTTGTATTTATTGAAGTAGTCATTGGTGTTGTTTTAGGTGGTCTTGCCGGATACTTTGGAAAATGGGTAGACAACCTGATCATGCGAATTGTAGATATTTTCTATTGTATTCCATCCATGCCTTTGATTATCATCTTAGGTGCAGCAATGGATGCCATGAAAGTAGAGCCTATGACACGTATGTTCTACCTGATGCTGATTCTTGGTTTCTTAGGATGGCCTTCGATCGCACGTCTTGTACGTGGACAGATCTTATCCTTACGCGAACAGGAATTTATGACAGCAGCAGAAGCATGCGGTATTCGTGTCAGCCGTCGTATTTTCAGACATCTGATTCCAAACGTAATTCCACAGCTCATTGTTTCATGTACCATGAGCCTTGGTTCAACGATTATTATGGAAGCAACCTTATCATTCCTTGGTATTGGTGTAAAATTCCCATTTGCTTCATGGGGTAATATCATTACGGACGTAAATGATGCCTATGTTATGACACATTACTGGTTCGTATGGATTCCTGCCGGCATCTGTCTTTTGATCGCCGTGCTTGGCTTTAACTTTGTAGGTGACGGTCTGCGTGATGCGTTTGACCCGAAAATGAAACGGTAAGGAGGAAAACTATGGCTAAGAAAAAAGCAGAAGGGTATCTTTCGGCGAAAGAATCCCGCCAGATTTCTAAACGAAACCGTAAGATCACCGATGAGTTGGAAAAGAAAAGAAAACGTAAAAATGTACCTGAGTCTGAATATGTGACAAAGATGCATGATCCGAAAAATGCGGTAGAATTCGATAACCTTCATACTTATTTCTTTACAGATACAGGTACTGTAAAGAGTGTTGACGGTGTCAGCTTTGAAGTACCAATCGGAAAAACTGTTGGTATCGTAGGAGAATCAGGCTGTGGTAAATCTGTAACAAGCCTTTCTCTGATGCAGCTGCTCCAGAGACCACAGGGACAGATTGTAGAAGGTGAAATTCGTCTGAATTTGGGCGATAAAGTTTATGATATTGCAAAAACACCACAGGAAAAGATGCAGAACATCCGTGGAAATATGGTATCTATGATCTTCCAGGAACCAATGACAAGTTTGAACCCTGTATTCCGTATCGGAAGACAGATTGAAGAAGTAATCGAACTTCATGATGGCGAAGGAAAATCCAAAGAAGATATCAAAGCACGTACCATTGAACTGTTAGAGATGGTAGGAATTGCAAACAGTGAGGGCGTTTACAAAATGTATCCTCATGAGCTTTCCGGCGGTATGCGTCAGCGTGTTATGATTGCCATTGCATTGGCTTGTAACCCAAGAATCATCATTGCGGACGAACCGACCACTGCGCTGGATGTAACAATTCAGGCACAGATTCTGGATCTGCTCCGCAACTTAAAAGATAAGATCAATTCTTCCATTATGCTGATCACTCATGACCTGGGTGTAATCGCAGAAATGGCAGATTATATTGTAGTTATGTATGCCGGAAGAGTGGTAGAAAAAGGTACTGCGGAAGAAATCTTCGAACATCCGTCACACCCATATACCATTGGTTTGATGGCATCCAAACCGGTAGTAGGCAAAAAGGTAGACAAGCTCTACTCTATCCCTGGCAAGGTACCAAACCCTGTCGATATGCCGAACTACTGTTACTTTAAAGACCGCTGCGAAATGTGCGTAGGACCATGTGCCGGGGATTATCCACCGGAAATCAGCCTTTCCGAAACACATAAAGTAAGCTGTTACCGATACTGTGAAGAAAAGGGGGAAAAATAAATGGCAGCAAATAAGAAAATTATTACTCCGGATTTTGAACCTGTAACCTACGATCCACAGTACATTTTGATGGTAAATCAGCTGAAAAAGTATTTCCCGATCAAAGACGGTATGCTTTCCAAGACGGTTGGTCATGTAAAAGCGGTAGATGGTGTTACTTTTAACCTGAAACGTGGTACGACCATGGGTCTTGTAGGGGAATCCGGCTGCGGTAAAACAACTACCGGCCGTACAATCTTACGTCTTGCAGGAGAAAAGACTTCCGGACAGGTACTCTTTAACGGTCAGGAAGTATATGATCTGAGCAATAAGGAAATGCGTTCTTTAAGAACAAAAATGCAGATCATTTTCCAGGATCCATTCTCCAGCTTATCACCACGTCTTCCGATCGGTGAGATCATCGGGGAAGCAGTACGAGAGCATAATCTGGTTTCGAAAGAAGAGTTTAATGATTATATCGACAAGGTAATGGATGATTGTGGTCTGCAGCCATTCCATAAATCACGTTATCCACATGAATTCTCAGGTGGACAGCGTCAGCGTATCTGTATCGCACGTGCGCTGGCATTAAATCCGGAATTCGTGGTTTGTGACGAACCGGTATCTGCACTGGACGTTTCCATTCAGGCACAGATCATCAACCTGTTAAAAGAATTACAGGAACAGCGTAACTTAACTTACCTGTTCATTTCTCATGACTTATCAGTTGTAGAACATATTTCTGATACCGTTGGTGTTATGTACCTTGGTAATCTGGTAGAATACGGAGAAACAGGGGATATCTTTAAGAATCCTCTCCATCCTTATACAAAGGCGTTGTTCTCAGCGATTCCGATTCCGGATCCAAAGGTGAAAAAGGAACGTATTGTGCTGGAAGGCTCAATCCCTTCACCGGCAAACCCACCACAGGGATGTAAATTCCATACCCGTTGTGCACATTGTATGGAAAAATGTAAGCATGAAGCACCGGTGCAGAAGGAAATCGAACCGGGACATTATGTAGTCTGTCATCTGTATGATGAATAAAAGCCAAAAGAAAGGAGCAGCAGAGTGAGATATTCAGAGAAAGATGATTTTTATGAAGATCCGCAAGAGTTAGAAGAGGAACCTTTAGAGCCTGAGCTTAAGCTGTCAAAGCAGGAACAGCGTTGGATTGTTTTTGGAGCGTTAAAAAGCGCATTGCTCATAGGAAGTGTTTATCTTGTGGGTGCAGCGCTGCTGATTTGGTTTTTATTAAAAATTTGGACATAAAATAAAGCCGTCGCATGAGGTGAAAATCACGGATGCGGCGGCTGCTTTTATATGCTATACTGATATCCATATACTGAAATGATTAGAGTGAGTTTATGAATTACTATTTTGCGCCTTTAGAGGGAATTACAGGGTTTATTTACAGAAATACTTATGAGAGACATTTCGGCGGAATTCAGAAATATTTTTCACCATTTATCACAACGAATCAGCACTTTACGATTCAGAATCGTGAGAAGAAAGATATTTTGCCGGAAAATAACAAAGGAATCTATCTTGTTCCGCAGATTATGACAAACAATGCGGAACAGTTTTATGATATGGCTAATAAGCTGGCAGATTTAGGGTACAAAGAAATTAATCTGAATCTTGGCTGTCCGTCAAAAACGGTGGTAACGAAAAAGAAGGGCTCCGGATTTTTGGCTTATCCAGAAGAACTAAATGTGTTTTTATCAGAAATCTTTTATAGATGCAGGGATATGGAAATTTCCATTAAGACCCGTATCGGGATGGAAGACCCGGAGGAATTTAAGCGTCTGATGCAGATTTATAATAAGTATCCGCTAAAGGAATTGATCATTCATCCGAGGCTGCAGACAGATTATTATAAAAATCATCCGAATATGGAAGTTTTTAAGGAAAGCATTCAGCTTGCAAAGGCGCCACTCTGCTATAACGGAGATCTTTTTACAGTGGAGGATATTGAAAATTTCAAAAAAGAATATCAGACCGTGGAAAATATTATGCTTGGAAGAGGCATTTTAAAGACACCGACATTGATGAAGGAACTTGAGGGAGAAGAAAGAGACTTAAATAAATGGTACGAGTTTCTCACGGAACTGTGCGAAGAATACGAAAAAGAGCTTTCCGGAGACACCAATGTACTATACAAAATGAAGGAACACTGGTATTATTTATTTCAGAGTCTGCCGGGCAGTGAAAAGGCAGCAAAAGCGATGAAAAAAACGAGAAATCTGGATGACTACCGGATTCTGGTAAGATCAATTTTGAGAGGGTAAAATATGAGCGTATTAGGAAATTTGGAACCAAAGAGTGTATTTGGATATTTTGAGGAGCTTTGTAAGATTCCTCATGGTTCTGGAAATATGGAAAAAATCAGTCAGTTCTGTGTGGATTTCGCGAAAGAACAGGGACTTGAATATATTCAGGATGACATGAAAAATGTCATTCTTATCAAAGAAGCAACGCCAGGTTATGAGATGTGCGAACCATTGATCATTCAGGGACATCTGGACATGGTGTGTGAAAAACGCCCGGATAAGGAAAAGGACTTTTTAACGGAAGGATTAGATTTGTGTACCGATGGAGAACTTATCTGGGCAGATGGAACCACTCTTGGCGGAGATGACGGAATTGCAGTGGCTTTCGGCCTTGCACTTCTGGCAGATAAAGAACTTTCGCATCCAAGACTGGAGGTTGTTCTGACGGTAGACGAGGAAACAGGCCTTTATGGTGCAGAGGCCATTGACCTTTCTATGTTAAAAGGAAAGAAACTCATCAATATCGATTCAGAAGATGAAGGTGTTTTCACTGTAGGATGTGCCGGTGGCCTGATGCTGGTATGCAAAATTCCAATGTTCACAGAAGAAGTGGAAGGTACGGTTTATGAATTAAAAGTAACCGGTCTTCTTGGCGGCCATTCCGGAGCTGAAATTCACA
Organism: Lachnospiraceae bacterium; assembly: GCA_017622875.1. GTDB lineage: Bacteria > Bacillota > Clostridia > Lachnospirales > Lachnospiraceae > HGM12587. Next base: position 9,179 of record JAGAQG010000041.1, read on the forward strand.
AGGGACGTGCCAATGCCAATGTGGTTTTAGGGCGTGTGCTTCAGACACTGGATAAAAAAGTTGGTGTGGATATTATCAAAATGGAAGGCGGTTCAAAGGATAATGCCATTCCAAGATTTGCATCCGCAGAAATTCTCATTTCCGCAGAGAATGCAGAAAAATTAGCAGAAGCAGTAAAAGCAGAAGAAGCAGTTCTGAAAAATGAGCTCCATGCCAGTGACGCAGGCGTTACTTTAGAACTGACAGCAAAAGGAAATAAAGCCGCAGAGGTGCTGGATGCCACATCTAAAATCACAGTGCTCCATGCGTTAAATAATATCCCGAATGGTATTCAGGCTTACAGCATGGATATTGAAGGACTTGTGGAAACATCTCTGAATATGGGAATTATGTCTCAGGACTGTGAAGAACTGAAAATGTCCTTTGCAGTACGAAGCTCTGTGGAATCCGCGAAATATTATCTGACAGAAAGAACAGCCCTGTTCGTGGAAATGCTTGGCGGAACGGTAGAAACTCAGGGAGATTACCCAGGCTGGGCATACAGACCGGAATCTGCACTCAGAGACCGCTTTGTAGCAGTTTATGAGAGAATGTATGGCAAAAAGCCAGTGGTAGAAGCAATCCATGCTGGTCTGGAATGCGGAATGTTCAGTAATAAAATCGAAGATCTGGACTGCATTTCCGTTGGGCCGAACATGCATAACGTCCATACCTCAGAAGAAACACTGGAAGTAGCTTCCGTGCAGAGAGTCTGGGAATTCCTCTGCGAAGTGATCAAAGAGAAATAAAGCCGCAAAACTAATACTTGTAAACAAAAACGAATTTTGGTAATATAAATTATTATGCAATATACAATTCGGGAGGAATCCATCTTATGGAAAACGAAGCAGTATCAAAAAATTTTATTGAACAGTTTATAGATAAGGATCTGGAAGAAGGCGTTTATGACACTGTCCATACACGTTTCCCACCGGAACCAAACGGTTACCTGCACATTGGACATGCAAAATCCATCCTTTTAAACTATGGATTGGCACAGAAATATAATGGTAAGTTCAACTTACGTTTCGATGATACAAACCCTACAAAGGAAAAAATCGAATTCGTTGAATCTATCAAAGCAGACGTAGAATGGCTCGGCGCAGATTACGAAGACCGTTTATTCTTTGCATCAAACTATTTCCAGCAGATGTATGAAGGTGCTGTAAAGCTGATCAAAAAAGGCAAAGCTTACGTCTGCGATTTAACAGCAGAAGAAATCCGTGCTTACAGAGGAACTTTAACAGAACCAGGTAAGAACAGCCCATACCGTGACAGAAGCGTAGAAGAAAACTTGCAGCTTTTCGAAAACATGAAAAACGGTATGTACGAAGACGGTGAAAAGGTGCTCCGTGCAAAAATCGACATGGCGTCACCAAACATGAACATGCGTGACCCGGTAATTTACCGTGTGGCTCATATGACACACCATAACACGGGCGACCAGTGGTGTATTTATCCAATGTATGACTATGCTCATCCGGTAGAAGATGCGATTGAAGGCATCACACATTCTATCTGTACATTGGAATTCGAAGACCACAGACCACTGTATGACTGGGTAGTAAAAGAACTGGAATATGAAATGCCTCCACGCCAGATCGAATTCGCAAAATTATATCTGACAAATGTAGTTACAGGTAAGAGATATATCAAACGTCTTGTAGAAGAAGGTATCGTAGACGGTTGGGATGATCCGCGTCTGGTATCCATCGCAGCACTCCGCCGCCGTGGATTTACACCGGAATCCATTAAGATGTTCGTAGAGCTCTGTGGCGTTTCCAAGAGCAACAGCTCTGTAGAATATCCAATGCTTGAATACTGCATCCGTGAAGACTTGAAACTTAAAAAGCCACGTCTTGCAGCAGTTTTAGATCCAATCAAGCTCATCATTGACAACTATCCGGAAGGACAGGTGGAATATTTAGATGCAGCAAATAATCTTGAAAATGAAGAATTAGGTACAAGAAAATTGCCATTCTGCCGTGAACTCTACATCGAAAGAGAAGACTTCATGGAAGAACCGCCTAAGAAATACTTCCGTCTGTTCCCAGGCAACGAAGTACGTCTCATGCACGCATATTTTGTAAAATGTGAAAGCTTTGTAAAAGACGAAAACGGTAAGGTAATCGAAGTACATTGTACTTATGACCCGGAAACAAAAGCAGGCAGCGGCTTTACTGGCAGAAAAGTAAAAGGAACCATTCACTGGGTACCGGCTCCATATGCGATTGAAGCAGAAGTTCGTTTATATGAAAACATCATTGACGAAGAAAAAGGTGTTTACAACGAAGACGGCAGCCTGAATTTAAATCCAAACTCCTTACAGGTAGTGGAAAAAGCATATCTTGAACCAGCTTTTGAAGGTGCAAAAGCATATGACAGCTTCCAGTTTGTAAGAAATGGATTCTACTGTGTAGATGCAAAAGACTCAACACCGGAAAAATTAGTATTCAACAGAATCGTTTCCTTAAAGAGTTCTTTCAAATTACCGAAATAAGAGATAAGATAAAGTCAAGAGCGTGTGGTTTCCACACGCTCTTTTCGGAGGTACATTTATGGAATTGACCTTTTCTTTGGACAATCATAGCAAAAGTCCGTTATATGAACAGATTTACAATTATATTAAGAATGAAATTCATTCAGGAAAGATGACGGCAGCATCCAAATTACCGTCTACCAGAGCATTGGCAGAGCATCTGCAGATCAGCAGAAGCACGGTGGAGCTTGCCTATGAGCAGCTGATTTCGGAAGGCTATGTAGAGACTGTGCCATGGAAGGGTTATTATGTCAGTGACCTTTTGGGAATGTATCATATTGAAAATACGGAAAATCAGAAAAATACAGAAAATCAGAAAATCGAGCAGACCTATCGCTATGACTTTACGCCAAATGGCATAGAACTGGATTACTTTCCCTATGCAACCTGGAGAAAGCTTACCAAAAAGGTACAGAATGAACAGGAAAGTGAAATCTTTCAGTTGGGAGATCAAAAAGGGGAGCGTATTTTCAGGGAAACTATCGCAAGCTATGTACATCAGGCACGCGGGGTAAACTGTGGTCCGGAACAGGTCATTGTGGGGGCTGGAAGTGATTATTTACTGCTGCTTTTGCAGTTTTTGCTTGGCAGCGGGCATACCATTGCCATGGAAACACCGGGATATCTGCATGGATACCGGATTTTATCCAACCTATTTGACGGAATCGTGACGGTAGAAGGCGATAAAAATGGAATGAGTGTGGATGCGCTTAGAAACACAGAGGCAGATATTGCGTACCTGATGCCTTCCCATCAGTATCCGCTGGGAACAGTCATGCCAATTAAACGCAGAATAGAATTGCTCAACTGGGCATATGAAAGGGAAGGACGCTATATCATTGAGGATGACTATGACAGCGAATTCCGTTATAAGGGAAAGCCGATTCCGGCTCTGCAGGGAAATGACGGACAGGGAAAGGTGATCTATCTTGGAACCTTCAGTAAGGCTATCGCACCGTCTATCAGAATCAGTTATCTGATTCTGCCAAAAGAACTTTTGGCAGTTTATGAGAAAAAAGGAAGAGCACTTTCATCGACTGTTTCCAGAATTGACCAGATGCTCATCAATGAATTTATTACAGGGGGCTATATGGAACGCCACTTAAATAAGATGAGGGGAATCTATAAAATGAAGCATGATACCCTGATGAATGCGTTGAAAGTTTTTCCAAAATCCTGTAGGATAAAGGGAGAGAATGCAGGAGTGCATCTTCTCCTGGAACTTCCAAAGGACGCGAAGGAGCAGTGGTTCGTAGAGAAAGCCGCAGAGCTTGGTGTCCGGGTGCAGGGGCTTTCCCAGTGCTGCCTTGGAAGAACTGAGAATCCGCAGAATGCCACATTGATCTTAGGGTATGCGGTATTAAAGGAAAAGGACATGGAAGCAGCGGTGAATATTTTGTTTGAGCTGTTTTGTGCAAGGAATGGAAAATAAAATGAATTTAAAATATATTACGAAGAAGATCGCAGCAGTCTGCCTGATCGCAGTGCTTTGCATGGGAGGGCTTACAGGCTGCGGAAATGATACGAAAATTGTATTTACTACCGGACTGTCCGGAAATCAGATTTTTAAGATTGGTTCTAAGACCTGTACCACACCGGAAATCATGATTTATCTGACTACTTTTTATAACCAGTATGTCAACATTTATGGAGAGGAAATGTGGCATTATGACTTTGGCGGTGTCTCCTTAGAGGAGCATGTAAAAGATGTGGTTCTCTCGAAGATGGCTCAGATCAAAATTATGAATCTGATGGCAGAGGAACAGGATATAAAATTAAGTGAGAAAGAAGAAAAACAGGTTTTAGCAGCGGCAGAATGCTATTATAGTAAGTTAGAGGATGACCTGAAGAGCGAAGAGAATATTACAGAATCGATTGTACAAGAGGTTTACCGCGAATATGCGCTGGCAAACAAAGTGTATGCCACGATCACGGAGTCTGCGGATATGGAAATCAGTGACGATGAGGCGAGAACGGTCACTGTTCAGGAAATCAGATGCAGTGATCAGAAAGAAACCATTAAAAACTATACCAGAGGAAGCACAGACCCGGCCTATGAAGAACTGTTATTCTCTATGGATGAAGGGGATGTCAGCGATGTGATCGAGCTGGAAGATGGTTCTTATATTGTAAAATGTATCAGTACAATGGACTATGAAGCGACCCAGGAAAACAAACTGGTACTTGCAGAGAAGAGAAAGCAGGAAGCATTTTCAAAAGCTTATACAGAGATTGCTGCAAATACCCATTCTCAGTTTCGGGATAAGCAGTGGGAAAAGATTACTTTAAATGAAGAGATTCACAGTACAGAGGCGAATTTCTTCGATATTTATGACGAATATATCAAACAGTAAGGGTGAGTATATGAAAGAAAAAATGGAGCGGTTTGCGAGGGGAGAATTTGATGAGAACCTGCCAAAGATCGAGCTTCCAAAAGGACCTGTTTCCTGGGAAATGGAGCCGGAGGCTGCGTTTACGGGATATCTTCGTTTTCGCTCTGAAAACGGTATTCGCATCCGCGGCTATGTGCTTTGTACAGATGGAAATATGAAAATCATGAACCCACAATTTTTCGGGAAAAATATCAAGATTGAATTTACCTACAGCAGCAGAAATACTGAGGATGGGGATAAAAAACGGGGCAAATTGATCCTGATTACCAATGCAGGAGAGTTCCTTGTACCGTTTGTAGTTCAGATTCGAAAAAAATCGGCAGAGGAAGGAGAAAACTTCCATGAATCATGAAAATCTGTTGGAAAAAAGTCTGATCGTAGACTATTTAAAGGAATTTGAAGATTTTTGTTTTGGAAAAACAGATGCAAAAAGCTATTATGACAGAAATTTTCGAAGAGCGGAGAAGCTCTTTGAAATGTTTCCGGAAAATCCTCTTTATCATCTGATGCAGGCGGCGGTTCTGATTCGTGTTGGAAAGAAGGATGAGGGCGAACAGATTCTGAAAAAATATGAGCGCAACCGGGTGCTGCAGTTTAAAAATCCGGAATTTCGTGCCTGCTTTTTGTATCTGGCAGGGGAACTGACTGACGATAAGATTCAGAGGAAGAACATTGTTATCCAGCTGCAGAAGCTTTATCAGAAAGATCAGCTGCAGCCTTCCCTTTACTGGTATCTGACACGTCTTGACGAGAGCTTCGCAAAGAATCCGGAAAAAAAGCTTGCTTTTTTAGAAAAGCAGTGGAAGCTTGGCTGCAAACAGAATCTTTTATACATAGAGGTGATCCGCACTTTGAGAGAATATCCGGAAGCTGCAGGCGAACTGGATGATTTTCTAATGCAGTGCTATATCTGGGCTCAGAGGCGCAAAGTCATCGTTAAGGAAATGGGTGCTCAGATTGCCAAAAGTGCTATGAAATTAAAGCGCTGTGATAAAAAATATGAGTATCTTTTAAGAGAATGCTATCGCATATTCTCTACAAAGGAACTTTTAGCGGCACTCTGCAGTCTTTATATCAGAGACGGCAGAACAGATAAAACTGCGGCAGAATACTATGCCAAAGGTGTTGAATTTGAGTTAAAGCTCAATAATCTGTATGAATATTATATGATGGCTACCACGGAGCAGAAGAAAAAACTGCTTCCTGAGCAGGTGCTGTTGTATTTCTTATATCACGAGACCCTGACTTCCTCACAGAAGGTATTTTTGTATAAAAATCTGATCTGTTATGGAGACCGGGAGTCAGAAATTTACGAAAAATATATTGAAAAAATTGAACAATATACGGTAGACAGCCTGTTGAAACGCCGAATCAGCCCGGAATATGCCTGCCTTTATGAGCATGTGCTCTATCCGCAGATATTTACCAGAGAAATGGCGGAAGCAATGACGGATTTAATGTTCCTTAGAAAAATTACCTGTACAGATGTACGTATTAAGGAAGTGGAAGTTTCCTATGAACAGTTCAAGGAAAAGAAACGTATTGTGTTAAAAAAGCAGCAGGCGTATGTTCCAATCTATACGCCGTCCGCAGTGATAACGTTGGTAGATGAGGTTGGAAATCTTTACAGAAATACCGTTTCCTATCAAATGGAAAAGCTGTTGGATGAAAAGAAATATCTGGACATTTGCAAGCAGTATACCCAAAATCATGCAGGGTTATTGCTGCATTTATGTGGAAAGAAGGCAGAGCAGATAACGATTACGGTGGATAACGAAGCACTTTACAGGCAGATTCCGGACACGGAAGGGTTTACGGAAAACTACCGTAATGCAGTAATCTTAAAACTTCTGGAATATACCTGCACAAAGAAGAACTTTGAAGAAGTACCGGAGTCATGGTTTTACATGAGCGGAAAGTCCATGAACAGAGAGCAGAGAGGAAAGATGATCACTTTCCTTGCCCGCGCCGAAAAATATGAGCAGGCCTTCGCATGGCTGGAAAGCTATGGTGCGGTACACGTTTCAGCCAATACGATCTTAAAGATACTGGCAGCGCTTTCAGATAAAAAAGAGGCAGAAAGTGAATTATATTACCGCCTGTGTTATGGATGCTTTCAGAATGGACAGATAAATTATACCAGCCTGAAATACCTGGCAGATTCTTTCCTTGGAACCTGCGCTCAGATGGCAGAGGTATGGAAGCAGGCAAAGGCATTTGGTGTGGAAACCTCCCAGATGGAAGAGCGGATTCTTGTGCAGATGATGTTTACGGGAACTGATCTTGCGGATCATTTTGATATTTATCTTTCCTACAATCAGAGAGAGCCGGCAGAATATTTGAAAAAGGCCTATCTGACTTATATGTCCAGAGAGGCATTCGTGAAAAATAAAGAGCTGGATAACAGATTTTATTTTCTTTTAGAAGAAGAATTGCTAAATCATCAGGGATATGCGGAAATCTGTATTCTTGCATATTTGAAATATCTGTCAAAGAAGCAGACCTTATCTGTAAAACAGAAAAATGCGTCTACAGGATATTTAAAGGATTTCTTTGCAAGGAAATGCTATTTTGAATTTATGCAGGAATTTGGAAGAACCATTACCGAGGCACTTGTGTTGGAAGATAAGGTGTTTGTAGAATACTATGCACCGGCTACATCGGAAGTCATTCTTCATTATATCATTGAAAAGGCGGATGAAGAAAAATACCGTTATACCACCTGTAAAATGTATCCTTCTTACGGAGGAGTGTATGTAAAGACCTTTACTTTGTTTGAAGGGGAAAAAATAACTTACTTTATCACAGAGAAAAAAGAAGATGGAAGTGAGAAATCAACACCTTCCATGACCAAGGAGAAGGAAGTCTGCATTTTGGATTCAGGAACCAGATATGGCAGAATCAACAGTCTTCGGGAGCTTGAAAAGATGGGACAGAAAACACAGTCTGCAAAGGAAATGCAGGAATGCAGATTTTTGGAGATGGCAGCAGAGCAGTTGTTTGATGTCAAATAAAGGAAGAGAACTATGGTAGCTGGAATTGAGTTGGGAAAAGAATATGTGCAGATCTGCGTAAAGACAGAGGGTATGAAAGAGCCGGAATCGGTGACAAAAGTGGCAGGATGTGAACATTACAGAATTCCTACAGAAGGGAACCTGGAAGAACGTTCAGAATTGCAGGAACTTTTTCACAGACTCTGGAGAATGATTACACCTTATGCGGGAAAAGAATCTTTGGAATATCTGGTATTTTGTCTGGAAAATAACTCTGAGAAGATGAGAGCACTTCTTCTGGACATTGCACAGATTTATAATATTTCTGTGGACAAGATTCGTTTTATGGACAAAGCAGAGTGCTTTTCTGCTTATGTTCTTCATCAGAGTGCGGAACTTTTGGCGCATAATTCTCTGTTGATTGAAAATCATGGTGGGGAAAAGACAAAATTTCTTCTGCATAAGAGGGCAAGAACTGCGCCGGTGGTAACGGAGGTAAGAAACATTTCTGAAAAGTCTTTAGAAGGAGCTTTTGCAGATCATGCAATTTCTTCTGTATTTCTGGTAGGAGATGATTTTGAAGAAGAATGGATGCAGCAGAATCTGAAACTTTTAAAGACCGGAAGAAGAGTGTTCGCAGGAAAAAATCTTTATGTGAAGGGCGCCTGCTATCAGGGCGTGGATTTAAAAGACGGTGTGGAAACCTGCCTGTATCTGGGAGCTGAGAAGGTATGCTGTAATATTGCCCTGAAGGCAGAATCAGAAGGCAGAATAGAATATGTGCCGATGGTGGAAGGCGGAAAGAACTGGTACGAGTCCAATAGGGCGGTGGAAGTGCTGCTGCTTGATGAACCGGAACTTGAATTTGCCATTATTCCAATCAATGGGAAAGAAAAAAAGACGGTTCTCGTCGGTTTGAAAGATCTTCCCGCACGGCCGAAAAAGACTACAAGACTTCGGGTAGAGCTTGAATTTTCCGACCCGACACATGCAAAGCTTATGATAAAGGATTTGGGATTTGGAGAGCTTTTTCCTCAGTCTGATATGATCTATGAAGGAGAATTGCAATGGGAACAGTAAAACTATGCGTTCATGAAATGGCGAAGACTCCTTACTATGTGGAGGCAACAGGGATTCACTTATATTCTATCGAAGAACTTGCCTATTATTTATATGAAAATATTTATCTGATTGATGATCACATCGTGGAGGAAAAGCTGTATTCCTGGATTGAAAAGGAACTTGGTATGTCTGCTCTGGCAGAGAAGCTTCGAGGCAGCAGAGGAACCGGAAATCACGTATATAATCAGGTTATGACAATTCTTCATGCTTCGGAATATTATTCAGAAGAAGAATTAAATCAATTGTCAGAAAAGATTAAGAAGATTTCAGCGCTTCAGGCCCAGGAGCGCATGAAGTATAAGGCGGATGAACTGCTTGAAAACGATAATTACTGGGCGGCAGTCACAGAATATGAGAGACTTTTGAGTATTCGGCAGAACAGCAGATTAACAGTGGATTTCTATGCAAAGGTCTGGAACAATCTTGGAACATGCTATGCAAGACTGTTTTTGTTTGAAAAAGCGGCAGGCTGCTTTGAAAATGCGTATCAGTTTCAGAAGATTGCAGAATACAAGGAAAAGGCTTATTATGCGAGAAAACTGGCAAATTACGGTCAGGAAGAGGCCGAAGAACTGTTGGAAAACAATATTTCAGAGGAATTTATAAAAAAAGCAGAGAATCTTTTATCAGAACTGGAGGAGGCGAGCCGGACAGAGTGCAGGGAAGTATCTTTGGAGGAGTTTTTAAAGGTGCGAAAAAGAAAAATGGTATTGACTTCTTAAGACACCTGTGCTATCTTAAATACTGTCGTTAGCACTTTACCATGGTAGAGTGAAAACGAACTAAAGTGACTGGAAGGTGTAGATTATGAAAAAACTTATCGCGTTATTGTTAGCAGGATGTATGAGCGCAGCATTACTTACCGGCTGTGGAAGCAAAGAAGAAACAGCAGATGCTCCAGCAGAGGAAGCTGTAGAAGCAGAAGTGGAAGAAGAGGCTGAAGCAGAAAGTGATCTTGCTTATGTAAAAGAAAAAGGAACATTGGTTGTTGGTATTACAGACTTCGCACCAATGGATTATAAAGACGAAAATGGTGAATGGATCGGATTTGACGCTGACATGGCAAAAGGATTTGCTGAAAAGCTTGGCGTAGCAGTGGAATTCGTTGAAATTGACTGGGACAATAAGATTTTAGAACTTGATGGAAAAACGATCGACTGTGTATGGAATGGTATGACATTAACAGATGAAGTAAAATCTGCAATGGATTGTTCCAATGCATACTGCAACAACGCACAGATCGTAATCGTACCGGCTGACAAAGCAGACGATTATCAGACAGTAGAAAGCCTTGAAGGACTTTCCTTTGCAGTAGAAGCAGGAAGTGCCGGAGAAGCGGCAGTGACAGAACTTGGTCTTGACTGTACACCAGTAAAAGCACAGTCAGATGCATTAATGGAAGTTGCAGCAGGAACTTCTGATGCAGCAGTCATTGACTCTCTGATGGCAGCAGCTATGGTAGGCGAAGGTACAGGATATGACACTTTAACTTATACAGTAGGTCTTACAACTGAAGAATATGGTGTAGGTTTCCGTAAAGGTTCTGATTTAGCAGCTGAATTAAATGCATATTTTGTAGAAGCTTATGCAGCAGGAACTATGCAGGAATGTGCAGCAACTTATGGAGTAGATGCAGCACTGGTATCTCAGTAGGAGTTTTACTGAAAACATTTTAAGAAATTACATAGAGGGCGGATGATCCGCCCTCTCTTTTATCGTAATAGAAAGTAGGATAGAAATCAATGGAACTGATTCTTGAACAGATGCCGATCGTTTTACCGGCATTGAATGCGGGCTTTTTACAGACATTAAAACTGTTTGCAGTTACCTTGGTGGGGGCACTCCCTCTGGGACTGATCATCGCCTTTGGAGCAATGTCTAAATTTAAGCCATTAAGTCTTTTTACAAAATTAGTGATCTGGGTGGTTCGAGGAACGCCTTTGATGATTCAGCTGCTCATTATTTACTATTTCCCGGGACTGGTACTGAAAAATCCAATTTGGGGAAGTGGAGAAAGCGGAAGATTCTTGGCAGCATCAGTGGCATTTATTTTTAATTATGCCTGCTATTTTGCGGAAATTTACCGTGGCGGCATCCAGAGTGTGCCGGTAGGACAGGAAGAGGCAGGTCTTGTGCTTGGCATGACAAAGACACAGATCTTCTTTAAGGTAAAGCTTCTTCAGATGATTAAACGAATCGTGCCGCCGGTTTCCAATGAAATTATTACATTGGTAAAGGATACTTCTCTGTCTCGTATCATTGCCTTACAGGAAGTCATCTGGGCGGGGCAGGCATTTATGAAAGGAACACAGGAAATTTCAGGTGCTATCTGGCCTCTGTTCTTTACAGCAGTATATTATTTGATCTTTAGCGGTATTCTGACGGTTCTTTTGACAAAACTGGAACAGAAGCTGGATTATTTTAGATAGGAGGAAAGAGAGATGTCTATTTTAGAAGTAAAGCATATTAGTAAATCCTTTGGAAATACAGAAGTTTTAAAAGATGTCAGCTTTTCTCTGGAAGAGGGAGAGGTTGTATCGATCATCGGTTCTTCGGGAAGTGGTAAGACAACACTGCTTCGATGCTTAAATTTCCTTGAAACACCAGATGAGGGTGTCATTAAAGTCATGGATGAGGTTCTTTTGGATGCAAAAGATCCCACAACCTTAAAAGAGTCGGAAATACGCAAGAAAAGACTTCGCTTTGGTCTGGTATTTCAGAACTTCAACCTTTTTCCACAATATACGGCACTGGAAAATGTAATGCTGGCGAAGGAGCTGCTGGCAAAGGAAAAGCCGGATTATAAGGCAAGAAAAAAAGAGATTCATGAGGAAATTAAGAATTTGGCCGAAGAGCTGTTAAAGCAGATGGGACTGGGAGACAGAATGAATAATTATCCTCATCAGCTTTCCGGCGGACAGTGCCAGCGAGTGGCGATTGCAAGAGCATTGGCACTGCGACCTGATATTTTATGTTTCGATGAACCGACTTCTGCGCTGGACCCTGAACTTACAGGGGAAGTCCTTCGCGTTATTAAGGAGCTGGCAGATCAGCATACGACGATGATTATTGTTACTCATGAGATGGCTTTTGCCAGAGATGTGGCAAATAAGGTAATCTTTATGGATGACGGGGTTATTTTGGAACAGGGCGATCCGCATGAAGTGTTTGAAAATCCGAAAGAAGAACGTACCAAACAGTTCTTATCAAGATTTACACAGGGATGAGCTGAAACGTAATTAATAGAAGTCTAAAAGGCGTATAGAAGTGATTCTATGCGTCTTTTTTTGAAAAGCAACTGCTGGTTGCGGGATTTCAAAGGGAAATTGGTAGTCTGCAACTACAAAATCAGCTATGATAGAACCATCTTAAGAGAAACGATATCGTGAAAAATAAGAAGAAGGAAAAGCGATAGAGGAGGACAGCTATGATTTTAGCAGAAAAAATTATGAAATTAAGAAAACAAAATGGATGGTCGCAGGAGGACTTGGCAGCACGTTTAAATGTGTCGAGACAGTCTGTATCAAAATGGGAGAGCATGGCATCAATTCCTGATTTGGAAAAAATCGTAAAGATGAGCCAGATATTTGGTGTGAGTACAGATTACCTATTAAAAGATGAAATTGAAGAGGATACTTCTTTTAACATTGATGAGGTGATGCCGGAACAGGAAGAATTAAATGTATGTCATGTAACGATGAAAGAAGCTACAGAATATATGGATTGTGTGGAGAAAGTTTCACTCCGGATTGCACTGGGGGTCGCAATCTGTATTCTTTCACCGGTCGTTTCAATCCTTCTGAGTGGAATGCAGGAATGTCAGGTAATTCAGATGACGGAAGACGCAGCGGCGGGAATCGGGATCATTGTTCTTCTGTTGATGGTTGCTTGTGCGGTTGCTTTATTTGTTATCAATGGGATGAAGCTTGAGAAGTATGAATATCTGGAAAAAGAAAAATTGTCTTTAGAATATGGGATAGCCGGAATTGTGGAGAGAAAAAAGGAAATTTTTACTCCAAAATTTCAAAAAGACATTGCCCTCGGTGTGTGTCTTTGCATTTTATGCGTTGTTCCGCTGATGATTGGTGTGGCTATGGGCGGCGAAGAAATTACAATTATCTATTGTCTTGGATTTCTGCTTGCTATGGTTGCTGCAGCGGTATTTCTTTTCGTAAAAGATGGAATGGTTCATGGATCATATCAAAAGCTGTTGGAAGAAGGGGACTATACGAGGGAGAAAAAAGAGTTCAACAAAAAGAACGGAGCCGCAGCAACCATTTATTGGTGCGTGGTGACTGCGATTTATCTGGGAATCAGTTTCGTCACAATGCGCTGGGACAGAACCTGGATCATCTGGCCAGTGGTGGGGGTACTGTTTGGCGCTGTGGAAGCAGTGCTGGCAGTAAGACAGAAAAAGTAAGAAATTTAGTTAAAAGACTGAGAAAGAGAACTTGCAAAAGTTCTCTTTTTTTGTACAATACAAAGATAAGGAGGCGGCATATGAGCAGGATAATTTTTCATATTGATGTAAATTCCGCGTTTCTCAGCTGGACAGCGGTAGAAAAATTGAAAAATGGTTCGGACGTGGATATCCGTGAGATTCCTGCCATCATTGGTGGAGATGAAGCCAGCCGCCATGGAATCGTGTTGGCAAAGTCGGTGTCTGCAAAAAAGTATGGTGTTACCACAGGGGAACCTATTGCTCAGGCACTTCGCAAATGTGCCAGTCTTGTGATGGAGCCGCCAAATCATAAGATGTATCGGGAATACAGCAGACAGCTGATGGATTACTTTCGGACCTATACGCCGGATATCGAGCAGCTGTCGGTGGATGAGTGTTTCCTGGACTATACACCAATCGCTCATTTATATGGCGAGCCAGTAGCTTTTGCGAATCGACTAAGAAATGAAGTGAAAGAAAAATTTGGTTTTACGGTCAATGTGGGAATTTCAGAAGTCAAAATTCTTGCCAAAATGGCCAGTGATTTTGAAAAACCGGATAAGGTACATACACTCTGGAAATCGGAGATTCATAAGAAGATGTGGCCGCTTCCGGTTTCAGAGCTTTATATGGTGGGAAAATCCTCTCTGCCAAAACTTCGAAACTTAGGAATCCACACCATCGGAGATCTGGCCAAGATGAATCCGGAAATTCTGGAAGCACATTTTAAAAGCTTTGGAAAAATGATCTGGGAAAATGCCAATGGAATCGGCAGCGATGTGGTAGAGTCAGAATCCGCAGCAGCCAAGGGTGTGGGGAATTCGACGACTTTGAGCGAAGATTTAACAGATACGGCCAATGCAAAGAAAGTATTACTGACCTTGGCAGAATCCGTGTCCGGCAGACTGCGAAAGCAGGAGTTTCTGGCAGGGAATGTGACGGTGGAGATCAAATATTCAGATTTCTCAAAATGTTCTCACCAATCACCGCTTTTGACACCGACAAATTCTACAGCAAAGATCTATGAATTATCCTGTCAGTTATTTGACGAGTTATGGAATGGTGCACCGATACGTTTACTTGGAATCAGAACTTCGAAATTGCAGGATGTTTCAGAGCCGGTACAGATGTCGCTGTTTGATATGGAGTTTCCAGAAGAAATAAAAGAGAAAAAGCGGACAAATAAGGGACCTTCTGGGGAAAAGCTGGAAAAACTGGATAAGGCAATGGATGCCATCAAAAAACGATATGGTGACGGTGCGATCATGAGGGGAAGTTTCCTGATGAAAGACAAGCAGCCGCCATCAGCTCAGGAAGAATAGGAAAAACCTGTTGAAGGAACATTTCAATAGTGTTAAATTATAGGGTAATGAAAAGCTTATGGATTACAGAAAAGAGGAAGAAACTATGTACAGAGAGGTAGCGAAATTAATTTTATACAGAGATTTGGGAGAGGACAGCATCCTTTTGAAGCTTGCCGGAATTTTTGAGGATTTTGAAACAGGAAATGCATCAAAAGCAAATCTGACTACAAGAATTTATGAACAGATGAAGGCTCTTTTGGATACTGCCACAGTTTATGGATTTGACAAAAATTTATGGCACAATTATCTGACGTTCATTTTATTGACAAATGAAAACTCTTTCTCCATGACAAGTGAGAAGGTAGGGGCAAATGATGGCACAGTGAATCATTTTGCAAAGGGAGATTTCAAAGTATTTAAGAACCTGTTTGATTATGATTTTTCAAAGATTGAGGAAGCATTGGATATTGACTGCTTTTCAACCATCTGCAACTACAAAGCAATCGGCAAAAAAGAACGTATGTACAATAAAAATGTCAGTGAAAAGGTACAGGCAGTCAGCGAAAAGATTGAACAGGCAAAAGATGAGAACGAAATTTTTAATATCGTGACAGATTTTTACAAAGCATACGGTGTAGGAATGTTTGGTCTTAATAAAGCATTCCGTATTAAGAGCATTCCAGGTGGCGTAGAATTCCTTCCGATTAACAATACAGAAAAAGTCATGTTAAATGACCTGGTAGGTTATGAAATCCAGAAGCAGAAGCTGATTGATAACACAGAAGCTTTCGTGGAAGGCAGAGCGGCAAACAACTGTCTGTTATTTGGTGACAGCGGTACAGGTAAATCCACAAGTATCAAGGCAATCCTAAATGAATATTATGACCGCGGACTGCGTATGATTGAAATTTATAAGCACCAGTTTCAGGATTTATCAAACATCATTGCTCAGATCAAGAACAGAAACTATCGCTTCATTATTTACATGGATGATTTATCTTTTGAAGAATTCGAAATTGAATACAAATTCTTAAAGGCAGTCATTGAAGGCGGTATGGAAACAAAACCGGACAATGTATTGATCTATGCGACATCCAACAGACGTCACCTGATCAGAGAAACATGGAGTGACCGTTCTGATATGTCTCAGGACGAATTACACCGTTCCGACACAATGCAGGAAAAACTGTCTCTGGTAGCGAGATTTGGTGTGACCATCAACTACTCAAAACCGACCAAGAAGGAATTCAACAATATTGTTGTGGAACTGGCAAAGAGATATCCGGAAATCACATTGACAGAAGAAGAACTGATGGCAAAGGCAAATATGTGGGAAATGAGTCATGGCGGCGTGTCAGGACGTACCGCTCAGCAGTTCATCAATTATCTGGCAGGAAAGACCCCATTGGCAGAATAAGAGGAGGAAACAGCTATTTTAAAATTAGGTTCTCATGTAGGAATGAGCGGCAAAAAGATGATGTTAGGATCTGCCTTGGAAGCATTGTCTTACGGTGCAAATACATTTATGATCTATACCGGTGCGCCGCAGAATACAAAACGAAAAGAATTATCGGAATTAAATATAGAAGCAGCGAGAAAATGTATGGCAGAGAATGGAATTGAAGAATTTATCGTTCATGCGCCATATATTATCAACCTCGGAAATACGATTAAACCGGAAACTTACGAAATTGCGGAACAGTTTCTTGCATTGGAAATCGAGCGTACCATTGCCATGGGAAGTCATGTGCTGGTGCTTCATCCGGGGGCACATGTAGGAGCCGGAGTAGAAGCAGGTGTTGCCTCCATCGTAAAAGGAATTAACAATGTGCTGACAGCTGATACAGACTGTTACATTGCACTGGAGACCATGGCTGGAAAAGGTTCTGAGATTGGAAGGACTTTTGAAGAACTGGCAATGATTTATGACGGTGTGAAATATAATGACAAGCTTCGTGTCTGTTTTGATACCTGTCATACCCATGATGCAGGTTATGATATCGTTCACGATTTTAACGGAGTCATTGACAAATTTGACCGTATCATTGGAAAGGATCAGATTGCAGTCTTCCATATCAATGACAGTAAAAATGTATTCGGTGCAGGAAAAGACCGTCATGCAAATTTAGGACAGGGAGAGATCGGATTTGAAGCATTGAAAAATGTAGTGTACCATCCGGACTTTATGGACGTGCCAAAGATTCTGGAAACTCCGTGGATTCCTGCAAATGATGGTACAAAGAACAGCTTCCCACCATATAAAGAGGAAATTGCACGACTCAGAGCAGCAGGCAATGATTGAAATTATATGGAAAAAGTGATATAATATTTCGGTTAATTAGTAACTCACATACAAAGAGAGGAAAACGTATGAAAAAAATTATAGATTTAATTGAAGCTGAGGTTGTAAAGGCCTTCGAAACGGCAGAAATTGATACCAAATTTGCAAAAGTATCCTTATCAAACCGTCCTGACCTTTGCGAATATCAGTGTAACGGTGCTATGGCTGCTGCAAAACAGTACCACAAAGCGCCAATCATGATCGCAAACGCAGTTGTAGAAAAATTACAGGAAAGCGAATGCTTTGCAGAAGTAACAGCAGTCAATCCTGGATTTATCAATATCAAGCTCTCACCTGCGTATCTTTCAGAATACTTAAACGGTATGCAGGAAGATGAACGCCTTGGATGTGACAAGGTGGAAAAACCTGAAACCATCGTCATCGACTATGGCGGACCAAACGTTGCAAAACCACTTCACGTAGGACATTTACGTTCTGCGATCATCGGGGAAAGTGTAAAACGCATTAGCAAATTTATGGGCCACAATGTCATCGGTGATGTTCATTTGGGAGACTGGGGACTTCAGCTGGGCTTAATCATTACAGAGCTTCGTGAGAGAAAACCGGATCTTGTATATTATGATGAAAGCTTTGAAGGTGAATATCCGGAAGAAGCACCATTTACAATTTCCGAACTGGAAGAAATCTATCCGACAGCCAGTGGAAAATCCAAAGTGGATGAAGCGTACAAAGAAGCTGCTATGCAGGCAACACACGAACTGCAGCAGGGTAGAAGAGGCTACCGTGCATTATTACAGCACATTTTAAATGTATCAGTCACAGACCTTAAGAAAAACTATGCAAACTTAAATGTATCCTTCGATTTATGGAAAGGTGAATCTGACGCACAGCCTTACATTCCAGCAATGGTTGAAAAAATGAAAAATGAAGGATTTGCTTACATGAGCGAAGGAGCTTTAGTCGTAGATGTTAAAGAAGAAACAGATACGAAGGAAATTCCTCCATGTATGATTTTAAAATCAGACGGAGCAAGCCTTTATACAACTACAGACCTTGCAACACTGGTTCAGCGTGAAGAAGATTTCCATCCGGACGAAGTGCTCTACATCGTAGACAAACGTCAGGAAATGCACTTCATTCAGGTATTCCGTTGTGCGAAAAAGACTGGTATTGTAGGTGAAAATACAAGCTTAAAATTCTTAGGCTTCGGTACGATGAACGGAAAAGATGGAAAGCCATTCAAAACTCGTGATGGCGGCGTTATGAGACTGGAAACACTGATCTCTGATATTAATGAACAGATGTACCAGAAAATCATGGAACGTGGCGAAATGACAGAAGAAGAAGCAAGAGCAACAGCGAAGATCGTAGGCCTTTCTGCTGTAAAATATGGTGATTTGTCAAATCAGGCTTCCAAAGATTATATTTTCGATATCGACAGATTTACTTCTTCTGAAGGTGATACAGGCCCATACATCCTTTATACAATCGCCCGTATTAAATCAATTTTAAGAAAATACGAAGAAGTAAAGGGTGGTGTAAACAGCCTGACCATTGGTGAAGCAACAAATGACAGTGAAAAAGCACTGATGTTAGAGCTCACAAAATTCAATGCAATGATGGAAAACGCATGTGAAGAACATGCACCACATAAAGTTTGTGCATTTATCTATGACCTGGCAAATGCATTTAACAAGTTCTACCATGAAACAAAAATCATGGGAGAAGAGGATGAAAAGAAACAGGCATCTTATATTGCCCTTCTTGTTCTCACTAGAAAAGTATTAGAAACATGTATCGACGTGCTGGGATTTGAAGCACCAGAGAGAATGTAAGAGAAGACAAAAAACATCTATATTCGAGAGACGCTGTACGAAGTGCGTTCTCGAGGGTATAGATGTTTTTTGATTTTATTTTTACGCTTCTTTAGTGGCGTTTTTGCAAATTTTAGGTTATACTGATACTATCTATTGATTTCTAAAGGAACACAAAAATGTTAAAGAATAAATGGTCCAGACTTCTGACAGTGATCCTTGTGATCTGTATGGCTGTGGGAACTGGCATCTTTCTATATCATGACTATTATACATTGAAAGAAGCAGACCTGATCCTGTTCATGGGACAGAGCAATATGAGCGGTGCCGGCGGAAATGCAGAAGGGGCTCCGGAACTTATCAAGGGCGCAGGCTATGAATATCGTGCCATCACTCAGCCGGAGGAGCTTTGCATTCTGTCTGAGCCATTTGGAGAAAACGAACATAAAGAAGGCTTTTTGGATGACCGTGAGCTGATCCCAAGAGGAGGGTCACTGGTAACAGCTTTTGTCAATGCGTATTATAAAGAAACAAAGCAACGAGTGGTCGCAGTTTCGGCGTCCCGTGGATCGGCCCAGATTAGTTCCTTTAATAATTATCTGGTGGAAGATGTAATCGAGAGACTGGAAAATGCAAAGCGTGTAATGATGGAACAGCAGGTCAATATCAGACACATTTATATGGTCTGGTTTCAGGGAGAGACAGATGCTTATCTGGCAACCACCTCTGATCAGTACATAGGCGGTATGCAGCAGCTTCTTTATACGCTGCAGCCTTATGGCGTGGAGAAATGTTTTGTAATCCAGATTGGGAACGTGATCATGGGAGAGGAAGTTATTGACACCTCCTATATTCAGTCAGTACAGGAAAACCTTTGTGAGACGGACGAAAATTTTATAATGGCATCTACGATCGCCAAAACGATCAGTGAGCCGCCTTACATGGAAGATGGAATTCATTTTACCCAGCAGGGGCTGAATTTGATCGGGGAGGATGCAGGAAGAAATACCGGGAATTATATTAAAACTGTAGTAGAAGGAAGGTAATGGATTGAGAAAAGAATCCTTATTAGTAAAAATCTGGAATGTATTATGGCCATTGGTCATTTATCTGATTGCACAGAATGTGGTTTCTATTTTTGGCACCATGGTGCTTAGCATTGTAAGCAGCCTGACTCATGCGGATGAAAGAGGAATGGTAAGTACAGACACCATTACAAATGGTGTGATGGACATGTATTATGAATATGCGGTAGGCTTTATTCTGGTTTCAGCTCTGATCTGCATTCCAATTTATTATCGAATGTATAAAAAAGACTGCGAAAAAGCAGGGGAAGTGAAGAAAAACATTCCAATATCGGTCAAAGACTATCTGGCGATTATTGTTTCCGGCGCAGCTTTGGCACTTGCCATGAATAATATTATTTCATTGACACCGCTTCCGATCATTTTTACGGGCTATGAAGATACCAATGAGGTGCTTTATGGAGGAGGATTGATTCTTCAGATTTTAAGTGCCGGGATTTTTGCCTGCATCGTAGAGGAAGTCAGCATGCGCGGAGTTACATACCTTCGAATGAAACGCTATTGGGGAAAGAAAAAAGCGATGATCTTTAGTGCGCTGGTATTTGGAATCTATCATCTGAATGTGGTTCAGGCAGTGTATGCGTTTTTCCTGGGATTATTCTTTGCGTGGCTGTATGAGCGCTACGATTCTTTATGGGCACCATGTATTGCGCATATGTCAGCAAATCTTTTTGTAATTTTACTGTCAGAAAGCAGAGTGTTTGAACATATCTTAAACAGCCTGGTAGGTTATTGTCTTGCGACCTGTATTTCAATCATTCTGTTTTATTATGGATGGCATTGGATGAAGCAGACCAATCCGGTAGTAGAGTTGGAATTTGTTGAAAAAGAGCCGGATACCTTAAAACGGCTTGCACAGGAATATAAAGAACAGGAAAGAGAGGAAGAATAGCTTTTGAAAAAACAGGAGTTTGGCAAATATTTATATCTAATGATTGCAGGATTTGGGGCGATTTCCCTAAGTATCCTCTTTTTCTTCTTTTTATTTAAATTGGATGTAGTAGGAAATTATTTAAAAGCGGCTGCAAATACGTTGATGCCATTTATCATTGGCTGTGTCATGGCTTATTTAATCTACCCAATCAGTCAGGCAATTACAGCGTATCTGGACAAAATGACCGGAGACAGATTTAAGAGGGTTACCAATTCTGTTGGTATTTTTGCAGGGCTGATCATATTTGGCATCGCAATTTATCTGCTTTTGTGGATGCTGCTTCCACAGTTGGTAGACAGTATCACTTCTATCGTCATCGGAATGCCGGGGATGGTAGAGAGCCTCTCTGAATGGATTGGAACGATCTTAAGTGATAATCCAAAGCTTCAGCAGGCAGCAGGTGTGGCACTGGAAAATTCTTCAACTCAGTTACAGAACTGGTTTACCCAGACCTTGATTCCGAAAGCGCAGGAAATCATTACAAGCCTTTCTGCCAGTGTAATTTCGGTTTTCTGGTTTTTGTTTGATTTTGTCATCGGAATCATCGTATGTATCTATGTGCTTAGTTCTGTAGATAAATTAAAACGTCAGGCAAAAATGATCGTCAGAGCAGTTGCACCACAGAAATATGTGGATACGATCTTTGAGATTACTTATGAGATGGATCAGTGTTTCGGTGGATTTATCAGAGGAAAACTGGTGGATTCTTTGATTATTGGTATTCTGTGCTTTATCTGCGTTTCTCTGATGGATATGCCATATCCGGTACTGATCAGTACGATTGTAGGTGTAACGAATATCATTCCATTTTTCGGTCCGTTTATCGGAGCAATACCGAGTGCAATCCTGATTTTAACGGTAAGTCCGATTCAGGCATTGTATTTTGTGATCTTTATCTTTATTTTACAGCAGTTTGATGGAAATATTTTGGGACCTACGATTCTCGGACAGAGTACAGGCCTTGGAAGTATCTGGGTGCTGTTCTCAATCCTTGTGTTTGGAGATTTATTTGGATTTGTGGGAATGATCATCGGAGTTCCGACATTTGCGGTCATTTATTATTTGATCAGCAAGTATGTGTTTAAGAAGCTGAAGGAAAGAGAAATGGAAAACGTGGTGGAAGACTATCGTCACAGATATCCGGATAAACGAGTAGAGCGTGATGCCAAAACGGTCCAGAAAAATCTGGGAAAGGTCGAAAGACTGGAAAAATGGGGAGCGTTTATTAAGAAATTTAAACGAAAGAAATAATTAATGGGGCGGATTTTCCGCCCCATTAATTATTTGTTCTTTTCGTAGATTAAGCGTAAGCCTTTTAACAAAAGTTCGTTATCGTAAATAATCTTTTCTTCACAGTAAGGAATGATAACTTTTGATAGTCCGCCGGTTGCGATGACCGTTACATCTTCACGACCCAATTCCTTTTTGATTCTTCGGATCATTCCGTCTACACAGGAAGCATTTCCGTAGATCATACCGCTCTTCATACAGTCAATGGTGTTTCGACCGATGAGCCTCTTTGGCGGCTCTACACTGATATGCGGAAGCTGTGCAGTTCGGGCGGTCAAGGAATCCATGGAAACACGGATGCCCGGCAGAATCATACCGCCACGGTAACGTTTTTCCTCGTCAACTACAGAAATGGTCGTAGCGGTTCCCATATCCACAAAGATCAATGGGACTGGATATTCATGGATGGCAGCGACCGCATCGACGATCAGATCGCTTCCCACAGAAGCAGGATTGTCCATTAAGATATTTAAACCTGTTTTTACACCTGGGCCCACCACGAGAACATCACCAGTAATGATCTTTTCAGCAGAAGCTTTTAATACATTGGTCAGTGGAGGAACAACGGAAGAGATGATACCGCCTTCCACCTGCTTTGGATGGATGCCGTAAATTTCCAGCACGTTCTTTAGGCTGATGGCATATTCCAGCTCTGTTTTTGTATGGTCAGTAGAAACGCGTTCTACAAACAATACATCATCTTTATCAAAACATCCTACAACGATGTTCGTATTTCCAATATCAATTGCTAAAATCATAATCTTCCTCCGATTTCACATTGGTTTTGCTAGGTTTAGTTTAACACTTGACCTTGTAAAAAGCAACGCACTTTGCTATACTCAGTTTAATAGGTGAAGTATGCCCGAAAATGGGTTTTTATAAAAGAGGATAAAACAATGTTAAAAGGAAAAACAGTTATTTTAGGAGTCAGCGGAAGTATCGCTGCATATAAGATCGCAAGTCTCGCAAGTGCACTGGTAAAGCTGCATTGTGATGTACATGTAATCATGACAAAAAATGCGACGAATTTCATTCATCCGATTACATTTGAAACATTAACTGGAAATAAGTGTCTTGTAGATACCTTTGATAGAAATTTTGAGTTCAGTGTGGAACATGTATCTATCGCGAAGAAAGCAGATGTGGCGTTGATAGCGCCGGCGTCAGCAAATGTGATTGCGAAAATGGCTCATGGACTGGCTGATGATATGTTGACAACTACAATTTTGGCTTGTCAGTGTCCAAAAATCGTGGCACCAGCCATGAATACAAGAATGTTCAGAAATTCTATTGTTCAGGATAATATTAAGCTTTTAAAATGCTATGGTATGGAAGTGATCGATCCAGCCAGCGGATATTTGGCATGTGGTGACACAGGTGAAGGAAAAATGCCGGAACCGGAACTTTTGTTACAATATATTTTAAAAGCGCTGGTAACTGAAAAGGATTTAGAAGGGGTCAATGTGCTGGTAACAGCAGGCCCTACCCGGGAAGCAATCGATCCTGTCAGATACATTACAAACCATTCTACTGGAAAAATGGGCTATGCAGTAGCAAAAGCAGCAGCGATGAGAGGGGCCAATGTCACACTTGTCAGCGGACCGACAGAGCTTCCGGCGCCGCCATTTGTAGAGGTGGTAGATGCAGTAAGCGCAGAAGATATGTTCCAGGCGGTAACAACACGCGCGGCAAAACAGGATATCATTATTAAAACTGCAGCAGTTGCGGATTACAGACCGGCAGTGGTTGCCACAGAAAAAGTGAAGAAAAAGGATGGCGATCTGAGCATTGCATTGGAACGCACAAAGGACATTTTGGCATATCTTGGGGAGCATAAAAGAGAAGGACAGTTCCTCTGTGGATTTTCTATGGAAACAGAAAACATGCTGGAAAACTCCATCACAAAGCTTGTGAAAAAGAATCTGGATATGGTCATTGCAAATAATTTAAAGGTGGAAGGCGCCGGATTTGGAACCAATACCAATGTGGTGACAGTCATTACAAGAAAAGGCGGAGAGCAGCTTCCATTAATGAGTAAAGACGATGTGGCAGATAAGATTTTAGACGCGATTCTGAAAGAAAGAACAGCGAAATAATGAGTCGAGGGGAAGGTACAGTGAACGAAAAACTGATCTATAAGGTGGTAATTACAGGTGGTCCATGTGCAGGAAAGACAACCGCTCTGGCATATATTAAGGATGCATTGGAAGAAAAGGGATATACCCCGATCTTCTGTCCGGAGACAGCTACAGAATTGATTTCCGGTGGGGTCGCTCCGTGGACATGCATTACCAATGTGGATTATCAGTTCTGCCAGTTAAGACTTCAGTATGCGAAAGAACAGATTTTTATAGAGGCAGCAAATCGTATGCCGCAGAAAAAAATGGTCATCATTTTTGACAGAGGTTTCCTTGACAATAAGGTCTATATGACAGACGAAGAATTTGCAATGCTGTTGGATGGTATGGAATTTTCGGAAGAAAAGACAAGAAACTGGTATGATGCTGTTTTTCATCTGGAAACTGCTGCGAAAGGCGAAGAGGATGCTTATACGCTCTCTAATAACGGGGCAAGAATTGAAACGCTGGAGCAGGCGAGAGAGCTGGATGATAAACTGATCAAGGCATGGAAAGGCCATCCCCATCATAGGATCATTGATCATGAGCAGGACTTTGAAGTAAAAATGGAACATTTGACCAGAGAGCTGCATTCATTTATTGATGAAAAAGAAAATGTTTAAGCTTATTTTAAATAATCGAAAGTATCATAAAAGCTTCTAAGAACTATTAAAGAAAAGTTCTAAGAAGCTTTTGTTATTGAAAAAATTATCGTTTTAATGCTTTCGCCAGTGTAGAGGAAATAATACTTGATAAAATACCGCATACACCTGCTTCGATGAGTCCCTGAATTCCTACCAGAGCGACAATGAATGTCAGGGGATTGGACACGTTCAAGGATGTTACCAGATTCTGAATATATTCTGTCTGATAAAAGATAGCCACTAAAGTTCCCATAAAAAATACGGTATTTAAGATCGGGCAGGAAAAACCTGCAATGTAATAAGCAGTCTTTTTCAGGTTTGCTTTTCGTAATACCTTGAAAATCAGTCCGCATAAAAAACCTTCTAAAATACGAGGTACAAAGCATAAAAATGCGGTTCCAAGGGGACTTGCCTGAAGTAAAAAGGCACTCATTCCGCTTCCGGACAATGCCTGGGCAAAGCTTGTAGCACCAAATACTGCTCCTAAAATCGCGCCTCCTTTTGGTCCAAGGACGATTGCTCCTACAGCCACAGGAATTGTAAGCAGGGTAATGGAGAGGAAAGGTGTCTTTAAATATCCAAGCGGGGTCATAGCCATAACAATGACGATTGCTGACATTAAGGCAAGTTCTACCATACCACGGGTGCCTTTTGTTGTTTTGTTTTCCATATTTAATTCTCCTTGTCTGATAAAACGGCAAAATCTGCCTGTCGTTCTGACAGATAATACTATATCACTGAAAAAATATTTATACAAGAGCTTTGTAAAATTCGAGTTTTGAGCAAGCGTTTTCTGGCAATAAATACTTGCATATCGATAATATGTTATTGATATTTTTGCACGGAAATAGTATAATTTAAAACAAAAATATGTGCAAAGCGCACAAATAAAATAATAAGGAGGGAACCAAATATGCTGGATAAGTCTTATTACGACAAAACAGACGAGATTATTGAGCATTATGGACGAAAAGCCAGTTCGTTAATTCCTATCATGCAGGACATTCAGGCAGAATACCGCTATCTGCCGGGAGAACTCCTCACTTACGTAGCTAAAGAAATTGGTATTACTGAAACAAAAGCTTACAGTGTTGCGACTTTCTATGAAAACTTTTCCTTCGAGGCAAAAGGAAAATATGTCATTAAAGTTTGTGACGGAACAGCTTGCCACGTACGTAAATCCACACCGGTTCTGGAAGCTCTTTGGAAAGAACTTGGACTTAGCAAAAAGAAACATACGACAGATGACATGTTATTCACTGTTGAAACAGTTTCCTGTCTTGGAGCCTGCGGACTTGCACCAACCATGATGGTCAACGAGGACGTATATCCTGCCATGACTCCGGAAAAAGCACTTGCAGTAATTGAAGAATTGAGAGGTAAGGGCTGATGATTAAAACGAAAGAAGAATTGTTAGATATCAGAAAATCGGCAGAAGAAGAACTTGCTTCTTATGATTGCCGCATTTTAGTCTGTTCAGGTACAGGTTGTATTGCAACAGGTTCCAATAAAATTCATGAAATTTTCCAGGAACTGACAGCTGGACTGGACGGAATCAAATTAGAATTTGCGCCTCATGACAAACATGAACACGACAAAGTGGGCGTAAAGAAAACAGGATGTCAGGGTTTCTGTGAACTTGGACCTCTGGTTCGTATTCAGAAAGGTGATCAGGTTGTTCAGTACGTGAAAGTTCAGCCGGAAGATTGCCGTGAAATTTTCGAACAGACTGTCCTTGGTGATACAGTCATCCAGAGACTTTTATATTCTAAAGGGGATACACATTATACAAGTCCGGACGAAATCCCATTTATCGCAAAACAGACAAGAATCGTTTTGGAAAACTG
This sequence comes from Lachnospiraceae bacterium, assembly GCA_017622875.1. Taxonomy (GTDB): domain Bacteria; phylum Bacillota; class Clostridia; order Lachnospirales; family Lachnospiraceae; genus HGM12587. The sequence goes on from JAGAQG010000041.1 coordinate 36,043, forward strand.
CGGTAAGGTTGATGCAGAATCCTTAGATGAATACCTGGCAGCAGGTGGATTCAGAGCACTGACAAAAGCAATGTTTGATATGACCAGAGATGAAGTCATTGATGAAGTTGATAAATCCGGTCTTCGCGGACGTGGAGGCGGCGGCTTCCCATGCGGAAGAAAATGGAAACAGGTTGCGCGTCAGAAAGAAACAGAACGTTTTGTTGTATGTAACGGTGATGAAGGTGACCCGGGTGCATTTATGGATGGTTCCGTAATGGAAGGTGACCCATTCAAACTGATCGAAGGTATGATGATTGCCGGCTATGCAGTAAAAGCAGAACACGGTTACATTTACGTTCGTGCAGAATATCCAAACTCCGTTACAAGACTTCGCGGAGCAATTGCCCAGCTGGAAGAAAAAGGCCTTTTAGGCGACAATATTTTAGGAACAGATTTTAATTTCCATTTACATATTAACCGTGGTGCAGGTGCATTTGTATGTGGTGAAGGTTCTGCTCTGACAGCATCTATCGAAGGTAACCGTGGTATGCCACGAGTAAAACCGCCTCGTACAGTAGAAAAAGGTCTGTGGGAAAAACCAACTGTATTAAATAACGTTGAAACTTATGCAAACGTTCCAAAGATTATTCTTGATGGTGCTGACTGGTTCCGCTCTATCGGTACAGCAGGAAGCCCTGGATGTAAGACATTCTCCTTAACCGGTGCTATTGAAAACACAGGTCTGATTGAAGTTCCGATGGGATCTACTTTACGAGAAATCATTTTCGATATCGGCGGCGGCTTAAAAGACGGTGCAGAATTTAAGGCTGTTCAGATTGGTGGACCATCCGGCGGATGTTTAACTGAAAAACATTTAGACGAGCCACTTGATTTTGATTCTGTTAAGAAATTCAACGCCATCGTTGGTTCCGGCGGTATGGTAGTTATGGACAAGAATACCTGTATGGTAGAAGTTGCCCGTTTCTTCATGAGCTTCACTCAGAGAGAATCCTGTGGAAAATGTGTTCCATGTCGTGAAGGTACAAAGAGAATGCTTGACATTCTTGAAAAGATCGTTAACGGCAATGGTGAAATGGAAGATTTAGATAAACTGGAAGAACTTGCAACCATGATCCAGAGCATGGCTCTTTGCGGATTAGGTAAGAGTGCTCCGCTTCCGGTACTTAGTACATTAAGTACATTCCGTGACGAATACATTGAACATATCGTAGATAAGAAATGTAGAGCGAAGACTTGTACAGCACTTCGTAAATATGTGATCAACCCTGAACTTTGTAAGGGCTGCAGCAAATGTGCGAAGAACTGTCCTGTAAATGCAATTTCCGGTAAAGTGAAAGAACCATTTACAATTGACAGTACAAAATGTATCAAGTGTGGTGCATGTAAAGATAACTGTGCATTTGGCGCAATCTACGTGGAAGCATAGGAGGGTGACTTATGGGATATATGACAATTAACGGTAAAAAAGTTGAATTTACCGATGAAAAAAATGTATTAAGTATTATCCGAAAAGCCGGTATTGACATCCCTACACTGTGCTATCATTCGGAATTATCTACATTCGGTGCATGCCGTCTTTGTACTGTAGAAGATGACAGAGGAAGATTATTTGCATCCTGTTCAGAAGAACCAAGAGATGGAATGGTCATCTACACACATACAGAAAGACTTCGTAAGCATCGTAAATTAATCGTGGAACTGCTTCTTGCAGCTCACTGCAGAGACTGTACAACATGTGTAAAGAGCGGCGAATGTAAATTACAGGAACTTGCTCACAGCATGGGTGTATTAAAAGTTCGTTATGATAACTATAATGAAATCCGTCCAGTCGATTACAGCTCTCCTGCAATCGTACGTGACCCTAACAAATGTATTTTATGCGGTAACTGTGTTCGCGTCTGTTCAGAATTACAGGGTCTTGGCGTTTTAGGCTTTGCAAATCGTGGTACAGAAGCAACCGTTACTCCTGCATTTGAAAAGAAATTATCAGCAACTGACTGTGTAAGCTGTGGTCAGTGCCGTGTATTCTGTCCAACAGGTGCTCTTACAATCCGTACACATATGGATGAAGTTTGGGAAGCGCTTGGTGATAAGAATACAAGAGTAGTTGCTCAGATTGCTCCGGCTGTTCGAGTTGCAGTTGGCGATGCATTCGGCATGAAAAATGGCGAAAATGTAATGGGCAAGATCGTAGCTTCTTTACATGCAATGGGCTTTGATGAAGTTTACGATACAACTTATACAGCTGACCTTACTATCATGGAAGAAAGTGCTGAATTCCTCGACAGAGTGAAAAATGGCGGAAAATTACCACTTCTTACATCCTGCTGTCCTGCATGGGTAAAATTTGTTGGTGATCAGTTCCCTGATATGAAAGAAAATGTTTCTACATGCCGTTCTCCACAGCAGATGTTCTCAGCTGTCTTAAAAGAATGGTACAGAGATCCTGAACATGCAGAAGGTAAGAAAACATTTGTAGTTTCTATCATGCCATGTACAGCGAAGAAGATGGAAGCAGTCAGAGAAGACAGTTATACAAAAGGCGAAAAAGATACAGATGCTGTTATTACAACAACAGAACTTATCCGTATGATCAAAAACGCCGGTATTGCATTCGATAAGATTGAATCAGAAAGCTGCGATATGCCGTTTGGTATCGGTTCCGGCGCAGGTGTGATCTTTGGTGTAACCGGTGGTGTAACAGAAGCGGTTCTTAGAAGACTGGCAGATGGACATGATACAGCAACATTGGACGCAATCGCAAAATGCGGTATCCGTGGAGAAGAAGGTATCAAAGAAACAGTGGTTCCTTACAATGGAATGGACGTTAAGATCTGCGTAGTCAGTGGTCTTGCAAATGCCCGCAAGGTTATGGAACAGGTTCAGAATGGTGAAAAAGAATATCATCTGATCGAAGTTATGGCATGTCGCCGTGGATGTATCATGGGTGGCGGTCAGCCAATTCCTGCTGGTCCTCGTCATAAAGCTGCAAGAGCTGCAGGTCTTTACTCAGCAGATGGTGCAATGGTAATTAAGAAATCTGATGAAAACCCATTGATGGATGTATTCTACAATGGATATTTCAAAGGAAAAGCTCACGAATTATTACATAATCACAGATAAAATACGACGAAAAGGAGAAAGGTGATGAGCCTTTCTTCTTTTTTTGTGCAAATCTATAGTTTAAAACTATAGATAAACTTTTGAAAACCTATTGGTTTCGTGGTAAAACGAAAATATAATAATAGGGATGAAAAAATAAGAGTTTGTTTGGGAATTAGGGAAAGAATCATAAGGAGAAAAAAATGGAGTCGAAGAAGATTTCGAATAATATGCTTGCCAGAATGCCGATTTATCTGAATTATATTAAGGCACTTCCGGAAAGCACGAAAAACATATCTGCAACGAAGATAGCAAGTGCATTGGGCTTAGGAGAAGTTTCCGTGCGAAAAGATCTTGCAAAGGTTTCTGACGGTGGAAGATGTAAGCTGGGTTATCCTTGCGAAGAATTGATCAATGATATCGAATCATTTTTAGGTGTGAAAAGTACAATCAATGCTGTTGTGGCAGGAAAAGGTGAAATGCTGCAGCTTTTACTTTCCTATGGAGGATTTGAATCATCAGGATTACATATTGTTGGTGGATTTGATATGAACTGCGCTAAGAAACGCAATGTTGAAGACAAAACCATTTATCCGATCAATCAATTGGAAAAAGTCTGTGAAGAACATCAGGTGCAGATTGGAATCGTGATGGTTCCGGCTGAGAATGCGCAGAAGGTTTGTGATCAGTTAGTATCTACGGGGGTAGAAGGAATCTGGAATTTTACACCGGTACATTTAAATGTTCCGGATCATGTGGTGCTTCAGAATGAGAGCTTTGCAGCATCCATTACGAAGCTTCGAATGCAGATGAAAGACAGAAGCGAAGCTTCATAAAATATTGTTATCTAAGCACATGAATATATAAATAGGAAAGCGGAGATACACTTGGGAAGTGTTTCTCCGCTTTTGCGTTGTGTTATTTTTGAGGAAAAGAGCTTCGGATGGCATTCATAACATTTTCACGGAACTGCCAGATGGATGGTTCCAGCCATTTATCATACAGAATGCACATGTAAAGTGCCTGGTGCCAGTTGTCCAGGAGAATATATCGGATGTTTTCATGTTCACGAACACAGGAGTCCGGGATGAAAGCAATACCTACCCCTGCAGCTACCATATCCAGAGCGGATTGAGCAGTGTCTACCTGACAGACAACATTTTCATCACTTGGTGAGCCTGTAGCCCATTCCTTGAAGCTATTCCCAAGGTCATAATTAAATACGACCTGTGGTAACTGGAATATTTCCTCAGGGTAAATAATTTCTTTTTCAGCAAGAGGATGCGATTTTGGCAGAGCAATGTAGAAGCTTCGTTTGCCCAAAATACGGAAATGGAAGCTGGGATCTCTGGAAGTGGAATCTACAATGGCCATATCCAGTTTTTCCTGTCGTAAAAGAGACATCAGATTTTCAGCAGAGCTTTCAGTAATCTGAAGTCGGATACGTTTGTTTTCCTCTATGTATTTTGCAATGATATCTGCGGCTGCACTGGATAGTGTTCCGGATACAACTCCTAGTCGAATGACAATAGGAGCATCGTCTTTACTGTTTCGGAGGATGAGAGATGCAGAATGAAGTTCTTTTAATGCGGCATCTACTTTTTGCTGGTAAAAACGTCCGTGATCGGTCAGACGGATATTTCTTCCCACTTTTTCAAATAGTTTGGCTCCTCCAAGTTCATTCTCCAGATTGTGAATGGCGCTGCTAAGAGACGGCTGGGAAATACCCAGACGGGCAGCAGCCTGTGTGTAGTGTTCCGTTTCGGCAAGAACGGAAAAATAAAGTAAATAGTTGTAGTTCATATAGATATTCCTTTATTGATATTGAAATATTAATAGATTAAAACTATAGATATTTTAACATATTTTTATTGTTTTTTGCAAGAGTGATGGATATAATAAGCAGGATAAAATGAACGGAGACATAAGATGTTTACATTATGTAAAAAAAGAAAACTACATATGTCTATAAATTTGGGCATCCCCGAATAGGGGGGTGCCCAAATTTTTTTTAACGATACCTTGGTATCAATAAAACTTTTATCAATAAATTTCTATTTAATAAGGAGGCTAATTATGGGTCATATCAGTGAAGCAGGTGTAAAGAAGATTTGCGAAATCTGTGACAGATACGTAAACGAAAAAACACCACTTATGATGATCTTAAGTGACATCCAGAATGAATACGGATATATTCCGTTGGATGTACAGCAAATCGTATCCGAGAAGACTGGCATTTCCGTAGCTGAAATCTATGGTGTTGTAACATTTTATTCATTCTTCTCTTTAGAACCAAAAGGAAAATATGTCATTGGATGCTGTTTAGGAACTGCATGCTATGTAAAAGGTGCTCAGCAGATTATTGATAAATTCTCAGAAATTCTTGGCGTTGCTCCAGGCGAAACAACTGCTGATGGATTATTTACAATTGATGCACTTCGCTGCATCGGTGCATGTGGGATTGCTCCGGCAGTTTCTATTAACGGCAAAGTATATCCAAAGATGACAGTGGACATGGTTGCATCCGTTGTAGAAGAATATCGCGGGATGGGAGGTAACAACTAATGAAAAACTTTAATGAATTAGATGCTAAAATCTGTAGCTGTACAGATGCCCTGAATGCAAAATTAGATGGCTCTAACGGAAAACGTGCCATTTTACTTTGCGGTGGTACAGGATGTCTTTCTTCTAACTCTATGGACATCAAATCAGCTTTTGAAGAATTAGTTGCAAAAAATAATATGGAAGATAAAGTGACAGTCAACATCGTTGGATGTTTTGGTTTCTGTTCTCAGGGTCCTTTCGTAAAGATTTATCCGGAAGACACACTTTACCGTCTCGTAAAACCGGAAGACGTGGAAGAAATCTTTGAAAAAGACATTATTGGTGGAGAAATCGTAGAAAGACTTCTCTATATTGAACCATTAACAGGTGAAAAAGTAGCAAAACAGGAAGATATTAACTTCTATAAAAAACAGCGCAGAATCGCTCTTCACGGCGGCGGTGTTATCAATCCTGAAAATATTGAAGAAGCAATGGGCTATGGTGCATTCCAGGGCTTAAAACGTGCTCTTACTATGGAACCAAAGGAAGTTATCGATGAAGTATTAGCAGCAGGACTTCGCGGCCGTGGTGGTGCAGGTTTCCCAACAGGTCGTAAATGGTCTTTCGCATATGCAAACGAAGCAGATCAGAAATACGTTGTATGTAATGGTGACGAAGGTGACCCAGGTGCATTCATGGACCGTTCTATCTTAGAAGGTAATCCATACGCAGTTATCGAAGGTATGATGATCGCTGGTTATGCAATCGGTGCTACAGAAGGTTACTTCTACGTTCGTGCAGAATATCCAATCGCTGTAAATCGTCTCCAGAATGCGATCAATCAGATGAATGAAGCAGGTATCCTTGGTGAAAACATCATGGGTTCAGGATTCAGCTTCCAGGCTCATATTCGTCTTGGTGCCGGTGCGTTCGTATGTGGTGAAGAAACAGCACTCTTAAACTCTATCGAAGGTAAGAGAGGTATGCCACGTCCACGTCCACCTTTCCCAGCAGTGAAAGGTCTTTGGGGCAAACCAACTATCGTAAATAACGTAGAAACACTTGCATGTGTTCCATACATTTTAAGAGAAGGCGCAGGCGAATTTGCAAACTGCGGTACAGAAAGATCCAAAGGAACAAAAGTATTTGCTCTTGGTGGTAAAGTAAATAACGTTGGTCTTGTAGAAATTCCTATGGGAACAACACTTCGTGAATTAATCTATGATATCGGTGGCGGTATTCCAGATGGTAAAGAATTCAAGGCTATCCAGACAGGTGGTCCTTCAGGCGGATGCTTAACAGCAGCTGACTTAGATGAAGCAATCGACTTTGATAACCTTGTTGCACGCGGATCTATGATGGGTTCCGGTGGTGCCATCGTTATGGACGAAGATAACTGTATGGTTGACGTTGCAAAATTCTACATGGAATTCATTTGTGATGAATCCTGTGGTAAATGTACACCATGCCGTATCGGTACAAAACGTATGTTAGAAATCCTTACACGTATCACAGAAGGTAATGGTACAATGCAGGATTTAGAAGAATTAGAAGAACTTGGAAGAGCAGTTCAGGCAAACTCCTTATGTGCTCTTGGACAGACAGCAGCAAATCCAATTATCTCTACAATGACACATTTCCGTGATGAATACATTGCACACATCGTTGACAAGAAATGTCCTGCAAAAGTTTGTAAGAATCTTATGAACTATGTAATCGAACAGGACAACTGTGTAGGTTGTGGCAGATGTGCGAAAGCATGTCCGGCAGATGCAATTCAGAAAACTGATTATATTGCACCTGGCAAGAAACTTCCTTCTTACCAGATCGATACTACAAAATGTGTGAAATGTGGTGCTTGTATGGCAACATGCCGTCCAAAAGCAATCACAAAGAAATAAGTGGGAGGACTAGAAAATGGCTAAAGTGAATATCAAAATTGAAGGCGTAGCCTATCAGGTAGAAGAAGGTTTAACCATTCTTGAAGCAGCAAAAGCCTGTGGTTATGAAATCCCTTCTTTATGTGCATTTAATCACGGAGAATGCTCCAATGGTTCTTGCCGCGTATGTCTTGTTGAAGTCAAAGGCGCAAGAGGCCTTGTAGCTTCCTGTGTTTACCCGGTAAATGAAGGAATGGAAATTACAATTTCCAGTCCAAAAGCAGCAGAAGCACGTCGTGTATCTGTAGAATTATTACTTTCAAATCACAATCAGAACTGTCAGCAGTGTGATAAAAATGGTCAGTGTGAACTTCTTCATGTAGCAAGCATTACAGGCGCTCGTGAAGGACGTTACCAGGGTGTAAAAACTCCTGTAACTGTAGATGAACTGACACCATCTATCATTCGTGATACATCCAAATGTATCCTTTGCGGACGTTGTGTTGCAAGATGTCAGAATGCTCACGGCATGGGGATCTTAGGATTTGAAAACCGTGGATTTAAAACAATTGTTGCACCGGCTGAAAACCGCTCTATGGCAAACTCTCCATGTATCTTATGCGGACAGTGTGTAAGCGTATGTCCAACAGGTGCATTAATGGAAAAATCTGAAATCGGAAAAGTTGATGCCGCTATGAAAGCCGGCAAACATGTAGTTGTTCAGACTGCACCTGCAGTTCGTGCAGCACTTGGCGAAGAATTCGGTATGCCGGTTGGAACAGCTGTTACTGGTAAAATGGTTGCAGCATTAAAACGCCTTGGCTTCGACAAAGTTTACGATACAAACTTCGCAGCTGACCTTACAATCATGGAAGAAGGTACAGAATTATTAGGACGTATCCAGAATGGCGGTACACTTCCAATGATCACATCCTGCTCACCAGGCTGGATCAACTATGCAGAATACAACTATGGCGATTTACTTGGACATTTATCATCTTGTAAATCACCGCACCAGATGCAGGGTGCAATTATCAAATCTTACTATGCTGAAAAGAATGGCCTTGATCCAAAAGATATCTTTGTTGTATCTATCATGCCATGTACAGCGAAAAAAGATGAAAAAGAACGTGATCAGATGCAGGTAGATGGCATCAAAGATGTAGATGCAGTTCTTACTACAAGAGAACTTGCCCGCATGATCAAACGTGCAGGTATTATCTTCAATCGCCTTCCAGACGAAGAATTCGATCAGGATCTGATGGGAGATTATACAGGTGCAGGTGTTATTTTCGGTGTTACAGGTGGTGTTATGGAAGCAGCGCTCCGTACAGTTTACTTTGTATTAACAGGAAAAGAACACGAAGCAATTAAATTTGAAGCAGTTCGTGGATTCGAAGGAATTCGTGAAGCTTCCCTTGAAATCAATGATATGACTGTAAATGTAGCGATTGCTCATGGTATGAAGAATGCAAAAGTTCTTTTAGATGAAATTCGCGAGGGTAAGTCAAAATATCACTTTATCGAAGTAATGGGATGTCCTGGAGGATGTATCGCAGGCGGTGGCCAGCCTATCATTCGCTCATGCTTCTTACCAAATGAAGATGACGACATTCTTGACACATATAAAGAAAAGAGAGCAAATGCTTTATACAGTGAAGATGAAAGACAGACACTTCGTCAGTCTCATAAGAATCCTCAGGTACAGAAACTGTACGAAGATTTCTTAGGAAAACCAAATTCACATAAAGCGCATGAATTACTGCATACTACTTATGAGGCGAGAGTTGGTTATAACGACTAATCAATGCCTGACAGAGGGGGGGTGCCTCATTCCCCCTCTGATTTAGAGTGTTTCCGGGGGGAGGAACACAAAGGAGATAAAATGGAATCAACAAACTTATCTAAAAAGCTGCTTATAAGGCTGCCGATTTATTTGAATTATCTGAAATCATTACCGGATACTGTGGAAAATATATCTGCGACCCAAATTGCAAAAGCGCTGGATTTGGGAGATGTTCTGGTGCGCAAGGATTTGGCAAAAGTATCTGATGGTGGTCGCCGCAAATTGGGGTATTTGCGTGAAGATCTGATTGAAGATATTGAAGACTTTTTAGACATTAACAGTACCGTCAATGCGGTAGTGGTTGGTGTTGGCAGTCTGGGAGAAGCTTTATTAAATTATAATGGATTTGAAGCATCCGGTATGAATGTACTGGCAGGATTTGACTTATATCCTGAAGAATTTCAGACTAATAAAGGGAAAAAGATTTATCCTATGTCCAAATTGGAACAATTTTGCAGGAAAAATCATGTTCGTATCGGTATTATTACAGTTCCGGCATCAAAAGCACAGACAGTTTGCAATCAGCTGGTGTCTTGTGGTGTAGGTGCAATCTGGAATTATGCGCCGACACATTTGATCGTGCCGGAGGGCATTGTAGTACAGAGTGAAAATCTGGCTGCTTCTTTAACAACATTGCGCATGCATATGAAACGCAAGCATGAACATAAAAATCGGGAAGACGATTAAGTCCTCCCGATTTTTTACTTACAGTTTTGATTCGTCATAGTTGGCACGGATGCCGCCAATAAATTTTGCTCTTGTACGGGCACAGGTTACATGTGCTTCACCGATTGTTTTATGACTGATTCTCACCGGCACTGCCACATCTTTTAAATGCATTCCAATGAGTGTATCACCAATATCCATTCCGGCATGAGCCTTGATATGTTCAACTGCAACAGGTTCTTTGAAAGTGTGGTATGCAGCAGTTGAGAAAGAACCGCCGGCTTTTGGTTGTGGAACCACATTAACTTCTTCATAGCCGAATTTGTCAGCAGCTTCTGCTTCCATGATCAGTGCGCGGTTTAAGTGTTCACAGCACTGAGTTGCAAGATAAATGTCATGTTCTTTCGCTGCACGATAAATTCCTGCAAAGACAGCGTTAGCAGTTTCTGGGCTTGATGCGGTACCGATCTTTCCACCAATGACTTCGCTGGTAGAACATCCTACAACAAATAAATTCCCTTTTTTTAATTTCGCAATTTCTAATATTTCGCAGGCTGCTTCGTAAGCTTCCTGTTCTAATTTCTGCAATGTTTCCATAAAGAACTCCTTCTATTATAAAAAGTTGATAGGTTTTTTCACTATAATATAGTATAATACTTTTAAGTTTATCAAAATGCAAGGAGGATTTATCATGCGCGTTGGTATGGGATATGATGTACACAAATTGGTGGAAGGCCGAGACCTGATCATGGGAGGTGTGAAAATAGATTATGAAAAAGGGCTGCTTGGACATTCGGATGCAGATGTTTTATTACATGCAATTTCGGATGCATTGCTTGGAGCAGCAGCACTTGGAGATATTGGAAAGCATTTTCCTGACACAGATCCAAAATATAAAGGGGCAGACAGCTTAAAGCTTTTGGAACATGTGGTAGAGCTTTTGGAAGAAAACAGTTTTTTGGTTGGAAATGTGGATGCGACGATCATCGCGCAGAGACCGAAAATGGCTCCGCATATTCCGCAGATGAGAGAAAACATTGCGAAAGCATTAAAGGTACCGGTAAGCAGAGTCAATGTAAAGGCTACGACAGAGGAAGGACTTGGCTTTACAGGTGCTGGAGAAGGAATTTCTGCACAGGCAGTTTGTCTGTTAGAAACTGTGGCAAATTATGCATATGATGAAGATATGATGGTGGAAAGACAGTGCGGCGGATGCCCGGGCTGTGCTAAACAGCAGGAGGAAGCATCATGATTCGCTATCTTGAAGATAACGAAAAAGGAATTTCAGAAGCACTTTACAGAGAAGCATTCCCGGAGGATAAGGACGCATTTGTAGAGTACTATTATTCTTATGTGACGAAAAACAATCGAATTTTGGTCATGGAACAGGCAGAAAAGGTCTGTTCCATGTTGCATTTAAATCCATACAGATTATCGGTGAATGGAACGGAAGTGGATGCATATTATTATGTAGCAGTTGCAACCAGCGAAGAATGCCGCCATCAGGGAATGATGCGAAAGCTGTTACATAAATCACTGAATGATATTCATGAGGAAGGCCATCCATTTACTTATTTAATGCCTGCAAACAGGGCAATCTACGAGCCATTTGATTTTCGCATCGTATACCAGCAGAAAAAGGTGGAGCTGCCATTAGAACCGGGAAAAGCAAATGAAAAGATGGCAGAGATGTTTGATGTATACACACTTCGGGATGACTGGTATGTGGAAAAGATGCTGGAGGAAGAGCGGGTATGTGCAGGAGATCCTCCATTTGAAATCGTGCCGTATATTATGACAAGAATCACGCATGTGGAAAAAATGCTGGGGCTTCTTAGCAGTGAAAAGTCATTAAATGTGGTGCTGAACGTGGAAGATAAGATCATCCCACAAAATCAGGGTACATTTCTGTGGGAGATTTCGACATCAGAAAGCTTCTGCAGAAAGCTGACAGAGACGGAAAACGGTATGCGGGACAAATACACGAACGACATTTTGCAGATTTCTACGAACATTGAGGAGCTTACAGAGTTTGTATTTGGCAAACAAAAGATCGAAGGACTGGGAGATGTTAAAGTCCTTGATAGAATTTGTATCAATGAAGCAGTTTAGGAGTAAGGTAAAATATGAAAATTGCAGATATGCATGGAGATACCATTTTTTTGTTACGGGAAAAAAGAAGAGAGGGAATCCCGTGTGAACTTTTGAAAAACGATCTGCATGTGGATCTTGAAAAAATGAAAAAGGCAGATTATCTGGTACAGAATTTTGCTCTTTTTGTGGAACAGGGAAGCTGTGAAAATCCATATGAAGAAGCTATGGCGGAATATAAAATCTTTGCAGAAGAAATGGAGAAAAACAAAGATTACATTTCTCAGGTGTTTTGTTATGAAGATATCCTGAAAAATCAGGAAAATGGGAAATTATCAGCTCTTCTGACATTAGAAGAAGGTGAAATTTGTCTCGGAGAAGTAAAAAAACTGGAAGAATTCTATTCTTACGGTGCCAGAATGATGGCTCTGACCTGGAATTATGACAACTCTTTATGCACTGCAAATGCAAATAAGATACCTTGGAAAAGAAATTATTCAGGAAACCGTGCGGGACTGACAGAAACAGGTATTGAATTTGTGGAACGCATGGAAGAACTGGGTATGATTCCGGATGTTTCCCATATGTCTGATGAGGGAATCGAGGATATGCTGCAGATTACGAAAAAGCCGTTTGCAGCGAGTCATTCCAATGCAAGAAGCCTTTGTAACCATCCAAGAAACCTGACAGATGATTTCTTAAAACGTATGGGAGAAAAAGGCTGTGTGATCGGAACGAATTTCTGCAGTGGATTTTTAAAAGAAGGCACAGAATATAGTAAAAATGAGTGGATTGCGGATCATATCCTCTATATGGTAAATATGGCAGGTATTGAAAGTGTTGGATTTGGTACAGACTTTGATGGTATCAGTTGCGGACTGGAAATAGAGAATTGCTCCAATATGCAGACATTGGCAGAGATACTGAAAATCCGTGGCATGTCGGAGAGCCAGATTGAGAAAATTTTTTATAAAAATGTGTTAAGACTTTATAAGGAACTGCTATAGGTGCAGTTCCTTTTTTGTGTTGCAAAGAAAATAAATTATGGTATAATTATACCATAATAAGGAGAAAAGATAATATGCCGCAGATTATTCCAATTAAAGATTTAAAGAACACAGCAGAAATTTCGGAACTATGCAATAAGTCGGATGAGCCGATTTATATAACAAAAAATGGATATGGAGACATGGTAATTATGAGTATGAAAGTGTACGAGGATATGCAGAAACGCTTTGAATTTTACAAGTCTTTAGAAATTTCAGAGCAACAGATCCAAGAAGGAAAAGTAAAAGATGCAAGAGCCTCCTTAGCGGAATTAAGGAGGAAGTATGGCTTATAATTTGATTATTACGGACGAGGCAGAGGACAGGCTGATAAAAGCAACAAATTATATATTATTTGAGTTGAAAAATTATAAGGCTGCAATGCACTTATATGATGAAGTAGAAAACATCTATGATAGGCTTGAAACTAATCCATGGCAGTTTCCTTTATGCCAAAGTGAAACTCTTTCAGAACGAAAGTTTCGGCAAGCAGTGTTGCCTAATATGAACTACAGGCTCATTTTTAAAATAATAGAACAACAGGTATATGTCATCGGTATTTTCCATGACTCGGAAAATTACAGTGATAAATTATAATCTAAATAATCTTTTTCGGAGATTCATTCGAAAATTCCCATAATCAGTAAAAAAGAATACATAGAGACAAAGAATCAGAGAAAACAGCAGTCTTTCCTTGACAAATTTGCCTTTATCGCATATCCTAAACAGTAGGTAAAAAGATAAAGGCTTTGAACGGAAAAGTACTTTATATGGAAGCTTCAGAGAGAGACCGTCGCCGGCTGAAAGCGGTTTTAGTGGAAGTGTAAAGGAAGTGCATCCGGGAGCTGATTCGGTGAAGCGTAAGGCGTCTAGCCGGATACGATTCGCACTCGTTACGTGCTTCGAGTGAAGGCATTAGCCTTTATTAGAGTGGAACCGCGGATAACTTCGTCTCTAAATAGAATCAATGTGTGCAAAGCACATGTTGATTGAGTATAGGGATGAAGTTTTTTTATTTTGTGAGTACCACATGTGAGGGGGAGAATATTATGGGATTTGTCAGCCGAATCAAAGAAGAGGTCAATGTTATATATGAACGTGACCCGGCCATCAAAAGTCCGATGGAGGTTCTTTTGTATCCGAGTTTTCAGGTAATGCTTCGTTACAGAATTGCACATAAATTATATTTAAAGAAACATTATTTCCTGGCACGATGGATTTCCCAGAAGGCAGCCAGAAAGACCGGTATCGAAATTCATCCGGGTGCGACCATTGGAAAAGGTCTTTTTATTGACCATGGTTCAGGGGTGATCATCGGTGAAACAGCGATTATCGGAGACAATGTAACGCTGTATCAGGGCGTGACTCTTGGTGGTACGGGAAAGGAAACAGGAAAACGTCATCCAACTCTGGAGGACAATGTCATGGTCAGCGCTGGTGCAAAGATATTAGGGTCGTTTACCATTGGGGAAAACTCAAAAATCGGTGCAGGTTCGGTCGTTTTAAAACCAGTTCCACCAAACTGTACAGTGGTTGGTGTTCCGGGACGTATCGTAAAGAGGGATAACAAAAAGCCCCGCATGGATTTAGACCAGGTCAATTTACCTGACCCGGTACTGGATGCAATCATCGAATTGCAGAAGGAAAATCGTGAATTGAAGAAAATTGTAGCAAGATTACAAAGGGAGATAGAACATGATTAAAATTTATAACACAGAAACAAAGAGAAAAGAAGAATTTGTACCTATCGAAGAAGGCAAAGTAAGAATGTATGTCTGCGGACCTACTGTTTACAACTTCATTCACATTGGTAACGCAAGACCAATGATCGTATTCGATACAGTACGTCGTTACTTTGAATACAAAGGCTATGACGTGAACTTTGTATCAAACTTTACAGACGTGGATGATAAGATCATCAAAAAAGCTATTGAAGAAGGCGTTTCTGCAGATGAAATCTCACAGAGATATATTGCAGAATGCAAAAAAGATATGGCAGGCATGAACATTAAACCAGCTACAACTCATCCATTGGCAACTCAGGAAATCGATGGCATGATCGAAATGATCAGTGACCTGATCGAGAAAGGTTATGCTTACCCTGTAAACGGAACAGTTTACTTCCGTACAAGAAAATTTGATTCTTACGGAAAATTATCTCATAAAAATCTGGATGATTTAAGAGCAGGTAACAGAACACTTTTAGTATCCGGGGAAGATGAAAAAGAAGATCCATTGGATTTCGTACTCTGGAAACCGAAAAAAGAAGGCGAACCTGCATGGGTATCTCCATGGGGCGAAGGAAGACCAGGCTGGCATATTGAATGCTCAGTGATGTCTAAAAAATATTTAGGCGAACAGATCGATATCCATGGAGGCGGGGAAGACCTTGTATTCCCACACCATGAAAATGAGATCGCACAGAGTGAAGCTTGCTGCGGAAAAGTATTTACAAGATATTGGATGCACAATGCATTCCTAAACATTGACAATAAGAAAATGTCTAAATCTTTAGGAAACTTCTTTACAGTACGTGAGATCAGCGAAAAATATGATCTTCAGATTCTTCGTTTCTTCATGCTTCAGGCACATTACAGAAGTCCATTGAACTTCAGTGCCGAACTGATGGAAGCTTCTAAGAACAGCTTGGATCGTATTGTGACAGCTGCTGAAAACTTAAAACATTTCATTGGTAACAGTGCAGAAAAAGAAATGACAGCAGAAGAAACAGCTTCTTTAGAAGAAGTAAAAGCATTTGTACAGAAGTTTGAAGAAGCAATGGACGATGACTTCAATACAGCAGATGCAATCTCAGCAGTATTTGAACTTGTAAAATATGCAAATACTCATGCATCCGCAGACAATGCAAAATCATATCTTGAAACATTGAGAAAGACTTTAACAGATCTTTGCGATATTTTAGGTGTGATCGTTGAAAAAGAAGAAGAGCTTCTTGATGCAGATATCGAAAACCTCATTGCAGAAAGACAGGCTGCAAGAAAAGCGAAAGATTTTGCAAGAGCAGATGAAATTCGTAACGAGCTTCTGGAAAAGGGTATCATTTTAAAAGATACACGTGAAGGAGTACAATGGAAAAGAGCTTAATGTTAAAGGAAACGTTCATGAATGAGTTTGGGCTGGAGGAGCAGGACTTAAGGACCTACTCCCCGCTGACTCTTGCCTATATCGGAGATGCAATCTTTGAACTGGTGGTACGTACCGTGCTGGTAGAGCGCAAAAACACTCAGCCGGAAAAGCTTCATAAGGCGGCGACAAAGATTGTAAAAGCAGAAACACAGGCTTTAATGATCGAGGCACTGAAAGAAGATCTGACAGATGAGGAACTGGCAGTTTATAAGCGTGGCCGCAATGCGAAGGCAGTGACCAGAGCGAAGAATGCGACCATGTCAGAATACCGCAGAGCCACAGGATTTGAAGCATTGATGGGATACCTTTACTTAAAGGGTGATATGGAACGAATGGTAAAACTCATTCATTTGGGAGTAGAAAGAGCAGAGGTAACATTATGAGATACGAAGAGTTAACAATCGAAGGACGAAATGCTGTTATCGAAGCCTTTCGTTCCGGAAAAACAATTGATAAAGTATTTATTCTGGACGGATGCCAGGATGGCCCGATTCAGACAATCAAAAGAGAAGCAAAGAAACATGACTGCATTGTTCAGTTCGTAAAGAAAGAACGCCTTGACCAGTTATCAGAGACAGGTCATCATCAGGGAGTTGTTGCTTTTGCGGCAGCTTATGAATATGCAGAAGTAGAAGATATTTTAGCACTGGCAAGAGAAAAAAATGAGCCGCCATTTATCTTCATTTTGGACAACATTGAAGATCCACATAACCTTGGCGCGATTATTCGTACTGCAAATCTTGCAGGTGCTCATGGAGTGATCATTCCAAAGAGAAGAGCAGCTGGTTTGACAGCAACTGTGGCAAGAACTTCCGCAGGTGCATTGAACTATACACCGGTTGCGAAGGTTACAAACATTGCAAATACGATTGAAGACCTGAAAAAAGAAGGACTCTGGTTCGTATGCGCGGACATGGGTGGCGAGGTAATGTACAATCTGAACTTAAAGGGTGCCATTGGTCTGGTAATCGGAAATGAAGGAGAAGGCGTCAGCCGACTTGTTCGTGAAAAATGCGATTACATTGCTTCCATCCCGATGAAGGGTGACATTGATTCTTTGAACGCTTCTGTGGCAGCAGGCGTTCTTGCTTATGAAATTGTTCGACAGAGAATGAACTAATGAATGATTTGAAAAATTATAGCGATGAAGAACTGATTCGCCGGCTGCGTGCCGGCGAACAAAATATTGAAGATTATTTGCTGGAAAAGTATAAGCCTTTTGTAAAGAGTCGCTGTCGTGTGCTGTTTTTGGTAGGCGGTGACAGAGAGGATCTGATTCAGGAGGGAATGATCGGGCTTTTTAAGGCAATCAGAGATTTTGATTTTGAGAATGGGACTCCATTTGCGGCATTTGCAAAGCTTTGCGTGGAGCGTCAGCTCTACACTGCCATTGAAGCAGCAGGAAGATTAAAAAATGCGCCTTTAAATGGTTATATTTCTCTTTCGGAAGAGGCAGAAAATCTGATGGATTCGGGCATTGAAGAGGCTGTTATCGAAAAGACAAGCTTTCAGCAGATATACAGAAAAGCGCAGGAGCATTTGAGCACGATGGAGAAAATGGTGCTGGATCTGTATTTAGAGGGTAAAGATTATACGGAAATTGCAAAGATTCTTGGAAAACCGGATAAATCCATCGATAACGCACTGCAGAGGATTAAGGCGAAGTTTAAAAAGCTGCTTTAATGTAGATAGATATTAAAATAATCTAAAAATTGAAAATTTTGGCTTGCAAAAACGTTTGTCTAGTACTATAATGTGCAAGTACGGTCCGTTGGTCAAGCGGTCAAGACGCCGCCCTCTCACGGCGGAAACACGGGTTCGATTCCCGTACGGACTGCTAAATTCCCGTACGTATCTGTGTGGATATGTTCGGGAGAGTGCAGTATTTCCAAGGTTTTTGGGGATTTTGGTTATCCACATTTTTTTAGAACCAATCAAGCTAAAAAAGTAGAACCAATCAAACAACCAATCAGAATTTTATAACGTAAAAGTATTGAGACTATTTGCTATTTGGGTAAGTGGTCTTTTTTTGCGTGCAAAAAAGGAGAAAAAATGCAGTATAAAGATTTTTTGGAAAATCTTGCTGAGGATCTGCGAGAAGAATTACTATCGGACGAATTACCAGAACGGGATTTCCCCCTTTAGTTTATATAACAATACATGCTGGGCATGTCGACAACAGGAGAGGAGTCCCGCCTGTAGAAAATCGGTGAAACTGAATCTCAGTTATCGAACTATATTTTTTATGAAATTTAAGTAGTAGGATATTCTTTTTGGTATAAACGCTTTAAATAATTTTTCCTGAAATCACTTTCTTTACCCCAAAAAGCTAATTCATGTTTTGAAAGAATTTTATTATCCATTTTTAAACGAATTAACTCTAGTGTACAAATCAAATCTGCAACTTGGAACAAACGATATTCGGAAGGAAGAACCTTTCTGAACTCAACCTCTGGAAGAAGGGCGTTTAACACAGAAGAAAGAATTCGTGTAAGCTCAATCTGTCCGTTATCATAATATACTTTGATGGTATCATAGGAAAGAAATTCATCATAATGCTCACGAATAAATGTGGCAAGTTGCTTGGAGAGTTTTCCGGAAGCCTCGACAGTGTCTGCAATATGCTTCTTTTCGATATGAAAACATTTAAAGGAAATGTTCAGCTGACGAGTAAATGCTACCATTTTATTGAAAATTCTGCGTCGCTCTTTTATATCCATATACTCGTAAGGGGGTTCTCGACGGATAATAGGACCATTGTGAACACAATGATTTGGTTCAAAGCCAAGCAATGAAAGTTCGTTATTAAATTTATTGATTTCTTCAGAAATATCATTTGTCTGATCATGAAAAACCATTGTTATAATGTAATATGGTGAGTGATGATTATATTCACCAAAATCACCACTTTCATCTACGAAAATGCTTAATTCTTTCATATGTAAAATCTCCAAAAAAAGTGGCAGGGAACTTCCCTGCCGATAGATGGACCAGGGTCTTTCGACCAGCCCTAACAGCAATATTGCTGATTTATTATATGTTTATTATATAGGAAATATTCTGGATAGTCAAATGAAATATATGAGCAGGATAGAGGTAAAGAAGGAATTACGTTGGCTGCAATTTTACTGTTTGGTAAAGATAATGCAAAGAGAAAGTCAAGCCCTAGGAATATATGATAGTTTTTAGCAGGACAGGCGTTTTCGTCTGCCCTGTGTTTATGCTATTTTCCATCTTTCCCCATATATCATTTTTGAAAAAATCATTATAATGAATTTGAAACGTAAAATTTTGGAATATTTCGTAAATTTGTCGGATTTTGCATATTTTACATTTTTTATATAATAAAGAAGCTTCCTGTATAATTCAAATATAAGGAATTCCGAGAAAGAAGGTTGAGAAAAAAATACCTCAGTGTAGAATAAGATTACTGACTTTGGAACGGTTAGTAAAAAATCTTATTGAACAGAGAGGTATCTGAAATGAAGTATA
>JAGAQG010000042.1 GCA_017622875.1 Lachnospiraceae bacterium
AAAATAAAATATATTCAATCGGCTTCGCCGCAAATTTTTGGCGATTTGTCAAGCGTTTTTTTGACAAAAAGTGGGGGATTTCAATAAAAAAGGAATCTGAAAGCCTTGATTTTACTGGCTTAAAGATTCCGAGAGATTATAATAAGGATAAGGGGGATTACTTATGACAACAGAAAACGCTGAAATTCTCTGGAATGACAGAAAGCATCATCTCTGGTTTCCACTCAGCTTCACAAGCTATTACATTGAAGATGACCGTCTGATGATCAAAAAAGGACTCTTAAGCACCACTTTAGATGAAACACTGCTCTACCGCATCATCGACATTTCCTTTCAGCAGACACTTGCAGGAAAAATCTTCGGAACAGGAAATGTAATCTTAAAAACAAAAGCCGATGCAAGTCATGAAATCGTACTGGAAAACATTGCAAAACCATTAGAAGTTCGAAAAATGCTCTCCAAACTGGCAGAAGAAAGCCGCGATAAGCGCAATGTAGTGGGTAAAGAATTCTACAGCAGCGACCATATGGACTTAGATGGTGACGGAATCTGCGACTTTGACGAATAGCTAATCGAAAATGACGAAGGAAATTAACTTCCCTCGTCATTTTTTATTGTCACAAATGGATTTCCTGCTTCCAGGTCCCTTTTACTGATATAAACTGTAATCCAAAGATTTTCTGCTAAAGGCCGCTCTTTTGTCTGGAGTTTCATTTCTTCGAAAGAATCCTCTATACACATTTTCAGAAGTTTTTCTTTCAATTTTTCCACATTTTTCGAATCTCTTTTATCCACTAAAATTGTCAGATAGGCAGTATCCATTGTTGTAATACTGCTGATAAGTTTCGGTTTTTGTGGTAAATTTCCAAGAATCATCCCTACAATTAGACCAATAATACAGATAACACTCCATTTTTTTCTCATATGCCTATCCCCTTTCTTCAATTTAATCATATCGCAAACAGTATGCCTTAGTAAACAGTAAGTTGTTATATTTTCATTTACTAAACAATAAGTTGTTAAACAGTAAATTATGATTTGTAGGATTATTATTTATAATATTTCCAAGAAATGGGGGACTTTCTTTATGAAACGCATACATATGAGAATCGAGGAACTGCTCGCAGAACGAGGTATTAGTAAAAATCAGATTTGTAAAGATTTAGATATTCCTCGCGGTAACTTTAACAGATATTGCAGAGATGAATTTCAGCGAATTGACGCAAATTTAATTGTGAAGCTTTGCGGATATTTAGAATGTGGTATTGAAGAATTGATGGTAATTGTAGATTGTTAGCAACTAAGAGGGTGAGCGTAATATATCCGCTCACCCTCTTATCTTTTCATTATTTAGTTACCATTCATCAGCATTTCAACTTCTTCAATGCCGCCAAGGATTCCCGCGCTGCGTTCATTTGCAAGCAGTCCCTTATTGTATTTGTAAAATCTGCCGCATTCATTTTCTGACAGGAACTTTGCTCCGTAGAAATTGACGGTCAGCTCTGTGATAAAGACTACCATTTCCTGACTTTCGCCAAAAGCACGCTCCATAAAATCAAAGGCACATTCCAGATTTTCTGAGGTAGCAGCAATTACCTGTTCTCTCTTTTCCGTTTCCTTCACAAATTCTGTGCGGGCTCTTTCAAAGCTTTTTGCAGCCTCTGTAATTCCTTCCCCTTTGACAATCTGACCATAGGATTCCAGTGTCTTTGCAAGCTCTTTCTGCAAATGCTCTGTTTTTCTGTCAATTCGACCGCTTTCTCTGTCAATTTCCGTTTTTGCCAGAATATCATGAGACATTGCATATAAAAGTTCTGCCGGACTCTCTCCTTCTGCAAGTTTTCTTCTGAAATTCTTTAAAGCATCAAATAATACTGTTACGTAGGCATCCACATCATATGCATTCTCGAATTTTTCAGACAATGCTGCTAAAAGTAATCCGATCACACTTAATCTTTCATCAAATGGAGCAAACTTCAGTTTTTCATAAACAGATTCCATCACATTGCCCTGTAAAATACCCTGAATCTGATAATCTGTCTGGTATTTATAATACAATTCCAGGTAATTTGCAAAATCCTTCGCAATCTTTTCATGCTGGATATACTGAAAAATAACCTCCTGATCCACTTCCATGCCAAGTTTTTCATAAACTGTCAACAATTCTGCCAGATCCTGCCAGCCTCTGGCAGTCGCAAAACGTTTTCCGTCCACTCTTGTTTCCATCTGATAGAAATTTTCTTTTTTCAGTTCCAGATAAGAAATAATGGCCCCGTGAATTCCTGCACTGTATGCGTACTCTTTCCACACCGTAAAGTTAGGTTCTACATCAATCTTTTTCACGCGATCTAATGTTACAACATCAAATTCACGGACAGATTTATTATATTCCGGCGGATTTCCTGCTGCTACGATGATCCATCCTTCAGGAATCTGCTGATTACCAAAGCTTTTACACTGTAAGAACTGCAGCATCGTCGGTGCCAGAGTTTCTGATACACAGTTAATCTCATCGATGAACAAAATACCTTCCTTGCGGTCAGTCTTCTCCATCTGTTCATAAACACTGCCGATGATCTCACTCATGGTATATTCCGTCACAGAATATTTCTTACCACCGAATTCCTTTTCCAGAATAAATGGCAGACCGATGGCACTCTGTCTCGTATGATGAGTAATTGTATAAGCCACCAACGCAATATCACATTCCCTTGCAATCTGCTCCATGATCTGGGTTTTTCCAATCCCTGGTGCACCAATCAGCAGAATCGGTCTCTGTCTGATGGTCGGAATCAGATAATCCCCGTATTCGTCCTTCTGCAAATATGCCTTAATTGTATTTTCAATTTCCTGTTTTGCTCTCTTAATATTCATACTTCATTCCCTGCTCTATCAATTCATAATCCAGACGAAGCGCGGTCTCTTCTTCCAGTTCTTCTTTTTCTATAATCAGTTTCATCGCCCAAGGAGGCACAGACACATCTGAAAAATCCTCTTCCATAAATACAAAAGCCGTATCGTATGGCGGTTTCTTCCTTGGATAGATGCCGTAACCGTCGGTAAAATACAACATTCCCTTCAGATTTAAAAATTCTTTACGGTCAATCAATGCCTGTACATATTCAAAAGCCGGTCTGAAATCCGTTCCTCCATTTCCGATTACCTGGAAATGTTCCATATAGGATTTCAGCTCTTCCTGATTTGTTACTTTTACATCCGACTGTACTTTCTCATCGCATTGCAAGATTCGAATATGAATCTTTCGAAAGAAGCTCTCCGTTTCCGCCAACACATGATAGGTCTGTTCTAAGAATGTTTTTACCAGCTCTCCTGAACAGGACATGGAGGTATCAATGACAATGACAAATTCCTCAATTTTATGATCCTCTTTAAACTCCTGTGGCTCAATCAAAGGCATATTGCCATAAAGGGACAGGCCATAGTTATAAAAGACATAATCAAAGCTGTCTAAATCCACCTGCATCTCTTCCCGCAGCACTGCGAACTTACGAAGGAATGCTTTATAATCATATCTTTCCCGATTCTCTACAGCCAGTTCATCAGCAAGCTCGCCCTCACCGTTACTCGCTTCCTTCGAAAATGTCTCCAGTTCGGTCTGCATTTTTTCTGAAATTTCCTGCCATTTATCATTTAGCTGCTGCATGGCAGCAGATGGTGGCTGGTTATCATTCTCTGGCGGCTGTGGCCACAGGCTGTGGTCATCAATGCGGAATTCCTTTTCCAGCTTTCGTATCTTATATTCTTCCACCCCTTCATCCACGAACAGCTTATAAATTTTCTCAGCAGTGAGCACCTTCAGCTTTTTTTCCAGACTGCTGTAGCAATTTAAACGAAATCCGTTTCTCGGAAATCTGATACTTCTATGATTCAGCCCATCAATGAGGTGCTCCGTAGCAATATCACATGCCAAATCCCAGAGTCGCTTTTCTCTTCTTCCCTGTTTTAACAAATGTCTGAAAATACAGTGAAATACATTGTGTAAATAGGCTCGGTTAATACGAATTCTATCTAATCGATATAAATCCACCAGATACTGTGGATCAAAGTATAGCGAAAATCCATCAGTCCCCAATCCATAGGTGTTGACGTTCATCACATAATTTAAAGAGGATAAGGGCAAATCCAAAAATCTCATATTCAAATACAATTCATTTCGCGATACTATCAGAATTTCTTTTCCAATGGCATCAAATTTCTGCGAAATCTCAATTGACATATTTTGTCCTCCTCTCCTTAACTTTCTATATTACAATCTATCTAAAATTCGAAATCATCAAAATCAAATGTTTTCTTCTTCGGCTTAAAATGTTCCAACCCATAGTTTAACAAATAACTCGCCATCTCAGCCCTGCCCATGGCAGATGCCCTGTCCTGAAACGCTCTTAACAGATTTTCCGTAAAGTATCCTGCCTCTGCAAGCACTCCCATGATTTCTAAATCATCATTTTTACAGATCTGTTTCGCCACCTCTTTAGACTCTTCCCGCAGATATTCTAAATAGCGTTCTTTCACCGCCGGCTTTAAACCCTTTGGCGTGCTCAGGCGGTTCAATGCAATCTGGATACAAGTCGGTGTAAAATTCTGTGCAATGGCGTAACTGAACAAACTGTCATATTTATCGTAATCCATCTGGCGATTACGGATGCACTGACGATACTTATATCCCGAACCATGATACACGATATCAATGATTCGTGCCGGTGTGTTTTCCACAGATTCCTCATAGTATTCCGGGAACGTCAGCTTTACAAAGGTTTCGTCTTTATAATAGATTTCGACCTCTACCTCATACTGAAAATCATAAAGAATCTCTGTCAGAAAATAAATATCATCCTCCACATCTTTGATCACAATCTTTTTCAGTTTCTTACATCCCATAAAAGCACCGCATCCAAGACTCTTGATTCCTGCATAAAGGTGAATCTCCTCCAATGCAAGACAACGATAAAATGCATAGTCTTCGATGACCTCGATACCCTTTGGCAGATTTATAATCTTCAAAGCACTGCAATGTGCGAATTCATGGTTCTTAATCACACTCCCATGAGATTCGTCCAAATCCAGTACTAACATTTCCTCATTCATAAAAGTTTCCTCATATCCTCCGGCAGCGGCTGTTCAAACTTCATCAGCGCTCCTGTCACCGGATGCATAAACTCCAGTCTCCAGGAATGTAACGCCTGTCTGCCAATCTCGCTAAAGTCAGGGTGATATAAAAAATCCCCCGGTAACGGATAACCAATAGCATTCATATGCACACGGATTTGATGCGTTCTTCCTGTCTCCAGCCAGATCTTTGCAAGAGAGTATTTCTCATTTTTTTCCACACATTGAAAGTGTGTCACTGCACGTTCTCCACATTCAAGATTCACACATCGTTCAATGGTAGACCCTCCTTTTCTCGCAATCGGGAAATCAATTGTCCCTGATTCCGGCAATTCTCCCTTTACCACCGCAAGATAAATCCTGTGGATTTCTCTTTGAATCATTGCCTGATTTAAAACGGCTCCGGAAAGCATATTCTTCGCAATGACTACCAGACCTGTGGTATCTCTGTCCAATCTGTTGATGCAACGAAAAACAAAATTCTCTCCCTTATGTTTAAAATAACCTGCTACCCCATTGGCCAGACTATTTTCATAATTTCCCTGAGATGGATGAATCGGTGTATCGGCAGCTTTATTAATCACCAAGATATCTTCATCCTCATAAACAATATCCGGTGTCATCTCTACTGCTACAATGTTTTCTGAAGCTTCCTCCTCTACAAATACTGTTTCCAACACATCCCCTGCCTGCAGCACATCTTTCGTATAGGCCCAAACACCATTTCGTTTGATTCCCTCTTCGGTCTTTTTCAAATGCACCAGACACCCATGGGAATACCTTTTCAGTTTTAAATATTTCTCTATCGTATAGCCATCATATTCTGGCTTAATTACATACCTTAATCTTCTTTCCATTCCTGACTCTATCTGTCACTGTAGACAAGCTTAGTAAAAGCCATGCCCGCGGCATGGCTTTCAATCTTTTCCTATTATCTGATCCTTTCCGGGAATCCTACTTTTTTCTGTACCTTACGAAGTGTCTTATTAGAGAAGTACTGTGCTTTTTCTGCATTGTTCTTGATTACGCTGTCAATGTATGCTTTATCTTTTTCAAGGTCAGCAACTCTTGCCTGTAATGGACGAAGAACATCTACAACAGCCTCACCAACTGCAGGTTTGAATTCACCGTAACCCTTACCATCGAATTCTCTTTCCACCTCTTCAGGAGTTTTTCCTGTACATGCACAGTAGATATCAATCAGGTTCTTGATACCCGGCTGTTCGTCACGATAGCGAACTGCTGCTTCAGAGTCTGTTACCGCACGCTTGAATTTTCTCATGATCGTGTCAGGATCATCCATTAAGTAAATGCTTGCATTTGGATTTTCATCAGATTTGGACATCTTCTTACTTGGATCCTGTAAGCTCATGATTCTTGCTCCAACTTTTCCAATGTATGCTTCAGGAACTGTAAATACATCTCCATAAATACCATTGAAACGCTGTGCAATATCTCTTGTAAGCTCAAGATGCTGCATCTGGTCCTTTCCAACAGGTACTACGTCTGCCTGATAAAGAAGAATATCTGCTGCCATCAGTACAGGGTATGTGAACAGACCCGCATTGATGTTATCCGCATGTTTTGCAGATTTATCCTTGAACTGAGTCATTCTCTGTAATTCACCCATGTAAGTATAGCAGTTTAAGATCCATGCAAGTTCTGCATGTCCTGTAACCTGGGACTGATAATAAATGCAGTTCTTTTCAGGGTCTAATCCTGCTGCAATATATAATGTCAGAAGAGCTCTCGCACGACGTCTTAACTCTGCCGGATCCTGACGAACTGTAATAGAGTGCATATCTACAACGCTGTAAAAGCATTCATATTCGTCACTTAAAGTAACCCAGTTTTTCAGGGCTCCAAGGTAATTTCCCAATGTAAGATTTCCTGTGGACTGCATACCACTGAATAATACTTTTTTTCCGTTTAACATAATTTTTCTCCCCTTATTGTTTTATACCGGCAAAAGCAGAGCTGCAATGAAGAAGTAAAGCACTAAGCTCAGCGCGTCTACGATTGTCGAAATTAATGGAGCCGCCATCATGGCCGGGTCCAATTTAAAAATCTTTGCAATGAACGGTAATACGCAGGCAAGCACTTTTGCCATCACTACCGTTGCAATCAAACTAAGTCCAATAACGAGACAGACCATCGGCTCGTCAGGATACATGATAATCAGTCGAATATAGTTTGCAATTCCAAGAATCGCACCTACTGCCAGTGATACTCTGCATTCTTTCCAGAATACCTTCCAGATATCACTAATTTCCACATCACCGATTGACATGGCACGAATGATCGTTGTACTTGTCTGGCTTCCGGCATTACCGCCAGTCGCAGTCAGCATCGGAACACAGGTAACCAGTGTCGGGAACATTGCTGTGATGTGTCCATAATATTCCAGAATAAGTGCCGAAATCGTACTTGTAAACATCAAAATCAAAAGCCATGGAATACGGTTCTTTGCCAGCTCAAAGACACTCATCTTCAAATACGGTTTTTCAGATGGAAGCATCGCAGCCATCTTTTCCATATCTTCTGTCGCTTCCTGCTCCATAACGTCTACAACGTCATCGACAGTGATGATACCCACCAGACGATTTTCATGATCAACTACAGGAATTGATAATAAGTCGTATTTATTGAAGGATTCAACTACCGTTTCCTGGTCATCTGTAGTCACCGCCTGAATAATGTTGGTGTCCATGATGTCTTCCAGCTTTGTTTCATAATCATTTAATAATAAATCCTTAACGGTTACGATACCTTCCAGATGTCTTTTCTCATCAATTACAAAACATGTATAGATTGTTTCTTTATCCACACCGTGCTTTCTAATATATGCAAAAGACTGTTCTACGGTCATATTCTTTTTCAGACCGATGTATTCGGCTGTCATAATACTTCCGGCACTGTCATCCGGGTACTGCAAGAACTGGTTGATCAATGCTCTGGTATCTGGTTTTGCGTTGGCCAGAACTCGTCGAACCACCGTCGCCGGTAATTCTTCCAGCATATCAACCGCATCATCGATATAAAGCTCTTCTACGATTTTCTGTAATTCGTAGTCAGACATACTGTTAATGATATGCTCCTGCATATCAACTTCCAGACATGCAAAAACCTCTGCACTAAGCTCTTTTGGAAGCAGGCGGAAAACCAAAACTACTTTATCACGTTCCACTTCTTCCAAAAATTCTGCAATATCTACCTCGTTCATTTCTTCGAGGATACTTCGCAGTTTTCGAAACTTCTTTTCTTCGACTAACTGATGTAATATGCCTTCTAAATTCATATTTTATCCTCCTCCTCGATTCGATATTTTTCCATTCATATCATGATACCATTTTTTGAAAATTATGACAACAACTTTAACTCATAAATCTTATTTGGAAGATTTTGAAAAAAATGTCTGGAAGCAAACCAAGGGCTGCCACAATCATGTGGAAGCCCTTGAAAAACTCTGTTTCATAGAATTCGATTCATCAAATACCTTTATTTATTCAATTAGAACCAGTTAAATTCATCTGCTGTTTCTGGATATGCTACTGGTGTTGGTAATTTTGTCCAACCTTTGGTTGCTGTTCCTTCAAGAATATCATAAATAGTCTGTACAGCCAATGCACCTTCTGTTGTTGGATCCTGTGTAGATGTAGCACTTAACCAACCGTCTGCCATTGCATCATAAAGAACCTGATTAGAACCACATGCAATTACGGATACATCACCTGGCTGATAGCCTGCAGATTCTAATGCAGAAATAACACCTGTTGTCATACCACCATCTTCTACTACGATACAGTCAATTTTTCCGCCTTCTGATGACAGACCATAAGCTGTTAACATATCTGACATTTTGCTCATTGCTGTTTCTGCTGCGAAGTCAGCATTCTGATAATCAATACTTACATATTTCTCTTTGTCTAATGCATCGATTGCTTTATCAATTTCGATTGTCTGCATTGCACCTGCTGTACCTGCAATTGTCACATAAGAACATCCTTCCGGAAACAGTTCTGTTAATGTATTTGCGATTGTCTGTCCGTGAGATGCTGCATCAGGTCCTACATAATACTCCATACCCACTTCGTCAATCTGGTCTCCTGGATATGCATTTAATCCGCACCATGCAATTCCACTTTCATTTAATGCTTCGATAACAGGTAATGCACCGTCAACATCTGCTGGGAAATATAAGAAACCATCATATCCTTCTGCAATTGCAAGGTTCGCATGCTCCAGCTGCGTCTGCTGATTTCCATTTCCATCCAGAATATCTACTGTACATCCAAGTTCTTCTGCTTTAGCGAGAACAGCTTCGTTATATGGTGCACAATAAGGCGCGGTATAATATGCATTGGAAAGCAGTAAACGGTAACCGCCTCCTTCTTTTTCACCGGCTTCTTCTGTCTGCACAGATTCAGCTGCCGGAGTTTCCTCTGCTGCTTCTTCTGAACCACCGCATCCGATCACAAAAGATGCAACCATTGCTACACAAAGTAATGCACTTAATAATTTTTTCTTCATAGGTCATTTCTCCTTTTGATTATTTATCTCTACACCTGCTCTACGGTGTATAAGACCCTGTTTATTGATCAAATCGAATTCTTTTACAATTATAAACAATAGAAGATTTCTTTCAGGTCATCATAGTAATGCCCCTCTTCATGTTTTAAAAAGCATGGCTTAGAATATTTCCACCATTCCTGCATTACAGGACTTTGATCCATCATTTCCATATCTTTTTCATAATCATCGCCAATATATTCATAGTAGGTATACAGTTGTGTCCCCATAATGGAAATAGAATAATTATGTATATTACATTTTCCAATCAATTCAATCAGCTCCGGCCATGGATTTGCATGCAGATCAATATAGTCCTGAACTTTTTCCGGTTTCAAATCGGAATGCATAATATATCTTTTCATTTTTTCGTCCTTATACTGCGCAATAACCAGTTGTATAATAGCCAAGATTATAACGGCGATCGAGACGTCCAAAGCATGCACATACTGGAATATCTGCATCCAGTTCAACTGAATACTGACCAAAAGGAATCTGATATTTTTCCTCACAGATTGGCAGATCCATTCTAATACAGATCACACGCTCTGCTGGAACTGTCAAATGCAGTCCTTTGACTGGTTCCTTATCTTCAAAATAAATATTCACAAGAATATGTGCATCTTCTGTATTTTTATTGGTAATCATCATTGCCTCGTGTCCCGGTAATGTTGGATCATCTCCATTTCCCGGCAAATCACCATCAATGAACATATAATGCTGATATCCTAAAATTTTTTCTGCCATTTTCCATTTCCTCCGTTCTTAAATTTTATAAATCTTTCTGGAAGTAATCCCACATCTTCGGTGATAATGGACGGCTTCCTGTTTCTGTAATTACGAATCCAGTTTCAATTCGTCCACCGTGAAGTTCCGGATGTCCGAAGAAGCTGACATCTACCATGACTGTCATTCCAGGCACCAGTTCGAAATCACCGTTTGGTCCAAAGAATGGAGACTCTGCTTCCATCAAACCGATAGAATGAGCAAATGGGCAGACAAGATAATCTTTCAGGCCATGTTTTTCATAATATAAACGTCCCGGTACATCGATTTCTTTTCCGCATACACCTGGTTTTAACATTTCCTGTGTAAGTCTCATTGTTTCACGCATATGATTTAATAAATCTTTCTGTCTCTGTGTATACACACCATTTACAGGAATTGTATCGCCAAAGGTACCTGCATAACCATTAAAACGAGGTGCAATACCAATCATTACAAGCTCTCCGTCTTCCATACGTTTGTTGGTCGCAGTTGGAACAACTGCCTTTGCACGTTCTCCTGAACCAACGATTGTAGAATATGCGAAGCTTGTAGCACCATTTGCACGACAAATTGCTTCACCTGCTGCTGCAACCTCAAATTCATATCCGCCAGGACGAATTGCTGCAAGCATTTTGTCATATGCCATATCACAAAGATTTGTTGCTCTCTGAATCTGCTCCACTTCCCATGTGGATTTGTATGCACGAAGTACTTCAAATTCATCCGTGATATCCACCATTTCTACACCTTCAAATCCTGCTGCAAAGTCGATATATACCTGATGAGGAATCGTTGCTGTACCTACAAAACCGATTCGTTTTAATACAGTCCCCTGAGACTTTAACTCTTCATTTAACTGTTTGAAATTGATGATTGTCGCATTTGGATATTCTTCATCCGGCACCATAAATACCGGGAAGCATCGAACCTTTGTAATTGCTGAGTTCATCTTTGCAAAAGGTTCTGATTCCGGTCCTCCAAGAAGAATCGGCTCTCCTTCTACAGGAATCAAAACGGAGCCTTTTTCAAACTGACCACACCAGCCAGTCAAATACCATCCGTTTGCCACATTCAGTTCATCAAAATATACCAGTGCGGCATCCAAATTTCTTTTTTTTAAAATATCACGAACCGCTTTAATTCTTTTTTCAGTTTCAGCCATGTTATAATATGCCATAATTCATTTCTCCTTATTTCGTCTCGTATTATTTACATAAAATCATCATCTAGTGGAAACATTGGACGTCGTATCTTTTTCATATGCATATCTTCCAATCTTTCCGTAGAGCTTCCTGGTGTAAACGCCAGAATTGCTCTTTTTGCATTTGCTTCAAGTTCAGGAAATAAATACCCCAGTTTCACAACAACAATCTTAAAGCCACTATAATCAAGGTCAATCGATTCAAAAATGTCCGGACGGCACATTGCTGCTCTGTTTTTTGTAACTACGACTGTCATATCTTCACATTCCAATGTAGCAGATGGTCCTGCATTTCCACCGGTATAAGATAAAATGTCACCTTTGTGAATCAGCTTTCCTGTAATTACTGTTGTCTCACTATTTTCATCCAGACTTCCACCAACCTTCAAAGTCAAGGTTTCACCCAACTCTGCTTGATAACAGGTCTCACATGCTGCTGCATCAGCAATTCCTGCAATCAAAACATTTTTTGCTTTCGCCTTCTTCAGACGATTAATCATAAATGCGTTATCTCCCGCTGCACCGGCTGTTGTGTTATCTCCTGAATCAGAAAGAAATACCTGCTCTTCTTCTGCATTTATGGCAAGTTCAATTGCCTCATCCGGCTCTACAGCTTCCACCAGGAATTTAAACTCATGCCTTACTTCATAAAACTTTGAAGCAATTTTCTCTGCACAGTTCTTTGCTATTTTCTCATCTGTTTCATGAGTTACAATGATATTTGGTCCCATATATGGCTCATCGATCCATGGCTGTCCATTAAATACCTGAACACACATCATTCCTGGTATGGTCCTTTCCAGATCTTCTGCCATTTCCATAATGCCCTTTAATGGTTCTAAAGATGTCTGGACAGCATCTCCGCAAATTACCACATTGGCTCTGGCAAGCTGAGGCCTTGGCAGGATTTTCTTCTCGATACATTCAAAGAGCATTCTCATTGCACGCAGCTGTGTTTCTTTATGATCACAATGTGGTGCCGTCCGAAATCCCGTGACACAATTCGCAAGATCCACAATCTCATCAGTATTATCTGCATGGAAATCCATAGCTACGGAAACTGGTATGTCATAACCTATTTTTTCTCGTACCATCCGTAAAAGATAAGTATCTCCTGAACCAATTTCTTCCACGCACATAGCCCCATGCAAGTACAGCCATACCCCATCGATTCCATCCTTAGGAATTGCATCCACCAGTTCCTTGGCCAATCGCAAAAAGTCATCTTTCACGACTGCTCCTCCCGGTAATGCATGTGCATAAATCGTTGGTACAATTTCACATTGGTGTTCCTTAAGATAATCCATGACCTGTACCTTTTCATACATTGCTTCTCCGACTGCATAATCAAAATCTTCAAATTTTGTATGAATTGGTGTCAGGCTGTTGCCCTCACATTGTATGGAACCTATCACAATTCTCATTTTCATCCCTCCTTTTCCTGTATTATTTTTTTGTTCCACTTTGAGTCATAAATGCATCAAAAGATACAACTGTAAGCAGAACAATTCCTTTCACCATGCTGTTGACATATCCTGCAAGTCCTAGGAACCCAAGACCTTTATACATAACATACAGAAGCAGGATTCCGACAACTGTACGGTGTACACCACCTTTTCCTCCAGACAATGGAGTTCCTCCGACTACAGTTGCCGCAACACAGGTCAATGCTAAATCCGTTCCATATAAAACAGAGCCCGCACGAATTTGACACACATACATACATCCTGCGATTCCAGCTGAAAGGCCTAAGATCACAAATGTTGAGAAACGGTACAGACCTGTATTGATACCTGCCAGTTCTGCCGAAATTCGGTTGCCGCCGATGGCGTACAGATTACGGCCATACTGTGTATAACGCATGACAATGTAAGCCACGATTGCAACAAAGATAAAAATGTAAGTTAAATAAGATAAACCTAAAAATGTTCCTTTTCCAAAAGCTGCAACTGCTGCATTTGTTGTAGAGATCATATCGCTACCTGTAAATACAAGACACCAGCCTTTAATCATATAGTTCATTCCCATAGTGGCAATCCATGCCGGGATTCCACTTTTTACTACGACAATACCGTTAACTGCGCCGAATGCCATACAGCTCAATAAAGTACACACAATTGCTAAAAGAATTCCTCCTGCACTCGCTCCCCACGCATTTAGTAAGTAACAAAAGAATATCTGTCCCCATGCGAAGTTTGCTGATAAGGAAAGGTCAAAAGCTCCGGTAATAATGGCAATTGTCATAGCAATGGCCGCTACCCCATAAATAGATGTGTCAATCAATACATTTTTAATATTTGTCGCAGATACAAAGCTTGGACGTAAGATTGCCAAAACAATGATAAACAGTACCAGCACACAGATAATTGCTTTATCTTTTATAAATTTCATTGTTTTATCCATTATTTTGCCACCTCCTTCAGTTTTGCCTTTTTGTTCAATGTATCAAGAACGACTGCAATAACAACAACTGCACCTCGAACAATCAGCTGTTCATTTGCCTGCACGCCAAGCAGGTTCAATGCATTTAGCAGAACACCCAACATTACAACACCAAGAACTGTCTTTGTAATACTTCCGCTTCCTCCATCTAACGAGGTTCCGCCAATTGCAACACATGCCATCGCATCCATTTCATAATTCAGGCCCTGTGAAATAGACGCAGAGTTTACGCGGCTTACAACAACCACTCCTGCAATTCCTGCACAAATACCACAGATTACATGAGACAAAAATCGAACCTGTCTAGTTTTAATTCCTGCCATTTTTGCAGCCTTCATGTTAGCTCCTAAAAAATACAGATTTCTTCCGAATATGGTCTTTACAAGGATGATCTGTAAAATGACTGCCATAACTAAAAAAATAATTACCGGGTTCAATCCCATTCCGATTTGTTTAAATAAACCACTCTTATAACCGGCAGCCTGGAATTTTCCACCAACTACACCATTGGCCACTGCTGCAATGATGATCTGTAATGCATAGGTAATGATAAAAGATTCTCCCATTTGCCCATTGACTGCTGCCATAATTCCACCACCGATGCACCCTACCAGCGCACCAATGATAATCCCTGCTGCAAGTGCTAAAAATGTGGCATGTGCAGGACTGACACCTTCTATAACAGTTCCGTTGATTACAAGCATTGTAACTACAGCAGAAAGAGACACTGTGGAGCTGATAGATAAATCCATTCCTCCACCGATAATGACATATGCCATTCCCAGCGCTGCGATACCAATCGTCGAGTAGGAGCGCAAAATATTGATCAGATTGCTCACACTCAAAAATGCAGGGCGTCTGATAGTCGCAACTACAACAATCAGTAAGATTACAAAAATCATTCCCCATTCACGGAACATGCTTTTCCAGTTGACACTGGACTCTATTTTATCTGTCTTAAATTTTCCCACTTTGTACCCTCCTTAGTTTTCAATCGCAAGACGCATAACTGCTTCCGCCGAAAATTGATCTTTCTTAAGCTCGCCTGCTTTCTTTCCACCAGACAAAACAACAATTCGATCACTCATTCCCAATACTTCCGGCAATTCGGAGGAAATCATAATAATGGATTTTCCACTTTCCACCAGCTTGTTCATCAAGCAATAAATTTCATATTTTGCACCAACATCGATTCCTCGAGTCGGTTCATCCAAAATCAAGATATCAACATCAGAGAATAACCATTTTGCAAAAACGACTTTCTGCTGATTTCCACCAGAAAGATTTCTTGCAATCTGCATCATAGATGGTGTCTTGACATTCAGTTCTTTAGCCAGCTCAGTAGCAACCTGACGCTCCTTTTTGCTGTCAATCATAAAGCCATTTCTTACCTTTTTCAGGTTTGTTACTGTAATATTCCTGATCAAATCATAAGATAATACCAGACCTGTTTCTTTACGATCTTCCGTAAGAAGCCCTATTCCATTTCGCTTGCCATCTGCTGTGGATGCAATCTGCACTTTCTTTCCGCCAACTTCTATAATACCGCCATCATAATGCTCAGCTCCAAAAATTGCTTCCGCGATTTCTGTTCGACCAGAGCCTACCAGTCCCGCCAATCCGAGGATCTCTCCTTTATGTAATTCAAAGGAAATATTCTCCACAATTCCATTTCTTGTGACATTTTCCAGTTTTAGTACCGTTTCCCCGATCTCGCAAGTTCTGACCGGATATTCTGCTTCTACACTTCGTCCAACCATTCGTTCAACAATCTCATCACGGGTAAAATCTTTTGTTGGGCGTGTTTCAATGACCTGACCATCTCTAAGAACAGTCGCTGTATCACACATATCAAAAATTTCGTCCATTTTATGAGAAATATAGATAATTGTTGTTCCCTGAGCCTTTAACTCTCTCATGATTTGAAAGAGATGCTCCGTTTCCCCTGTTGTCAAAGATGAAGTCGGTTCATCCATAACTACAATTGCAGGCTTTTTATAAAGCGTTTTTGCAATCTCTACCATCTGCTTTTGTGAGGAAGACAGATCCTCAATCTTATCTGTTGCATTCAAATAAAATTTAAAGCTGTCCAGGAAGTCCTGTGTAATTTTGTTTAATTCTTTCCAATTGATGAGTCCATGTTTCCCCCTTCTTAAATTATTCAAAAACATGTTCTCCGAAACTGTTAATGAATTGACCAGATTACATTCCTGAAAAACTAATCCGATTCCCTTCTTTTCTGCATCCTTGGTATCTTTAATTTTTACTGCTTCATCATTTAAAAAGATTTCTCCACTGTCAGCCTGATGAACACCATTTAGAACTTTCATCAAAGTTGACTTTCCTGCACCATTTTCTCCAACAAGTGCATGGATTTCTCCTTTCCTCACTTTAAAGCTGACCTTGTCCAGGGCCACAACACCTGGAAAAGTTTTTCTGATATTTCTCATTTCTAGGATGTATTCGCTCATTTTTTACCACCTTTTTCAGTCCATTGCCTATGCTCGGCAAATTCTTTGTCATCAATTTAAAACGATTAAAACAAGCTTATTTTTAATCGTTTAAATTTTAGTCGCATAAAAATGTTCTCTCAAATTTAAAGAGTAAATCCACCATCTACACTCATCAAAACCCCTGTCGTCCAGCGCGCCTTCTCCGAAATAAAATACATGACTGCTGCCGCGATATAATCTGGATCTCCCAGCTCACCTAGAACAGAACCCTGACGAAACGTCTCGCGAATTTTTGAATCCGCAAACTGCCAGCTATTGATTTTCGTAGGAATCGCCCCCGGCAAAACCGCGTTGACTGTAATCCCATACCTGCCCAGTTCTTTCGCAAGTCCTGTTGTCATAACATTAATTCCTGCTTTTGCAATACAATAATCCAAGGGCTGGTTTTCCTGATTCTTCGTAACCGCTGAAGAAGTATTGATAATTCTGCCTTTAATTTCGTTTGCAATCATATGCTCCGCCACCTTCTGCGTAAGAAAAAAAGTTCCTTTAACAATTACGTCCAATGTTCTGTCCAGATTTTCTTCTGTTGCTTTTAAAAAAGTACTGTTCAAAAACACTCCTGCATTGTTAAATAGAATATCAATATGTCCCAATTGTTCCAGAGCAGCTTCGAAAATAGCCTGGACACCTTCTTTGCTCCCTACATCAGCTTTCACTGCAAACACTTTTCCCGGTGCTTTTGATGTCTCCTCCAGCAGAGAATCACGTGCCTTTTCATCACTGTAATAGCTGAACAGAACATTAATTCCTTCTCGCGCCATCATTCGAACTGTTGCTCTTCCAATACCATTCGAACCACCCGTTACAATTGCAGTTCTTTGCATAAGTCATCTCTCCTTTCATTCTTCAATTCATCCATCTTTTCATGGGACAAAATTTTAAAGTATGTTTTCTTCAGGTTATTTGATATGCGTCAAGACATTTATGTCTGACATTTTCTACTTTTACCTTCAAAAAGAGTAACTTTTTATATTTTTAATCGATTAAATTATGAATTTATTATACTTTCCACTGGAATTAATTGCAAGCTTTTAATGTTCCAAAAAAACGATTAAATTTTTATACATTTTTTACAAAATTGCATGAAAACGTCCTTTTTGACTTCCTTTATTTGGAAATATTCTTGACTTTCTGATATAATTTTTTTATCCTAATTTCAAAGGGGTTAAAATAAGTAGTAGAAGGTATAAAAATTCATGGTTAGAATGAAAGACGTTGCTGAAAGAGCTGGAGTTTCAGTTGCTACAGTGTCCAATGTCATTACTGGCAAAAGGAATGTAAGCCCAAAAGTTCAAAAAGCTGTTCTGAACGCAATTGATGAAATGGATTATCATGTAAATATGATTGCTCGCGGTTTAAAAACTCAACGTACAAATACAATTGGTGTCATTTTACCTGACGTTACAAAGCTGTTTTTTAATGACGTATTAAAAGGTATTATGAATGCTGCCAGCGCTGAGGGATATTCGATCAGTATTCACAGTAGTAATTACGATTTTGAGGAAGAAAAGCGTTTAATTTCCACGCTCAGAGGTATGCATGTTGATGGAATTATTCTCGATTCATGCGTGGATTATAATCATCTTCATGAATGGGCGGAAGAAATTGTTCATATGCTTCCTTCTTCTATTCCTGTCGTTTCTCTGGAAAATGTTCTTGACGAAGAAAGTATCTCTTCTGTTATTATCGATTGTCGTTACTGGAGTTCACAGATTACTCAGCATCTAATTGATCAGGGTTGTAAAAAGATTTTCTATATCTCAGGTCCGGCTTCATTGGTACATGAACATGAACGTCTGCTCGGTTATAAGCATGCTTTAGAAAATAATGGACTTCAGATTTCTGATGATTTAATTACTTATCACGATTTTCTCTCCGGTTCCGCCTATGAAGTTGTCCGCCAGGCACTTTCAAGCGGTCTGGAATTTGATGCAATACAGGCTTCTAATGATCAGGCTGCCATTGGTGCCATCAAGGCTCTTAAAGAAGCAAATATTAAAATTCCTGAGGAAGTTGCTGTCATCGGCTTTGATGATGTATTCCCAAGTTCTCTTGTTACTCCTGCAGTGACTACGATTCATGTTCCAAGATGTGATATGGGATATCAGTCTGTAATGGAATGTATTCGAAAAATTAATGATGAAACTTCAGCGCCTCGCCGCATTGTTTTAAAATGTAAGACCATCTTGCGCAATTCCTCCGTCAGTTCACTTGAAACTTCCTGGGACTTGGACAACTGGTAAACGAATTTATAAAGGTGTACACAAAAATTGTGTACACCTTTCTTTTAATTTATATAATTATTTTTCTGACTTATGCCAAGGTTTCTTATCTTCATCCGTAATTTTTCGCAGCACGCGGCATGGATTTCCTACAGCTACCACATGATCCGGAATATCATGCGTTACAATACTGCCAGCTCCGATTACTACATCGCTTCCAATTGTAACCCCAGGAAGTACAACCGTATTCCCCCCAATCCATACATCATCTCCAACCGTGATTGAACCTGCATATTCCAAGCCCTGATTCCTCTGTTCCCGGTCAATTGGATGATGTGCTGTATAAAACCCGCAATTTGGACCAATAAAGACATTTTTTCCAAAAGTTATTTTTCCAGGATCTACCCAATTGCAGTTATTGTTGGCATAAAAATTATCTCCCACCTCAATGTTAAAACCAAAACCACAGAAAATATTTGGTTCTACATAAACATTTTTTCCAACTTTTCCAAACAATTTTCTTATAATATTATCTCTTTTCTTCGCATCTGAAGGTCTCGTCTGATTATATTCGTAACACAAATCTGCTGCTTCTAAATGCTGCTTTTCTCGCTCTGGAAAGGTCGTATCGTACAGAAGACCTGACAAACACTTTTCCCATTCAGTCATATTCTTATTTTCCTCACAAACATAATATTCATTTAATTTAATCGATTAAATGAATATTATAATATGAATACCTAACTGTCAATGTTTTTCATATCAAAAATATTTATTCTATTATTCCTTCCCTGTAGAACTTGCACTGGTAAGTGAGGTCCAGCTTTGCTGGACACACAAACCATAAAAAGGATATTTCTGAACTTCTCAGAAATATCCTTTTCTTTACACTTTTATGATAATTCAAATTTACCTGTATACAGCTGGTAATATTTACCCTTCTGTTTTAACAGTTCTTCATGATTTCCTCTTTCAATGATTCGGCCCTGTTCCAGAACCATAATACAATCAGAATTCTTAATCGTAGAAAGTCGATGAGCAATAACAAATACTGTTCTTCCTGCCATCAGCTTATCCATACCATTCTGTACGATCTGTTCCGTTCTTGTATCAATACTTGATGTTGCTTCGTCAAGTACCAGTACCGGCGGGTCTGCCACCGCGGCTCTCGCAATTGCTAAAAGCTGACGTTCTCCCTGTGATAAGGTACCTCCATCACCGCTGATCACTGTATTATAACCTTCTGGAAGCTTTGTGATAAAACGATGTGCATTGGCCAGTTTTGCTGCCGCAATCACTTCTTCATCCGTTGCAGTCAGACGACCATAGCGGATATTCTCCATAATCGTTCCTGTGAACAAATGCGTATCCTGCAATACGATACCAAATGCCCTTCGAAGTTCACGCTTTTTAATCTTATTAATATTGATTCCATCGATACGGATTTTACCATCCTGAATATCGTAAAAGCGATTCAGCAGGTTTGTAATTGTTGTCTTACCAGCACCCGTAGAACCTACAAAGGCGACCTTCTGACCTGGCTGGGCATACATGCTTACATCGTGAAGTACGATTTTATCATCTGTATATCCAAAATCCACACCATTTAACGTTACATCACCTTTTAATTGTGTATAGGTCAGTGTTCCATCATGATGAGGATGTTTCCAAGCCCATGTACCTGTTCTTTCTGTACACTCTTCAATGCTTCCGTCTTCATGAACCTTACATCTTACAATATCTACATAGCCATTATCCTCTTCTGACGGTTCATCCAGAAGCTCAAAGATACGTTCCGCACCGGCCAGAGCCATAACAACGGAGTTGAACTGCTGCGCAATCTGTGAGATTGGCTGGTTAAAGCTCTTTGAAAGCTGCAGGAAGGATGCCAGTGCACCAAGGGTCAATCCGCCAAATCCATTGATTGCAAGGATAGAACCAACCACAAGGATAATTACATAGTTGATATTTCCGATATTGGCATTGATCGGCATCAGAATATTCGCAAAGATATGTGCACTCTTCGCTGTCTCAAACAGTCCGTCATTTAACTTATTAAACTCTTCCACTGCCTGATCTTCATGACAGAATACTTTTACGACCTTCTGTCCATCCATCATTTCTTCAATGTAACCATTTGTCTTACCAAGGTCATTTTGCTGTGCCATGAAATATTTTGCAGAGTTTCCACCAATCTTACCAGAAACCTTCAACATTACAAACACACCGAAGAGCACTACCAGGGTTAACGGTACACTTAAGATCAGCATGGAAATAAAGGTACTGATAAGTGTAATTCCGGAAGAAAACAGGTTTGGAATACTCTGGCTTACCATCTGACGAAGAGTGTCTGTATCATTGGTGTAATGGCTCATGATATCACCATGTTGGTGAGTATCAAAATATTTAATCGGCAATGTCTCCATATGGGCGAACATGTCATCACGAATCCCCTTTAACACGCCCTGTGCAATATACATCATGATCATATTATAAGCATATGTGCAGACAATACCTACCAGGTAAATACATGCCATCGTCGCCAATGCTTCAATCAATGGCTGGAATGTCTGTACACGTCCGTCCAGCATCGGCAGGATGTAATCATCAATCAACTGTTTCATGAACATGGTACCGATGACCTGTACGATTGAGCTGATTGCAATACACACGATTACAATAAGATATCTGAATTTATAGCGCTTCATAATATAACCCAGAAGTCTTTTTAAAGTCTTCATTGGATTTTTTGTCTTTGGACCCCCGCGCATTCCTCTAGGTCCTCCTGGTCCCATTGGTGGCATTACTCTTCAGCTCCTTTCTTCTGTAATTCATAGATATCTCTATAAATCTCATTATTTTTCAGCAATTCTTCATGTGTTCCGTAGCCGTTGACCTCTCCCTGATTCAATACAAGGATATGGTCCGCGTCTTCTACGGAAGAAATACGCTGTGCAATAATCAGTTTTGTGGTATTGGGAATTTCTTCTCTGAATGCTCTTCTGATTTTTGCATCTGTCGTCGTATCAACTGCACTTGTAGAATCATCCAGAATTAGAATTTTGGGTTTTTTCAGCAATGCTCTGGCAATGCAAAGTCTCTGTTTCTGACCGCCGGATACGTTCGTACCGCCTCGTTCAATCTTTGTATTGTATCCATCCGGGAATTTATCTACAAATTCTGCTGCCTGAGCAAGCTCGCAGGCATGTTTTGCTTCTTCCAGAGTCGCATTTTCATTACCCCAGCGTAAGTTATCTAAAATTGTTCCTGAGAACAATACATTTTTCTGAAGTACCATGGAAACTTCATTACGAAGCACTTCCATATCATAGTCACGTACATCTACACCGCCGACTTTTACAGAGCCTTCACATACATCATAAAGTCTTGGAATCAGCTGTACCAATGTAGATTTGGAACTTCCTGTTCCTCCGATGATTCCAACTGTTTCACCGGATTTAATATGGATATCAATGTTTTCAAGGACATTTTTCTCTTCACCGCCGCTGTAACGGAAAGACACATTTTCAAAATCAATAGAACCATCTGCTACTTCCATCACAGGTTCTATCGGATTTTTAATCGTACTTTCTTCTTCTACTACCTCTAAGATACGGTCTGCAGAAGTCTTTGCCATCGTCAGCATAACAAAGATCATAGAAATCATCATTAAGCTCATAAGTACTTGTGAAGTATAAGTAAATAAGCTCATGAGGGTACCTGTTGTCATCGTTCCTGTTACAATACTCTTTGCTCCAAGCCATGAAATCAGTAAGATACAGCTATACATTGTAAGCTGCATTACCGGGCTGTTCAGCATGATGATTTTTTCAGCCGCGATAGATAAATCTCTTACCTTGCCGGATTGTTCTAAAAATTTGTCTGTTTCATGTTCTTCTCTTACATATGCTTTCACAACACGGATTCCTGCCAGGTTTTCCTGTACGCTTGCATTCAAATGGTCATACTGCTTGAACATTTTATGGAATTTGGGAAACGCCTGGCTGACCAACAGTCCAAGGACCGTTCCTAAAAATACCAGTGCTACTAAAAAGATCCATGATACCTGTGGCGCAAGCTTTAGACACATAAATAATGAGAAAACAAGCATAAACGGTGCACGCACACAGATACGGATCATCATCTGGAATGCCTGCTGTACGTTGGTAACGTCTGTTGTCATACGTGTAACGAGACCTGCTGTTGAGAATTTATCAATGTTTGCAAAGGAAAAATCCTGAATTTTTGTAAACATTGCTTTTCTTAAGTTTCTGGCAAATCCATTGGATGCAATCGCCGCATACCTGCCGCACAATGCACCTCCTGCCAGTGAGGCCATCGCCACGATAAGCATTAAAAGTCCCATTTTCAATACATAATTCATATTTCCTGCATTGACACCATTATCAATAACAGCTGCCATAAGCAACGGCAGAATTACTTCCATTGCTACTTCGATTGCGATACATATAGGAGATAAAATTGTTTCTTTTTTAAACTCCCCTATGTAGGCTGCTAATTTTTTAATCATTTTACTCCTCCTTGCTGTAAATATATTTCTGTAGCCTTTTGGTCTATTCGAGTCATATAATTAAGAAAATTTTCAAATTCCTCATCTGAAAATAACGAGCGCATTTCCTGTTCCATTTCAGTCAATCTCAGAAAGCTGCAGGTCTGCATTTTTCTCGCTTCCTCTGTCAATGTAATTTTTTTGATTCTTGCATCCCCCGGTACACTTTCCCTGACGATCATATTCTTTTTCTCAAGGGTCTGTAAAACGCTGGTCACCGAGGAACGTTTGATGCGAAAAATTTCTTCAATTTCACGCTGAAAAACGCTTTCCCCTTTTTCTTCTTTCATGCGAAGATGCCCCAGCACTCTCATTTGTATGCCGGTCAATCCATTGACAGACATTGCCATATCAAAATAATATCGAAGATTTTTGCTTACATCGAGAATACATTTTACCGGTGCACCACCGTGCTCATTCTCCCAGCTTTTTCTTCGGTCGTATTTTTCGTCCATAATTCCTCCCTTCTTAGAATGTTCGAATTCTAATTGTTCGGTTTCTAACATTTCTCAATTAGTATATGACGCATTTTTTTTATTGTCAACCAAATCACAAATTGTTCATATTTTTTTTAGAAATCTAAAATTTCATAAAAAAGAAGACTGTACCTAAGGAGGGGGGAAAAGGTACAGTCTTCGCGATTAATTCTTATCCATAGCAACTCTTTCGATGTGCATCGCCAGATATCCGATCTCAACCTCATCCAGGGGGTGATGAAGCTGTTTTTCCAGGTGTCTGCACACCTCTTTCGCCATGGCATAAGAGGTAGGGAATTTCACTGACATATAGTCGTTCAAATTTAATTTCAATTTTTCGCCTTTCAGCGCACGCGCAACCATATAACGGATGTGATTCATCAGACGATTATAGGAAAGGGACAAAACATCAATTGTCTGGCCGGTCTCTTCTTCGACCATTCGAATACATTCACGCACCGCATGGGCAATCTGCATGGAAAGTGCCACATTTTCATCCTCTATGGCTGAATGAATATGCAGTGCAATGTATCCAATTTCATGCTCATCAATTTCAATTTGTAACATTTCCCATAAAATGTCCTTCACACACTCGGCTGTTTTATATTCCATATGAAACAGCGCACGAATATCATCAGTCAGGGGATTGCTGATCTGTTCGTTTGCGCGGATTCGCTGAACGGCAAACGCAATATGATCCGCCATCGGGAAAAGAATTCTTCTGTCAATCTTTCCAAAGACTTCTTCACTCTTCGTCAAGACCTTTTCCGCAATTTCCAGGTAAATCGGATCAATTCCTTTTAACAGTTCCATTGCCTTCCCACGCTCAGTCTGTTCATGCAATGAATATACAGTACAATCTGTCTCCGGCATCTCAA
Organism: Lachnospiraceae bacterium; assembly: GCA_017622875.1. Classification (GTDB taxonomy): domain Bacteria; phylum Bacillota; class Clostridia; order Lachnospirales; family Lachnospiraceae; genus HGM12587. Next base: position 24,770 of record JAGAQG010000042.1, read on the forward strand.
ATCTTTCACTGACCTTTTTTCCAAAACCGATGCCTTTCCCTATTAAAAGGTATTCTTGATTGTCCTCCATCGAAATTGCAATCAGCGTATTATGATTTAACGCTTTTTTCACTCTAAACATTCTTTTCCCCCGCAAATTTTCTTATCTTTCGTAGATATCAATGGCAAATAATGGTTCGCCAACTTTTACATTGCCATTTGCAAGGAGACGGATTTTCTGGTGTTCTTCCAGTTCTGTGCAAAGAACTGGTGTTGCAAGTGAAGGAGCATTTGCTTTCACATAGTCAAGATCCACTTTCATCATTGGATCGCCCTTCTTCACTTTGTCGCCTTCTTTTACAAGTGGTTCAAAACCTTTACCATCTAATTTTACTGTGTCAATACCAATATGAAGTAACATGGTTACTCCTGATTCTGTCTGGAATCCAATGGCATGTTTTGTATTGAAGATGAAACATACTTCACCATCTTCCGGTGCAAAAATGATTCCTTCTTCCGGAACTACCATAGCACCATCACCCATCATACGTCCAGCAAATGCTTCGTCTGGTGTTTCAGAAAGATCTGCTGCTTTTCCGTTTACAGGGCTTGAGATAATGATTGTGTCTACTACTTTACCGTTATTTTCAGCAGCTGCTGTTTCTTCTACTGTTTCAGTCTGCTGTGGAACATATTCTTCCTCTGGAGCATGTTCTAAATAATCTTCTAAATTTGATTTTACCACAGTTACACGTGGTCCGTAAATAATCTGAACACCATTTCCTTTATGAACCACACCTGAAGCACCAGTTGCTTTTAAGGCAGCATCATCTACTAATTCAGGTTTAAATACTGTACAACGAAGTCTTGTAGCACAGCAGTCAACATCAGAAATGTTTTTCTTTCCGCCAAGTCCACGGCAGATTGCTGCAGATAATTCATCTTCTGCAGATGCGCCTTCGCCTGCTTTCTTTGCGTTTACATCTTTTCTTGTATAAAGTTTTACTTCTTCGTTATCATCACGACCTGGTGTTTTTAAATCCATCTTTGTAATTAAGAAGGAGAATAAGAAGTAGTATACGATAAAGTATACAACACCAACGATCACAATCCAGATCCAGTTTGTCTTTGCATTGCCCTGAAGGACACCGAATAAGAACATATCGATGAGACCGCCGGAGAATGTCATACCTACACCTACGTTAAAGATGTGCATGAACATGTAAGCAGCACCTGCAAATACACAGTGGATTACGTAAAGGAGTGGTGCTACGAACAGGAATGTGAATTCCAGTGGTTCTGTAATACCTGTTAACATAGAAGTAAATGCTGCAGAGAGTAAAAGACCTGCTACCTGTTTCTTCTTTTCAGGTTTTGCGCATTTGTACATTGCTAATGCTGCTCCCGGAAGACCAAAGATCATTAATGGGAACTTACCAGCCATAAATCTTGTTGCGGAAACTGCGAACTGTTCTACTGTAGGATCAGCAAGCTGTGCAAAGAAAATGTTCTGAGCACCTTCTACGACACGACCAGCCACTTCCATTGTTCCACCAAGAGCTGTCTGCCAGAATGGAAGATAGAATACATGGTGAAGACCAAATGGGATGAGGGCACGTTCCATAAGTCCGTATACCCATGTTCCGAAGTATCCGGATTCCATTACGATACCACCTACAGCGTAAATACCCTGCTGAACAACCGGCCATACATAGAACATTACGATACCAGCCACTGTATAAGTAAGACCACTTACGATTGGCACAAATCTAGTACCACCGAAGAAGGAAAGTACCTGTGGAAGTTCGATCTTGTAAAATTTGTTGTGAAGTGCTGCAACACCAAGACCTACGATGATACCACCGAATACACCCATCTGAAGGGATGTGATACCACATACGGAAGCTGTTGCACCGCTAAGCATTGCTTCTGTACCGCCGTGGCAGGAAATCATTGCAGAAATAGAAGCATGCATAATAAAGAATGCGATTGCTGCAGATAATGCTGCTACTTCTTTTTCTTTCTTTGCCATACCGATGGCTACACCCATTGCGAAGATAATTGGCAGGTTCGCAAATACAATGTCACCAGCCTGACTCATTACAGTAAGGATGGAGTTTAAGAAGGTTCCTGGTCCCATGATTCCCATAAGACCGTATGTCTGGAGTACGGTTTCATTTGTAAATGAGCTACCGATACCGAGTAAGAGACCTGCAACAGGCAGGATTGCGATTGGGAGCATGAAGGAACGACCTACACGCTGCAATACACCGAAAATTTTGTCTTTCATGACAATTCCTCCTAAATCTTTCCGAATGTCTACGCCGTTTCCTATCTAGTATGTACCGTTTCCGCGTTTTTGCGCACAAAAAAAGACACCAACTGCGTGAACATTCTAAATTAATAAAAATATTCATGCATAGTTAATGCCTGCCTACCAGTAACATACTATATCACTGGGATTAAATTAACATTTTTCTATGGATTTGTCAACGGGTTTCTGATAAAATATTTTTAGTTTAAATATTGGGAGGATATTATGGAAAAGATTACAAGCTTTACAATTGATCATATAAAATTACAGCCTGGGGTTTACGTTTCAAGAAAAGACCCTGTAGGAAACGAAATCATTACAACATTTGACTTGCGAATGACAAGTCCTAACGAAGAACCGGTCATGAATACAGCTGAAATGCATACTATTGAACATTTAGCTGCTACCTATCTTCGTAACCATCCGGAATTTGGCAAAAAGATCATCTACTTTGGACCGATGGGATGCCGCACAGGATTTTATTTACTGCTTGCCGGTGACTATGAATCAAAAGATATCGTTCCACTGATGATTGAAATGTGGGAATTTATCCGCGATTTTAAAGACGAAGTACCTGGCGCCAGCGCAAAGGACTGCGGTAACTATTTAGACATGAATCTTGGTATGGCAAATTACCTTGCAAAGAAATATTTAAATGAAGTTCTCTATGACATTAAAGAAGACCGATTAGTATATCCAGAATAACCAAACAATACAAACCGCCCTAAATATTATAAAACGGCTCGAGGCTTCGCTTAACCTCGCCTAACTTTATAATATTCACGGCGGTTTTTCATTTTCCGCTATTCTGTTTCTATAAAGGTAATCGTCTGAATCATCACATTGATTCTTTCGCCCCATCCTTCTAAGCTTTCAGCTGACATGGACACTGTAATAAGCAATGCTTCCTTTTTCCCCTGCACAATATAAAATCTATCTGCTGTATCATCATGAACAACTTCAATCATTTTAATTGTCACATTCTTGGATTCAGATTTTAATGTTTTTACCTTGCTGACAGTTACCTTCTTATATTCTCCGGAGGATTTGAAGTTTCCTGCCGCTTCCTTTAGATAACTTTCATTGAGATGTTCCAGTTCATACTCAGGAACGATCAGAACCTGTACACCTGGTTCTTCTCCCTCTCCTGCGTAAAGGAAACCTGTATGTCCGGCAACCGTCGTAGGTGTTAAGGTTTCCGGATACCAAATCGTATATTCGTCTTCACTCTGATACTGGATTTCCGTATATTCCTCCTCAATTCCCTCTATCGTAATGGTCGCTGTACGTTTTTCCGGTTCCACGCCAATATTGCCAAGCTCAAATTCAAATCCGTCCTTGGATGGATTCAGATAGATCACTGCCTGATGCATTTTCTGGATTTCTTCCACACCATCTACAGTCTTCACAGGTTTGAACTGAAGCATCATTGTTTCTCCGAGCTTGATATCTACATAAGTGCCAATGCTCATGCCAGTTCCCGCCAATTGTTCTTCAATCTCTGCCAAATAATCCGAAGATCTGTATATGAAATCCTCTAACGTCATAGTTTCATATTCCTGAAGCACATGAAGTTCTTCTGCATTGACTCCGCTGCCATCATAAAGGTTTAAAGTAACCTGAAGCTGTCCTGCATCTGCGTTCCAATACATCTCCGGCGCAATTTGTTCCTCTGAAATATAGGTCCATTCAAAGAAATTCACATTGTCCTGATGGTCAATGGCAACTCCCATGTACTTATATTCTTCATCATTATATCCGTAAAGCGTAATATCTTCTTCCGGAAGCTCTGCAAGAATTACAATGCCATCTTCCCAGCCTTCTTCGCCCAGAACTTTTGCATTTTCCTCTACCTCACTCCAGTCCATGTGGGAGAAACGTTCTATTATAATATCCCAGTCACTCTTCTCTGGTTCTTCCGGTACTTCTTCTACCTCTACTTCGACTTCCGCTGCCGGCGGTACATCTACGGGCGTTATTTCTTCTTCCTTATCCAATACACTGACAACAACTGCAAAAATCAATACCAGAATAATCACCAGCGCTGTCCAAAAATGAGGTTTCTTAAAGTTCAAAAAATCTTTTGCTGTCATCTTCCGTTACCTCCATAAAGTTTTTTCATCCGCATGAACTGATTTATTCAATCCCTACTTAATATCATTTTATCTTATATAAAACCTCTTGAAAAGTAACTTCATAAATTCTTAAGGAACTATTTTTCCAATGCGCCATATTCTGCTACGATTTCATGGAACTGGCTGCCGCAACGTTCAATTTCCCCGAGTACAATATCTGCTGTCTCTCGGCTCTTGAACCAGTTGTCTCTTGTAATTCCTTTGGTAATCGTAGGACAAACCAAAATTTCTGTATCTGGAAATAAAATCTGATAATATAATTTACTTCTTCTTGCATGATATGCCTGACAGCATAAAAGTGCTCTCTTCACTTCAATTCCACGCTCATCCAGAAGTTTTCTCGTGTTAATGGCATTCTGATAGGTATAAGTTGCCTCACGTTCTTTTATAATCGCATCTTCAGGAACCCCTTCTTCCATCATCAGATGGGCAAAGTAATCACTTTCTGTTTCAAACTGATCTACAATGCTATGACCTGTCCATTTTGCATACTTCCCGGAAGGAATGATAAGAGGCGCATATCCTTCCAGATATAATTTTGCTGCAGTCTTTGCAAGCGCACCCTCTTCAGAGCCTGGCACAAAGATTACATCTGCTTTCTGTGGTTCATTTTCTAAAAAAATAAAATTTGTCATTTCCTCCAGAAATTTCGTCATGGCATTCTCCCTAAACTTTTGCTACTTTAAAATTCCACTGTCCGCAATCGCCTGAACAGCTTTTTCAATCTCTTCTACAGGATAAACCAGCGCGAAGCGTACATAGCCTTCCCCAAGACTGCCAAATGCGGTTCCTGGCACCACGATAACACCTGATTTTTCCATCAGTTCCAGTACAAATTTTTCACTGCTGGTAAAGTTTTCCGGAATCGGTGCCCATACGAACATACTTCCCTGGCTGTCCGGCACATTCCATCCGATTTTTCGAAGTCCTCCGCAAAGTGCCTGATTTCTTCTCTCATACTCAGCACATTGTTCCTTTACCATATCCTGCGGACCTGTCAATGCAGCAACTGCTGCTTTCTGAATTGCTGGAAAAATACCGTAATCGATCTGGGAACGAACCTTTTTAAACTGAGAAATAATCTGCGCATTTCCTACGGTAAAAGAAATTCTCATACCCGTCATATTGTAGGTCTTGGATAAAGAATAGAATTCAATTCCTACTTCTTTTGCACCTTCATATTCTAAGAAAGATTTTCCTACACGTCCGCCATATACAATATCTGCATAAGCATTGTCATGAAGAACAATGATATTATATTTTTTTGCAAATGCAATCAGTTCTTCATAAAATTTATCATCTGCAACAGCACAGACCGGGTTCAGAGGATAAGACACCACGATCATTTTTGCTCTCTTCGCAATCTCTTCCGGAATATTTTCAAATTTCAGCATATAATTGTCTTCCGGATAGATTGGATATTCATAAATTTCCGCATCACAGAACATTGGTCCAATAGAAAAAATCGGGTATCCCGGATTTGGCACTAATACCAAATCCCCCGGATCACAGATTGCCCATCCAAGATGAGTCATCCCCTCCTGAGAGCCATAGACAGTCATAATTTCATCTTCTGCCAATGTAACACCAAAACGATTTTTATAGTAATCCGCCATTGCCTGAACTAATTCTGGCTTATCATCAATGGCATATTTATAGTTCTGCGGATCTTTACATGCATCCTGCATTGCCTCCATAATATGTGGCGCAGGCTGAAAATCCGGTGTTCCAATCGAAAAATTGTACACCTTCATTCCTTTATTCAACAATTCTTTTTTCTTATCATTTAAAATATTGAAGATTCCGCCTTCAATCTGGCTGGACTTCTTCGAAAACACTAATTTCATTTTTTCATTTCTCCTTAAGTATCCAAAAACTTACTTTCCATATTAGTCCAAAAAAATTCTCACGTCAATTTATTTTCGCCTTGCTACTCCCCGCAAAGTATGATAGATTACTTGTAGACAAATGTGGGATAAAGTTTATTTGCCCGCACAAAATTCAAGAAAGTTTGAGGACAGATACAT
>JAGAQG010000043.1 GCA_017622875.1 Lachnospiraceae bacterium
AGCATTATACACTATTTTCAGGCATAGCAACAGTTATGTCTTTTTCTCGTACCCATTTTTCTTTAATTTCGATAATATTTACTTTTCAAAGTTCATTGCCAAAGTTGCTGGCTATAATCACTCAGGATTCCGAGAGATCATCTAATAAGAACATTATACTACACGACAAGAATATAGTCCACTTATTTAAAAACATCTATAATAGGAAAGATGGAAGAATCCGAATTTCTGATAAAGACCAGAATGTTTTATATGATAATACAGAATCTGCAGAAAATCAGGAACTTTTAGATACCATTACTGCCAACCTGCGGGGATATTGCTTAAGGAAAACTGGAAACAGATATGAACTGCAGACTGCCAGTATGATCCAAATGGAGGAGGAAGAGATTCTTTACATTGAGACCATTCGTGACGTAACTGCAATTTTTGAGGAACGTGACGAACAATACCGCATCTATCAGTGGTGGATGATGGGAATACTTCTGATAGAAAGCCTTTGCTGTTATGTGATGGCAATGTGGCTGCTGCGTCCTTTGAAACATTTGACCAAAACTACGGGAAGAATTGCGGAAGGAAACTTAAGTGTCAGAGCACAGGTAACTACGAAGGATGAATTTGGGGAACTGTCGGTTTCTTTCAATGAGATGGCGGATAGTTTAGAAAAACAAGTACAGGAACTGGAGATGGCAGCGAAACGTCAGGAGGATTTTATCGGAAGCTTTGCGCATGAGTTAAAGACACCATTGACTTCCATGATCGGTTATGCGGATATGTTAAGAAGCCAGGAATTAAAGCCGGAAGAACGGTTTGAGGCGGCAAATTATATTTTCAAGGAAGGAAAACGTTTAGAAGCATTGTCTTTTAAACTGCTGGAGCTTCTGGTGGTTCAAAAAGAAGAGCTTGAGAAAAAATGGGTGCCGATTCAGTGGCTTTCAGAGGACATCGAAGGAATTTTAAAGCCTTCTTTAGAGAAAGTCGGGATTCACTTAAATGTAATGATGGAAAAGGCAAGACTTTTTATAGAGCCGGATCTGATGAAAACAGTGCTGTTAAATCTGCTGGATAATGGAAGAAAAGCCATTGAGGCAAAAGGAGAACTGCATCTGCTTGGACGAAAGGAAGAAGGCGGATATGCGATCTATGTAAAGGACAGCGGAAAAGGGATGCCCAAGAAGGAGATTTCCAGAATTACAGAGGCATTTTATATGATTGATAAATCCAGAGCAAGAGAACAGGGCGGTGCCGGTCTGGGACTTTCCATCTGTGCGGAAATTGTTAAGAGACATCAGGGAACCCTGCAATTCCAAAGCATTGAAGGACAGGGGACCATTGTGCGTATCTTTTTACCGAAGGAGGCTGTGAAATGAAGCGATATGTAATTACTGCATTGATTCTGATCATTACAGCGGCTGCTGGATTTACAATTCCGCCGAATTTGCTGAAGTGGCAGGATGAGAAGCGATTGGAGCAGAGTCACACAGAAACCGCAGAGGAAGTCATTGTGACTGCCACGACGGATATGACGCTGGTAGAAAAATTGCAGCTGATGAAAAAAGATACGATCACTACGATGCCACTGGAAACCGGAAAAAAATATAATCAGTATTCGATTAAAGTGAAAGTACAGGAAGAGGTAAAGAAGCTCTACTCATTGTCACTTTCTGATTTGCGCCAGGATCATAATATTTCTTATGAAGTAGCAGACGTTTATTTTGTGCTGGATCGGGAAGATGGGAAAAAGTCTATGATTTTCTGGGAAGTGTATGTGAGTACAGATGATTATGAGGCATGGCTTATAGTGGATGATGAGACAGGAAAGATTTTACAGTTCTCTGAAATGACGCTTTATGATACCAGTGCTGTGGTCGGCGAAGAGCAGGTTAGCGAAAGTGATCTGAAGGCTCTGGAAATCCTTGCCGAAAAGTGGGGAGAGTATTTGGGATGCGAGCTTTTGGAGACAAGAGGCGGAAGTCAGGATGTTGTCGTTGATAAAGAAAAAGCAATTACAGAAAAGGAGGTTATCTGGGGACACCAGATCATTGCGAAGTATCAGGATGATGGAGGCAGCGTAGAGTGTTCTATTTGGAAGTATCTGGATAATGTGAAATTTGCGTTTTCAACTTATGGGAATTAATTTGAAATTGAGTTAAATTGGATGCCGAAATGATGCTTTTTTGATGCATGTATTTCATAAGCTTGTATCAAGAGGTGATCAGAATGCAGGAAGTTCATAAAAAGGAGAATGCAGTAAGGCGTAAAAAGAGACAGCAGAAACAGAAAGAAATGAAGAAAAGAGTCATGCTTTTGTGTATGGTGATGTTTTTGCTGGGGGTCTTTTGTGGAAAAATCGTGTTTGCGAAGGAAGATGCAGAAAGCGTATCTGTTTCGGAGGTCGTAAGTTCCAAAGTAAGAGAATCAGATGAGGACAGAGTGAATATTAATGACGGAAGGGTAGTTTTAGCAGAAGACGAAGAAGACTGGAAGCTTGTACTTGTGAACAGTACCCATTTTATGGAGGATGGGTATACACCGCAGCTTGCAGAAATCGAGAACAATTATTATGTGGATGCAAGGATTGTGGAAGATCTGCAGGATATGTTAGCTGCCGGCAGAGCAGCCGGGTTAGATTTCTGGATCTGTTCCGCTTATCGTACGATGGAAAAGCAGACTTCTCTATATGAAAACAAGGTACAGCGGCTTATGCAGGAAAAGGGTATCAGCTATGAAAAAGCTTACGAGGAAGCGGGAAATACCGTGGCTTATCCGGGGACAAGTGAGCATCAGCTGGGACTGGCTGTGGATATTGTAGCAAAGGATTATCAGCAGCTGGATGACAAACAGGCAAATACCGAGGAAGCAAAGTGGCTGAAGGAACATTGTGCGGAGTATGGATTTATCTTGCGTTACCCACTGGACAAGACAGAAGAGACTGGAATCATTTTCGAGCCATGGCATTATCGATATGTGGGAAAAGAGGCTGCAAAGGAAATCATGGAGCAGGGAATCTGTTTAGAGGAATATTTAGAGACATTGAATTAGGAGGAAACAAAAGTATTTTAGTACATTAAATTCAAAAAGTCCTTTACAAATCAAACTAAATCGTATACACTATCTGGCATAGAAAATATGTGATAAATGACAAGGGTGTCAAATAGCCTGCTATTGCGGGCTGATTTGACACCCTTTTTTTCGTGAATACCGCGAAAAAGTCAGGAGGAATTATGTTTAGGGTAAATGAAAACTATCAGAAGCTGCCGGGAAGCTATCTTTTCAGCACCATCGGAAAGAAAGTAGCTGCATATCAGAATGCGAATCCCGAAAAACAGATTATTCGATTAGGAATCGGTGACGTGACACAGCCAATCGCCCCGGTGATTGTCGAAGCAATGCATAAAGCAGTCGACGAAATGGGAAATGCAGCAACCTTCCATGGTTATGCCCCAGATCTTGGCTATGAATTCTTACGAAATGCCATCGCAAAAAATGATTATGCAGCAAGAGGCTGCGATATCAGCGCAGATGAAATTTTCGTATCTGACGGAGCAAAAAGCGATTCAGGAAACATTCAGGAAATCTTCGCACCAGACAACAAAATTGCAGTGTGCGATCCGGTCTATCCGGTCTATGTAGACTCCAATGTTATGGCAGGAAGAACAGGAATCTACGATGCACAGACAGGAATGTGGAGCAATGTCATCTACATGCCATGCACCAAAGAAAACAATTTTGTGCCGGAGTTCCCAAAAAAAGTACCGGATATGATCTATCTTTGCCTGCCAAACAATCCAACAGGAACAACAATTACAAAAGCTCAGTTACAGGAATGGGTCGATTATGCGAACAAAAATGGCTCAGTCATCATTTATGATGCAGCCTATGAAGCGTATATCACAGAAGATGATGTGGCTCATTCCATTTATGAATGTGAAGGTGCAAAAACCTGTGCCATCGAGCTTAAGAGCTTTTCAAAAAATGCAGGATTTACAGGAGTTCGTCTTGGCTACACTGTAGTTCCAAAAGACTTAAAATGCGGAGATGTTTCCCTTCACGGCATGTGGGCAAGACGTCATGGAACAAAGTTTAATGGTGCTCCATACATTCAGCAGAGAGCCGGAGAAGCGGTTTATACAGAAGCCGGCAAGGCGCAGTTAAGAGAACAGATTGATTATTATATGAGAAATGCAAAAGCGATCAAAGAAGGGCTCGCAGATGCAGGCTTTGAAGTATTTGGCGGCGTCAATGCCCCGTACATCTGGTTAAAAACACCGGATCAAATGACTTCCTGGGAATTCTTTGATTACTTATTAGAAAAAGCAAATGTGGTCGGAACTCCAGGCTCAGGATTTGGGCCAAGCGGTGAAGGGTATTTCAGACTGACTGCATTTGGAAGTTATGAAAATACGGTGGCTGCACTGGAGCGCATCCGCCATCTGTAAGCAGATAAGAACGAGGAGAATATTATGGTAAAGTACGTATTTGTAACAGGCGGTGTGGTATCCGGCCTTGGAAAAGGAATTACAGCAGCATCTTTGGGGCGCCTCTTAAAAGCCAGAGGCTACCGTGTCACCATGCAGAAATTTGACCCCTACATCAATGTAGACCCGGGAACCATGAACCCCATCCAGCATGGAGAAGTCTTCGTAACCGATGACGGTACGGAAACAGACCTGGATCTTGGTCATTATGAAAGATTTATTGACGAAAGTCTGAACTATAATTCGAACATTACAACAGGCAAAATCTACTGGTCGGTACTGAATAAAGAACGTCATGGGGACTATGGCGGCGGTACCGTCCAGGTCATCCCTCACATTACCAATGAGATTAAGGATCGTTTCTACAAAGCAAAAAGCGAAGAGGAAGAAACCATTTCCATCATTGAAGTGGGCGGTACAGTCGGAGATATTGAAAGCCAGCCATTCCTCGAAGCCATCAGACAGTTTCAGGCAGAGGTGGGAAGAGAAAATGCAATCCTTATTCAGGTAACACTTATTCCTTATTTAAAGGCATCCGGTGAAATGAAAACAAAACCGACCCAGATGAGTGTCAAACAGCTTCAGAGCATGGGAATCTGGCCGGACATCTTAGTATGCCGTTCCGATTACCCTGTAGATGATGCCATGAAAGCCAAAATTGCACAGTTTTGCAATGTAAAGAAGGAACACGTTTTACAGAATCTTGACGCACCATCTCTCTACGAAGTTCCCCTGATGATGGAAGAAGAAAGGTTAGCTCAGGCAGTTTGTGACTGTCTGCACATCCCGTGCCCGGAACCGGATTTAGCTGACTGGAAACAGATGGTAGCAAATTTACATGCTTCGAAGAGAACAGTTACAATCGCCATTGTAGGCAAATACGTAGCACTCCATGATGCATACCTGAGCGTAGCAGAAGCATTAAAACATGGAGGCATTGAAAATAAAGCAAATGTAAATATTCGCTGGATTGATTCGGAAGAACTGACACCGGAAAATTTAGAGGAATATTTATCAGACGTTCACGGTATTTTAGTACCGGGTGGTTTTGGTCAGAGAGGTACGGAAGGAAAGATCCTCGCCATCGAATATGCCAGAACAAAGAAGATTCCATTCCTTGGCATCTGTCTTGGAATGCAGCTTGCAATCGTTGAATTTGCAAGAAATGTGCTGGGACTTAAAGGGGCCGCAAGCATTGAGCTGGAGCCGGAAACACCAGACCCTGTCATTGCTCTCATGCCTGAACAAAATGGTGTGGAAAACCTTGGCGGAACCTTACGACTTGGTGCATATCCTTGTATTTTGGGAGATGACACCCTTGCAAAAGAGCTTTACGGAACAAAAGAGATTTCCGAAAGACACAGACATCGCTATGAAGTGAATAATGATTATAGAGAACAGCTTACGAAAAACGGTATGGTACTTTCCGGATTATCACCGGATGGAAGAATCGTTGAAATGATCGAACTTGCAGACCATCCATTTTTTGTAGCTACACAGGCGCATCCGGAATTTAAATCCAGACCGAATCACGCACATCCATTATTTGCCGGTCTGATTCGTGCAGCGCTTTTAGAGGAGGAATAAGTTATGGATAACCAGAATAGAAATACATTGTATCATCCAAGCTTTGAACATGATAACTGCGGTATCGGTGCAGTTGTCAATATCAATGGCACAAAAAGCCATGCAGTCGTAGCAGATGCTTTAAAAATCGTAGAACATCTGGAACACCGTGCAGGAAAAGACGCCAAAGGAGAGACTGGTGACGGTGTGGGTATCCTCACTCAGATTTCCCACAAATTCTTCAAAAAGATTTGTCTGATGGAAGGCATCGAGATTGGAAACGAAAGAGAATACGGTGTTGGAATGTTCTTCTTCCCGCAGAATGAATTGAAACGCAGTCAGGCAATGAAAATGTTTGAGATCATTGTCAAAAAAGAAGGCATGAAATTCCTTGGCTGGAGAATGGTACCTACTGCTCCGGAGGTTTTAGGAAACAAAGCGAGAGAATGTATGCCGGTCATCTGTCAGGCATTTATCGAAAAGCCGGAAAATATTTCCGCAGGACTTGATTTCGACCGCAAATTATACGTTGTCAGACGTGTTTTTGAACAGAGCAATGACAATACTTACGTTCCGTCGCTTTCCAGCAGAACCATCGTATATAAAGGAATGTTCTTAGTTGGACAGCTTCGTACATTTTTCCTTGATCTTCAGGATGAAGACTACGATTCCGCCATTGCCATGGTACATTCCCGTTTCTCTACCAACACCAATCCAAGCTGGGAGAGAGCACATCCAAACCGTTTTATCGTACATAACGGTGAAATCAATACAATCAAAGGCAACGCAGACAAGATGCTTGCAAGAGAAGAGACCATGGACAGCAAAAAGCTTTCCGCTGATGACATGACAAAGGTATTCCCTGTTGTCAATGTGAATGGCTCAGACTCTGCAATGCTTGACAACACATTGGAATTCCTTGTGATGAGCGGCATGGAATTACCACTGGCGGCTATGATTACGGTGCCGGAACCGTGGACACACAATGATACGATCTCTCAGGAAGGCAGGGATTTCTATCAGTATTATGCAACCATGATGGAACCATGGGACGGTCCGGCATCCATCCTTTTCTCCGATGGAGATGTAATGGGCGCGATCTTAGACAGAAACGGACTTCGTCCATCCAGATACTATATTATGGATGACGGAAGACTCATTTTATCTTCCGAAGTAGGTGTTTTGGAATTAGATGAAGCACACATTGTAAAGAAGGAAAGACTTCATCCGGGAAAAATGCTTCTCGTGGATACTGTAAAGAATCATGTATATTCTGACGGGGAGATCAAAGAGCTTTACGCTCATAAAGAGCCTTACGGAGAATGGCTGGACAGCAATCTTGTGACATTAAAGGAATTAAAGATTCCAAATGAAAAGGTTCCTGGATTTACAAAGGAAGAGAGAGCAAGATTACAGAAGGCATTCGGATACAGTTATGAAGAATACAGAAGCAGTATCTGTACGATGGCATTAAAAGGTGCAGAGGAAATCGGTTCCATGGGTATCGATACTCCGATTGCAGCGCTTTCCAAAGAATACCAGCCATTATTCTACTACTTCAAACAGTTGTTTGCTCAGGTTACGAACCCACCAATTGATGCGGTGCGTGAAAAAATCGTGACCTCCACAACCGTTTATGTAGGAAAGAACGGTAATCTTCTGGAAGAAAAACCGGAAAACTGTCAGGTATTAAAGATTAACAACCCAATCTTAACAGACCTTGATATGTTAAAGATCAAGACTATGCATAAACCGGGATTCCAGGTAGCACAGGTGCCAATTACTTACTTTAAGAGCACTCCGATGGACCGCGTCTTAGACCATCTGTTCATCGAAGTCGATAAAGCATACCGTAATGGGGCCAATATTCTCGTATTATCTGACCGTGGAGTAGATGAAAATCATGTGGCAATCCCATCTCTTTTAGCGGTAGCAGCAGTCCATAAGCATCTGGTTCAGACAAAGAAATGTACAGCCATGTCTTTGATCCTGGAATCAGGAGAGCCAAGAGAAGTACATCACTTTGCTACATTGTTAGGCTATGGCGCAAGCGCAGTCAATCCATACCTTGCACATGCAACCATCGCTGAACTGATCGACGAGGGACTTCTGGATAAGGATTATTATGCAGCAGTGGAAGATTATGATCATGCAATCTTACACGGTATCGTAAAAATTGCTTCGAAAATGGGTATTTCCACAATTCAGTCTTACCAGGGCAGCAAGATTTTCGAAGCAATCGGTATTTCTGAAAAAGTAATTAATCAATATTTTACAGGTACAGTCAGCAGAATCGGCGGTATCACATTGGAAGACATTGCAGCGCAGACAGATGCACAGCATTCCAAGGCATTCGATCCTCTGGGACTGGAAACCGACCTGACTTTAAAATCCATCGGACGTCACAAACGTCGTGCCCAGGGTGAAGAGCATCGTTATAATCCGCAGACCATCCATATGCTGCAGATGGCCACAAGAGAAGGAAACTACGACAAGTTCGTACAATATACAAAGATGATCGACGGAGAAAACTCAGGCTATTTACGAAGCCTGATGGATTTTAACTTCCCGGAACAGGGAATTGATATTTCTGAAGTCGAAAGTGAAGAAGAAATCGTAAAACGCTTTAAGACAGGTGCCATGTCCTACGGTTCTATTTCCGAAGAAGCCCATGAGGCACTTGCCATCGCCATGAATCATTTGCATGGCAAATCAAACAGCGGTGAAGGCGGTGAAAGTGATGAAAGACTGTTATCTGCCGGAACCGATCATGACAGAAGTTCTGCAATCAAACAGGTTGCCAGTGGTAGATTTGGTGTAACGAGCCGTTATCTGGTCAGCGCGAAAGAAATCCAGATCAAGATGGCTCAGGGCGCAAAACCGGGTGAAGGCGGACACCTCCCGGCAAAGAAAGTGTATCCTTGGATCGCAAAGACAAGACATTCTACACCGGGCGTGAGCTTAATTTCCCCGCCGCCGCACCATGACATTTATTCCATCGAGGATTTGGCGCAGTTGATCTATGACCTGAAAAATGCCAACAAAAATGCGCGAATCTCCGTAAAACTGGTATCTGAGGCCGGTGTTGGAACGGTTGCAGCCGGTGTTGCAAAAGCAGGTGCGCAGGTCATCCTTGTATCCGGTTATGACGGTGGTACAGGTGCTGCACCCCTTAGTTCCATTCACAATGCAGGACTTCCGTGGGAACTTGGCCTTGCGGAAACACATCAGACACTGCTTGCCAACGGTCTTCGTAATCGTGTGGTAATCGAGACAGACGGTAAGTTAATGAGTGGACGTGACGTTGCGATCGCAGCTCTTCTTGGTGCTGAGGAGTTTGGCTTCGCGACAGCGCCGCTGGTAACCTTAGGCTGTGTTATGATGCGTGTCTGCAACCTGGATACCTGTCCGATGGGTGTTGCTACACAGAATCCGGAACTTCGCAAACGTTTTATGGGTAAACCGGAATATGTGGAAAACTTCATGCTGTTCATCGCACGTCAGCTGAGAGAATATATGGCAAAACTTGGTGTTCGTACTGTCAGCGAGATGGTAGGACGCACGGATCTTTTAAAGAAGAAAGAACAGTTATCTGAACGTGAAGCAAAAATTGATTTGAGTCGTATTCTTGCCGGAGCACAGAACACTGATCGCACACAGTGTGTATTTGATCCGGAAGCTGTTTACGATTTCAAACTGGAGGAAACAAAGGACGAAGCAGTTCTTTTAAAGAAAAAAGATATTCAGACAGCCATTTCCCGCGGTACCAAAAAGACAGCCAGTGTTCAATTGACAAATATCGACAGAACCTTTGGTACATTGCTTGGTGCAGAGATTACAAGAAAGCATCCGGAAGGTCTGGAAGATGATACCATCACCATCGAATGTACAGGTGCAGGTGGGCAGAGCTTCGGCGCGTTCATTCCAAAAGGACTGACCCTTTCTCTCTGCGGTGATAGCAATGACTATTTCGGAAAAGGCTTATCAGGCGGTAAACTGGCAGTTTACGCACCGAAAGAAGCAAAATACAATCCGGAAGAAAACATTATCATTGGTAACGTGGCACTTTATGGTGCAACTTCCGGTGAAGCTTACATTGCAGGTATGGCAGGAGAACGTTTCTGCGTACGTAATTCCGGTGCAACAGCAGTTGTAGAAGGTGTTGGCGAGCATGGATGTGAATATATGACAGGCGGACGTGTGGTAGTTCTTGGTCCAACAGGAAAGAACTTTGCAGCCGGCATGAGCGGCGGTATCGTTTATGTGCTGGATGAACAGAATCATCTGTATCGTCATCTGAACAAGGAAATGATCCTTATGGAAAAGGTAGAGAACAAGTTCGATCAGGAAGAGCTTCGTTCCATCCTCGAAAAGCATGTGAAATATACAGACTCTGCAAGAGCGAAGGAAGTACTTGAACATTTCGCAGATTATCTGCCGAAATTTAAAAAGCTCATTCCTGGAGATTACAAGAAGCTTCTGACCTTATCTGCACAGTTCGAGGAACAGGGCATGAGCAAGGAAGATGCACAGATTGAAGCCTTTTACGCAAGTCTGGACGCAGCGGGCGCAGAGTAAAAGGAGGGAGAAACATTATGGGAAAACCAACTGGATTTTTAGAATATGAACGCGTGAATGGGCCTGTAACAGAGCCCTCAGAGCGAGTGAAGAACTTTAAAGAGTTCCATGGAGCATTAAAGATCGAAGAGCAGAGACAGCAGGCAGCCAGATGTATGGAATGTGGAGTGCCATTCTGTCAGGCAGGTACCATGATTGCAGGGATGGCTTCCGGCTGTCCTCTGCACAATCTGGTGCCGGAAATCAATGATTTAGTTTACAAAGGCAACTGGGAGCAGGCCTATACGAGACTTTCCAAAACCCACTGCTTCCCGGAATTTACCTCCAGAGTGTGTCCTGCACTCTGTGAGGCAGCCTGTACCTGCGGGCTTATGGATGCCCCGGTAACGACAAAGGCAAATGAGAGAGCAATCATCGAATATGCTTATGCCAATGACCTTGTAAAGCCGGAGGTACCAAAGGTACGTACTGGCAAAAAAATTGCAGTGATTGGCAGCGGTCCATCCGGGCTTGCGGCAGCAATGCAGTTAAACAAGCGTGGCCATTCTGTGACTGTTTATGAAAGAAATGACCGGGTGGGCGGACTTTTGCGTTACGGCATTCCAAATATGAAGCTTGATAAGAGCATCATTGACCGTCGCGTGGAAGTGATGAAAGCATCGGGCATTGAATTTATCTGCAATGTAAATGTTGGAAAAGACATTACAGGGGAAGAATTATTACAGCAGTACGACCGCATTGTACTGGCCTGCGGTGCTTCCAATCCAAGAAATATCAATGTGCCGGGAAGAGATGCGGAAGGAATTTACTTTGCAGTAGATTTCTTAAAACAGGTAACAAAGACATTATTAGATACAAACTTTACAAAATTCCCTTATGAGCTTGCCAAAGAGAAACATGTGCTTGTCATCGGCGGCGGTGACACAGGAAATGACTGTGTGGGCACTTCCATCCGTCTGGGTGCTAAAAGCGTGACTCAGCTGGAAATGATGCCAATGCCACCAAAAGAGAGAACAGCAGCCAATCCATGGCCGGAATGGCCGAAGGTCTTAAAGACAGACTATGGCCAGGAAGAAGCCATTATGAAATTCGGACACGACCCGCGTGTATATCAGACAACAGTAACTGAATTTATGAAAAATGAAGAAGGTAAGGTATGCGGCGCGAAAATCATCAGTCTGGCTCCGAAGAAGGACGAAAAGAGCGGCCGTATGATGATGGTACCGGTGGAAGGCACAGAAAAAGAGATTCCGGTAGATTTGGTATTGATTGCAGCAGGATTTTTAGGCTGTGAGGGTTACGTTGCAGAGACATTTGGTGTAGAATGTAACGAGAGAACCAATATTAAGACTGCACCGGGTGCTTATGAGACTACTGTGGAACGGGTATTTACAGCCGGAGACATGCACAGAGGACAGTCATTGGTGGTATGGGCTATTGCAGAGGGAAGAGCAGCAGCAAAGGCTGTGGATGAATCTCTGATGGGCTATACAAACCTTTAGGATACAATAGGAATTAGGATAAGTTTGATAAGAGAGGGCATGTATGAGAACAAAAAGAGAAATTCTGGAGCTGCTGGAAGAAGAGGATGTGAAATTCATCCGTCTGCAGTTCACAGACATGTTTGGTAACTTAAAAAACATTGCGGTAACGGAAAGCCAGTTGATGAGAGTTCTGGACAATCGCTTTTCGATGTCCAGCAAAGCGCTGTTTGGAGATGAGAACTTCTGTCAGGATGATTTATATCTGCGTCCGGACTTAGACAGCTTTGTAATCCTGCCTTGGCGACCACAGCATGGAAAGGTCGCACGTTTTTTGTGTGACATTTATAGGGAGGATGGAACTCCATTTGAGCTGAGTTCTCGTACAATTTTGAAAAATGTCATTAAATCCGCAGAAGAGAAGGGCTACACCTTCTATGTGGATCCGGATTGTGAATTTTTCTTATTTCACACCGATGAAAACGGGATTCCGACAACAGTGACCCATGAAAAAGCGGGCTACATGGATGTGGGACCGATGGATTTGGGGGAAAATCCGAGACGTGACATTGTGCTTGCTTTAGAAGAAATGGGCTTTGAGGTGGAATCTTCCCACCATGAAAAAGCGCCTGCCCAGCATGAAATTGACTTTAAGGAAGCAGAACCGCTGCAGATCGCAGACTCCATGACGACCTTTAAATTTGCGGTACGTTCCACAGCAAGACGTTTTGGGCTTCACGCTACCTTTATGCCAAAGCCAAAGAATGGAATCCCGGGAAGCGGACTGCATTTGAATATTTCTGTTTATAAGGATGGAAAAAATCTGTTCAATGAAAAGAATGGAGAAATCCGTGAAGAGACCAAATGGTTCATCGGCGGCATCATGGAGCATGTAGATGCCATGTGTGCCATCACAAATCCGCTGGTAAATTCCTATAAACGCCTGATGTCCGGCTATTCCGCGCCGAAGGATAAGGTCTGGACAAGAAAGAATGTGAATGCCCTGGTGAAGGTGCGTCACAGACTTGGAGAAGATACGAAGGTGGATTTAAGATTCCCTGACCCGTCTGCAAACCCATATCTGGCAATTGCAGTATGCTTGGCAGCTGGGATTGATGGATTGGAGAGAAAACTTGATTCGGGTATGGAAGCACCAGGATGCTATGAAACCGAAAATGAGATTGAGCAGCTTCCGGGAACTCTTCGTGAGGCAGTTGCATGGATGAACGGTGATTCTTTCATCGAAGGTGTTCTGGGTAAAGAATTCTGCGAAATCTATGCCGATGCAAAAATGGAAGAATGGGATAACTATATGGAACAGGTTTCCCAGTGGGAGCTTGATGAGTATTTGTATAGAATTTAAGAGGTAGTGCGAATGGGCAGCATTCTGATCGCTTTGCCCAAAATCGAGGATGCCAAACATATCAGCGATTTATTGAAACGCCGGGGACTGGAATCAATCGTTTGCACCAGCGGTGCAAAGGTGCTTTCCATGGTGCATGAGCTGGACAGTGGTGTGGTAATCTGCGGCCGCCGTTTAACGGATATGCACTATACTCAGTTAGCAGAGTATTTGCCGGAATTTTTTGAAATGCTTTTGATTGCTTCGCAGAATGCCATTGGGGAATGTACGCCGGGAATTCAGACACTTGGAATTCCATTTCGTGCATCGGAATTGACGGGAACTGTGGAAATGATGCTGGCGCAGCAGGTAAGGCTTTTAAAGAAGCAGAAATCTGCGCCGAAGAAAAGATCGGAGCGTGAACAGAATTATATCAATAATGCCAAGTGGGTATTGATGGAGAGAAACCAGATGACGGAGACAGAGGCATTTCGCTATATACAGAAGTGCAGTATGGATTCCGGAACCAATATGGTGGAGACCGCGCAGAAAATTTTGCTGTTGATATATGAGCAGGAGCAGCCTTGATAAGGCAAATTTGAATAAGTAAGAAAATGTATCCTGGTATAGTAAAAAAGCTATACCGGGATGTTTTTTTATGATAAGATACTGGCTGAGGTGAAAAATATGAAAAAAAATTTGGGATATGAAATCAAAAATCTGCTTATGATCGCAGCAGCAGCATTGATCTATGCGGTGGGTATCAGCCTGTTTCTGGATCCGAACCAGCTGGCTCCAGGCGGTGTAACAGGTATTGCAGTTATTCTGAACCGTTTGACAAATATAGAAACCGGTACCTTATATTTCCTGCTGAATGTACCAATCGTACTTTTGGGCATTTGGAAATTTGGTGTGCGCTTTATTGCAAAAACGTTTTATGCGATTACGATGGTATCTGTTTTTACGAATCTGCTGGGTAATTATGGAGCATTGACAGATGATCTGCTGATTGCAGGCGCTGCGGGCGGTGTTTTGATTGCGGTAGGAATTGGTCTGATCTTTAAAGCGGGTGCGACGACAGGCGGCACGGATATTCTTATCAAAATTCTTCGTCAGAAATATCGTCATTTAAAGACGGGATTTTTATTTCTGGTAACAGATATTATCATTGTCAGCATTTCTGGACTTGTATTTAAAAATTTAAATATTGTATTTTACGCGTTGATGACGGTAGTCATTAGTGGAAAAGCGTTAGACTATGTACTTTATGGTGGGGATGAAGCGAAAATGATGTTCATTATGACTGATGAACCGAAGAAGATCAGTGACCGTTTGATGAAAGAACTGGAAGTTGGCGTTACTTATCTGCATGGTGAAGGCGGTTGGACAGGAAACGAAAAGAAAGTTGTGTTTACCATGGTACCGAATCGTCTTGGCGCAGAGGTGCAGGATATTGTCAAGCATGAAGACCCTTCCGCATTTATGGTCGTTACAAGTGCAAATGAAATTTATGGCGAAGGATATAAAAATCTATTTGAAGAAGTGATCTAAATAGGAAGCAGCAGATTGCATTTCCGATATTAAATCAGGCATAAAAAATCCTAATCAGAGGAGATAAGTTAGAAATGGGCGCTTAGAAATGCAGTATTTCCAAGCGCCCATTTCAAGTAGTGCTAAAACAGCAAGTAAAGCTATTCAACTGTCACCGATTTCGCCAGATTTCTTGGTTTATCTACATCAAGCCCTTTGGCCACACTGACATAGTATCCCATCAGCTGCAGCGGAATGATCGCGAGGCTGGTAGTGAAATATTTCTCTGTTTTTGGCACATACACAGAGAAATCGGCAGTATCTTCGATGCAATAATTGCCATAAGTGGTAAGTCCCATCAGATAGGCTCCACGGCTTTTAGCCTCGATCATATTACTGAGAGTCTTTTCAAAAAGTTCCGGCTGAGTCACAACACCCACGAGCAGAGTTCCATCTTCAATGAGAGAAATCGTACCATGCTTTAATTCTCCTGCAGCATAGCTTTCAGAATGAATGTAACTGATTTCTTTCATTTTCAGGCTGCCCTCTAAGCTCGTCGCATAGTCAATACCGCGACCAATAAAGAAAATATCCTTTGCAGCGGCATATTTGCTTGCGAACCACTGAATACGCTCCTTATCTTCCAAAATACGCTGAATCTTATCTGGAAGTGCCTGTAAAGCTGCGATAAGCTCAGCCGTGCGTTCTGCCTGAATTACCTCATGAATGCCCGCCAATTTAACTGCAAGCAGATAAAGGGCAATTAACTGAGCGCTGTAAGCCTTCGTGGTAGCAACAGAGATTTCAGGACCTGCATAGGTGTACATCACATAATCACTTTCTCTTGCAATCCCGGAACCTAAAACGTTTACAATCCCAAGCACAGGAACATTCTTTTCCTTAGCAAGCCGAAGAGCAGCGAGACTATCTGCAGTTTCCCCAGACTGGGAAATCACGATTACCAGAGAATTTTTTACAAGCTTCGGGTTGCGGTAACGGAACTCACTTGCCAGATCAACTTCCACAGGAATATCGGCCAGCTCTTCAATGACATATTTCCCAACCACACCTGCATGATAAGCAGAACCACAGGCAACGATATAAATACGTTCCAGAGAATGCAAAAGCTCATCCGTAAGCCCGGTTTCCGTTAAGTCAATTGCCTGTTCTTTGATATAAGAACCTAAGGTATCTCTGACAGCCTTTGGCTGTTCATGGATCTCCTTCAGCATAAAATGCTCATAACCACCTTTTTCTGCAGCCTTTGCATCCCATTTAACCTCTGTAGATTCTTTTTTCAGCTCTTCACGGTCAATATTGTAAAAATGGATTTCCTCGCGGCTAAGTTCTGCGATTTCCATATTTTCAATGTAATAAACTGTTCTCGTCTGATCTAAAATCGCCGGAACATCTGAAGCAATAAAACATCCGGTCTCATTTTTACCAATGATGAGCGGACTGTGATTTCGTACCGCATACAATTTGTCAGGACAATCCTTAAAAATAATTCCAAATGCATAGGAGCCGCGCATACGAAGCATTGCATGAGAGATAGCCACCAAAGGATGACCGTCTTTCTGATAATAATAGTGGATCAGCTTGACTGCGGCTTCCGTATCTGTCTGAGAATAGAAATGATAGCCGTGCCTTGTCAGCTTATCCTTGATTTCCTGATAATTTTCAATGATCCCATTATGCACCAGCAAAATGGAATGATCTTCTGAATAATGTGGATGGGCATTAATTTCAGAAGGCTCCCCGTGGGTTGCCCATCTGGTATGTCCGATTCCACAGCTTCCATGGACGCTGCGTCCCTCATCTGTCTTTTCGATGAGGGACTTTAAGCGTCCCTTTGCCTTTACGGTTTCAACCGTCTGGCTTATCTCGTTATAAACAGCGATTCCCGCCGAGTCATAGCCCCTGTATTCCAATTTTTCAAGACCGGAAAGCAGGACAGGAGCTGCCTGCATATTTCCGATATACCCTACAATTCCGCACATTCTCTCTAAAACCTTTCGAATTAATGCTGTAATTTACAAATATCTACCAGCGAAGCATTTTCCGGATGGAATCCGCATTTTAAGGTTTCTGCCAGCGCCACTGCCGCATCAAGACTGGTGAGACATGGGATACCAAGCTCTACACTTCTTCGGCGTACCTTGACACTGCCGCGAAGCGGGGAACGTCCCTTGGCAGAAGTGGAAATAATATAGTTGATCTTTCCACTTTCTAAAATTGACAATGTATTCTGTTCTGATTCATGAATTTTGTGAACCAGTGTAACAGATAATCCGGCATCACGCAGCGCTTTTGTAGTTCCTTCTGTTGCATAGAGGTGGAATCCCAGATCCGCATATTCTTTGGCAATGCCGATAATTTCCTGCTTATCAGTATCTCTGACAGTGATTAAAACACCGCCCTTGTTTGTAAAATTGTAACCAGCACCTAAAAGTCCTTTGTAAAGTGCTTCAGACATTGTCGGCGCAATGCCTAAAACTTCACCAGTAGATTTCATTTCAGGTCCCAGCATTGTATCAAGTCCTGAAAGCTTCTCGAAAGAGAATACAGGAACTTTGATTGCTGTATATGGAGCAGAAGGATATAATCCTGTTCCATAAGGCATCTCTTTTAATTTCCTTCCAAGCATGACATCGGTAGCAATATCAATCATTGGGATGCCTGTTACTTTGCTTAAATACGGTACGGTTCTTGAAGAACGTGGATTTACTTCGATGACATATACCTGATCATTGCTGATGACGTACTGGATATTGATCAGTCCTTTGGTATGCAGAGAAATCGCCAGTTTTGTGGAATAATCCACCAGTTTTTCTTTCTGTTCCTCTGTGATGCTCCATGCAGGATAAACTGCGATGGAGTCACCGGAGTGGATTCCCGCACGGTCAATGTGCTGCATGATACCAGGAATGAGTACATCTTCACCGTCACAGATTGCATCGACCTCAAGTTCTGTCCCCATCATATATTTATCAATCAGGACAAGGTTTCCTTCCATATGAGAAAGAATAATGTCCATATATTCTGAAACGTCTGCATCGGAGAATGCAATGATCATATTCTGACCGCCAAGAACGTAGGATGGACGCAAAAGAACAGGATATCCAAGGGTGTTTGCAGCGACCAGTGCTTCAGCACGGGTATGTACGGTGGTTCCCTTTGGCTGTTCAATGTGAAGATCTTTTAATAATGCTTCAAAACGACCTCGATCTTCCGCAGCATCAATGCTGTCAGCAGGTGTTCCAAGGATTGGAATATGATTATCAGAGAGCCACTTTGTCAAACGAATCGCAGTCTGTCCGCCGAATGCCACAACAGTACCTACCGGTTTTTCGATGCGGATAATGTCAGCCACATCTTCCGGTGTTAACGGCTCAAAATATAATCTGTCTGCGGTATTAAAGTCTGTAGAAACTGTTTCCGGGTTATTATTTACGATCACCACTTCGTAGCCTGCATTTTTCAGCGCCCATACACAATGTACGGAAGCATAGTCGAACTCGATACCCTGACCGATACGGATTGGGCCGGAGCCAAATACGATGACAACAGGTTTCTTTCCTGCGTGCTCTTCAATGAAAGATGCAGCCTCATCTTCCTCATCATAAGCAGAATAGAAGTAAGGGGTCTGCGCATCAAATTCTGCGCCGCAGGTATCGACCATTTTATAGGAATATGGAAGACGTTTGATACTTTTTGCACCGCTTAATCGGCAGATTGTTTTATCCGTAAATCCATTCTGTTTTAATATACGAATAAAATCGCTGTCCAATTCCCCTTTTGCTAATTTCTTTTCCATATTACATAAGTTCACGAGCTTTGCCAGGAACCATTCATCTACCATCGTCAGTTCATGAAGCTTTTTAATGGAATAACCTCTGTATAATGCTTCATAGATTGCGAAAATTCTCTCATCATCTTTTGCAAGAATCTTTTCAGTAAGAGATGCATCACTCATTGCGCGCATTTTTGCATCATCCAGATAGTCATGGGAAATTTCAGCACCACGCACTGCTTTTAAAAGTGCCTGTTCAAAGCTTCGTCCGATGGACATGACCTCACCGGTTGCTTTCATCTGTGTACCGAGCTGTCTTGCAGCATAAACGAATTTATCGAAAGGCCATTTCGGGAATTTTACGACCACATAATCAAGAGTTGGTTCAAAACATGCCTTTGTTTTGCCGGTAATTTCATTAGCAATTTCGTCCATACGGTATCCGATGGCAATTTTCGCCGCAACGCGGGCGATTGGATAACCTGTTGCCTTACTTGCAAGGGCAGAAGAACGGGAAACACGCGGGTTTACCTCGATGACTGCATATTCAAAGCTTTCGGGATTTAAGGCAAACTGTACATTACAGCCACCTTCAATACTCATGGCATCAATGATATGCAAAGCTGCACTTCGAAGCATCTGATATTCCTTATCGGCCAGTGTGAGAGCAGGCGCAACAACGATAGAGTCCCCAGTGTGGATACCTACCGGGTCAAAGTTTTCCATGGAACAGATCGTAATTACATTGCCTGCACTATCGCGCATGACTTCAAATTCGATTTCTTTCCAGCCTGAGATACATTTTTCTACGAGAATTTGATGAATTGGAGACTGACGAAGTCCGGAAGATGCAATTTCACGGAGTTCCTCTTCAGATTCAGCAATACCGCCTCCTGTACCGCCAAGTGTGTAAGCAGGGCGTACAATGACCGGATATTTTACTGTATGGGCAAATTTTAAAGCACCATCCAGTGTATTTGTGACAACAGAAGGAATGATAGGTTCTCTGATCGCCTCCATTGTATCCTTAAAAATCTGACGGTCTTCAGCTTTTGCAATCGTTTCAGGATTTGCACCAAGCAGGATAACGCCCTGTTCCTCTAAAAATCCTTCCTTTGCAAGCTGCATAGAAAGAGTCAGACCAGTCTGACCG
Organism: Lachnospiraceae bacterium; assembly: GCA_017622875.1. Classification (GTDB taxonomy): domain Bacteria; phylum Bacillota; class Clostridia; order Lachnospirales; family Lachnospiraceae; genus HGM12587. Next base: position 19,922 of record JAGAQG010000043.1, read on the forward strand.
CCGAGGGTAGACAAGATACCATCCGGTTTTTCTTTTTTGATGATCTTTTTTAAGAAATCTAAAGTAAGCGGTTCGATATAAACGTGATCTGCCATGGCAGCATCTGTCATAATGGTAGCAGGGTTGGAGTTTGCAAGAACAACTTCCAGACCTTCCTCTTTTAATGCACGACAGGCCTGAGTACCTGCATAGTCAAATTCAGCAGCCTGACCGATAACGATTGGCCCGGAGCCAATGACGAGAACTTTTTTAAGCTTTGGATTTAATGGCATTTAAAATTCCCTCCCTTCCATAAGGTCAATAAATTTCTGGAATAAATATTCTGTATCGTGTGGACCGCCGCAGGCTTCCGGATGGAACTGAACGGAAAATCCAGGAAATGACTGATAGGAAATACCTTCGCAGGTATCATCATTTAAATTGGTAAAGGTAAGCTTTGCGCATTCCGGAAGAGAATCGGTTTTTACAGCATAACCGTGATTCTGACTTGTGATGTAAATCTTCTTTGTAGAATGCTCTAATACCGGCTGGTTCGCACCTCGATGTCCGTATTTTAATTTTTCTGTGTCAGCACCGTTTGCCAGAGCTAATAGCTGATGTCCAAGGCAAATGCCGAAAATCGGAATCTTGTGAGTACAAAGCTTTTTCAGCTCTTCAACAATCGCAAGATTTTCTTTTGGGTTTCCTGGACCATTGCTCAACATAATTCCGTCCGGCTTTAGGCTAAGAATCTCTTCACAGGTCGTATGGGCAGGAACTACAGTGACCTGACATCCAAGTGCATGAAGTTTTCTTGCGATATTCTGTTTTGCACCGAAATCCCAGAGTACTACATGGTGTTCTGTAACTCCGACAGGAATTTCATAAGATTCTTTGCAGGTTACGGAACGCACTGCATTTTTGATGGACCAGTCAGAAAGCATTTTTGCATCCTCCGGCTTTGGCTCTGTCATGGTAAGACGTCCGTTCATGACACCTTCCTGCCTGATCTTCTTTGTCAGTGCTCTTGTATCTATATGACAAATGCCCGGTATTCCTTCTTTCTTTAACCAGGAGTCTAAGTCCATCTGGCATCGAAAGTTGGACGGGGCATTGCAAAATTCTTTCGTTATGTAGGCACTCATATGAATCCCATTGCTTTCAAAGTCACCTGTGTTCACACCATAGTTCCCAATCAACGGGAAAGTCTGAACGACCATCTGACCATAATAGCTAGGGTCAGTTAATGTTTCTGTATAACCTGTCATAGCGGTCGTGAAAACGACCTCAGCGATGATGTCATCGACGAGCGGTGCACCAAAGTGAGTTCCTTTATAACAGGTTCCGTCTGCAAGCTGCAAATAAATCGCTTTTTCCATAAATCCACCTCATTTGTGTTGACTTGTTGATTCCTAAACAAAAAAAGAAAAGGCGTCCATGAACTAAATGCGAAAAAATTTCGCACTTAGCTCGTGAACGCCTTTGTTCTTCCCGCTATTCTAGCATTATGAAATCCATTCGTCAAGAACAAATATAAACACGTATCTCTTTCTTGACACAGCTGGGAAGATGTGGTATTTATTGAATAGATATTGGCGATTGAGTTCGCAAAAAAGGGGTCGCACAACGGGGTGCGGCAAATAGGTATGACACGGATAGCAGATATTCGTCCTATGCAAGGGACGAGTGTCTGTTTTTTTGTTTTTGGAAATGATTGGAAACATCGTTCATACCGGGAATGAGGAGGAAAACTTATGTGTTCGATTATGTGTTATGCAGGAAAAGATATTTCAAAAGAACAAATGCAAGAACTTCTGCTCCGTACAGAAATGCGTGGTCCAGACGCTAACGAAGTAGTAGAGACCGAGTTCGGCTACCTTGGCTTTGCTCGCCTTGCCATCATGGGGCTTACACCGGAAGGCATGCAGCCGTTTGAACGCGAAGGATGCTACGTAGTCTGTAATGGAGAAATCTACGGTTTCAGAACCTTAAAAGAAGAATTACAGCAGAAAGGCTACGAATTCGTCAGCGGTTCCGACTGTGAAATTTTACTTCCTTTATATAAGGAATACGGGACAGAAATGTTCTCCCATCTGGACGCAGAATATGCCTGCGTCATCTACGATGCAGAAACTGGCAAGCTTCTCGCTGCCAGAGACCCAATCGGTATCCGTCCATTATTCTATGGATATTCAAAAAGCGGTCACATCGCTTTCGCAAGTGAACCAAAGAGCTTAATAGGACTTGTAGAAGAAGTATTCCCATTCCCTCCGGGATATTATTACTGCGATGGCGAATTCGTTCAGTACGAAGATATCGCTGCAGTTCATGGCTATATTCACGAAGATTTAGATACAATTACAAAGAACATTCATGATAAACTGGTAAAAGGTGTTGAAAAACGTTTGGATGCAGATGCACCATTAGGTTTCTTATTATCAGGCGGTCTTGATTCCAGTCTGGTGTGTGCCATTGCGGCAAATATTTTAAGAAAACCGATTCGTACCTTTGCAATTGGCATGGATAAAGACGCAATTGACTTAAAATATGCAAAAAAGGTTGCAGATTTCATCGGAGCGTTCCATACTGAAGTTATCATGACAAAGGAAGAAGTTTTAGAAAGTCTGGAAACTGTTATCAAAGCATTGGCTACTTATGACATTACAACAATCCGTGCCAGCATGGGGATGTACCTTGTATGTAAAGCAATCAATGACAATACGGACTTAAAGGTACTTCTGACAGGAGAAATCTCCGACGAGCTATTCGGCTATAAGTATACTGACTTTGCGCCAAATGCAGCAGAATTCCAGAAAGAAGCTCAGAAGAGAATCCGTGAATTACATTATTATGATGTACTTCGTGCAGACAGATGCCTTGCAGCAAACAGCTTAGAAGCAAGGGTTCCATTTGGTGATCTTGACTTTGTACGTTATGTCATGGCAATCGACCCGCAGAAGAAAATGAACACCTATGGAAAAGGAAAATATCTTCTTAGAAAGGCTTTTGAAGCAGACCATATTTTACCGGAAGAAATCTTATGGCGTGAAAAAGCAGCCTTCAGTGATGCGGTAGGTCACAGTATGGTGGATGATTTAAAGGAATATGCAAATGCTTATTATACAGACGAAGAATACGAATCTTTAAGAAGCAAATATGACTTTGCAGCCCCATTTACGAAAGAGAGTCTTCTCTATCGTGAAATTTTTGAAAAATATTATCCTGGCCAGGCCAAAATGGTACCGGATTTCTGGATGCCAAACAAGGAATGGGAAGGATGCAATGTAAACGATCCAAGCGCCAGAGTGCTTGCAAACTATGGAGATAGTGGTAAATAGGAAGGAGACAAAAGAAATGGAAAAAAAGGAACAGCTTTATGAAGGAAAAGCAAAAAAGGTATTTTTAACAGATGACCCGGAACTGCTCATCGTAGATTACAAGGATGATGCGACTGCATTTAATGGGCTCAAAAAGGGAACGATTGTAGGAAAAGGTGTCATTAACAACAAAATGAGCAATCTTTTGATGCAGCGATTAGAAAAAGCTGGCATTCCGACACATTTTGTGAGAGAATTAAGTGATCGCGAGACATTGGTAAAGAAAGTATCAATCGTGCCGCTGGAAGTAATCATCAGAAATATTGCTGCCGGTTCTTTCTCAAAAAGATATGGCGTAGAAGAAGGCAAGGTGTTTGCCTGCCCTACAATTGAGTTTTCTTACAAAAACGATGATCTTGGCGATCCACTCATCAACAGCTATCATGCCGCTGCATTAGAGCTTGCAACAGAGGAAGAAATCGAAACAATTAAAAAATATGCTTTTGGAATCAATGAACAGTTAAAAGCATTCTGGAGTGAATGCGGTGTTACATTAGTAGACTTTAAGGTAGAATTTGGCCGTCTGTCAGATGGAACCATCGTTCTTGCAGACGAAATCAGCCCGGATACCTGCCGTCTGTGGGATTCCGAAACAGGAATGAAGCTTGATAAAGACCGCTTCCGTAGAGATTTAGGAAATGTTGAAGACGCTTATACAGAAGTAATGAATAGACTGATGCAGCATATCTAATATCTAAAGGATCAATGGAGGGTAAATTATGTCGAATAGTGCGATTGTAGGAATTAACTGGGGAGATGAAGGCAAAGGCCGAATGGTCGATCTGATGACAGAAGATTATGATGTGGTAGTCCGCTATCAGGGCGGTGGAAATGCCGGCCATACAGTCATCAACGAGTTTGGTAAATTTGCTTTGCACTTACTCCCATCAGGAATTTTCAGAAAAGGCGTTGTAAATATTTTAGGAAATGGAGTTGCACTGGATCCGGAAAATTTATGGATCGAAATGCAGCAGGTCATGGATCAGGGGGTTGCATTAACTCCTGAAAATTTAAAGATCAGTGACAGAGCATCCCTTTTACTACCTTGGCATCGCGACCTGGATGAGCTTGAAGAAGCGCGTCTCAAAGATAAAAAATTTGGCTCAACAAAACAGGGGATTGCCCCATTTTACTCAGATAAATATCAGAAGAAGACAGTTCTTGCAGGAGAGCTGTTCTATCCGGAAGAATTAAAGGCCCATTTAGCAGATTTAATGGAATGGAAGAACCTGACTTTGACAAAGGTTTATGGGGCGGAAGCCTACACAATGGAAAAGTTAGAACAGTGGATCGATGAATACTGTGCAAAGATCAAACCATACATCTGCGATACAGGTACATTCTTAAGAAATGCACAGAAAGATGGAAAAAATATTTTATTTGAAGCACAGTTAGGTTCTCTTAGGGACCTGGATTATGGTATTCACCCGTATACGACCTCTTCTAATACAACAGCAGCTTTTGCACCAATTGGTTCAGGTCTTCCATCAGCGAAGCTTGATGATGTGGTGGGTGTTGTAAAGGCATACTCTACCTGCGTTGGCGAAGGCCCATTTGTATGCGAAATGTTCGGTGATGAAGCAGAAGAACTTCGAAAAGCCGGATTTGAATATGGCGCAAAAACAGGACGTCCAAGAAGAGTTGGACCACTTGATATCGTGGCAACACGTTATGGTGTGGAAGTTCAGGCTGCGACAGAAATCGCACTTACCAAACTGGATGTTTTAAGCTATATGGATAAGATTCCTGTATGTACTCATTACTTACTGGATGGAGAACAAATCGATGATTTCCCATTCCCGGTAGCATTAAACAAAGCAAAACCAGTGGTTGAATATTTCGATGGCTGGAAATGTGATATTTCCGGTGTGCGTACATGGGAAGACCTTCCAAAAGCGGCACAGGACTATGTAATGTTCATTGAAAAAGAAATCGGCTGTCCAATCACTTATGTTTCCGTAGGACCGGAAAGAGACAGTATCATTATCAGAAAGTAGGAGAGTTACGATGACAGAAACTTACGAATCCCCGTTATCCTCACGTTATGCTTCCGGCTATATGCTGAATTTATTTTCTTCCGATACAAGATATCAGACATGGCGTAAACTGTGGGTAGCACTTGCAAAAGCAGAAATGAAATTAGGGCTTCCGATTACGGAAGAACAGGTAAAAGAACTGGAAGCTCATGTGACAGATATCGATTATGAATGTGTAAAACAGCGTGAAAAGGAAGTACGTCACGATGTTATGGCACATGTTTACGCATATGGAAAAGTTGCTCCAAGTGCCGCAGGAATCATCCATCTGGGAGCTACCAGCTGCTATGTAACAGACAACGCAGACCTTGTAATTTACCGTGATGGATTAAAATATCTTCGGGGAGAACTTTTGAAGGTGATTGCGAACCTTGCAGATTTTGCAGAAGAGTATAAAGCGTTGCCAACGCTTGGCTATACCCATTATCAGCCTGCACAGTTGGTAACAGTCGGAAAGAGAGCATCTTTGTGGATGCAGGATTTCTTATCCGATTTATCAGAACTTGATTATGTGATCGGAAGCATGAAATTTTTAGGCTGTCGCGGAACGACAGGAACAGAAGCAAGCTTTGTAGAATTATTTGAGGGAGACTCTCAGAAAATCGATGAAATGAATCAGATGCTCTGCAAAGAATTTGATTTTGAAGAATGTTTCGATGTCTGCGGACAGACTTATCCTAGAAAAGTGGATTCCAGAATCTTAAACTGTTTATCATCGATTGCGCAGAGCTGTTACCGTATGGCGAACGATATTCGTCTGCTGCAGCATGACCGTCAGGTGGAAGAGCCATTTGAAAAGAATCAGATCGGTTCCTCAGCTATGGCATATAAACGTAATCCGATGAGAAGTGAAAGAATCTGTTCCCTTTCAAGATATTTAATGGCAGACGCATTAAATGCACCGATGACAGCTTCTACGCAGTGGCTGGAAAGAACATTGGATGACTCTGCAAACCGCCGAATTTCCATGCCGGAAGGCTTCTTATGTGCGGACGCAGTTTTAAGACTTGCCCAGAACGTGACAGACGGACTCCATGTAAATGAAAAGATCGTGGAAAAGACCGTCAGAGAATACCTCCCATTTATCGCTACAGAAAATCTGATGATGGAAGCGGTAAAACGCGGTGGTGACCGTCAGGAAATCCACGAGATTATCCGTAAATGTTCTATGGAAGCAACTGCGAAGATGAAGAACGGGGAAGAATGTGACCTCTTATCCCGTCTGGCAGCTGAAAAGGAATTTGGACTGACAGAAGCAGAAATGAACGAGCTTTTGAGTCCTGAACTTTATATCGGACGTTGCCCTGAACAGGTACAGGCACTGGTAGACAAAGTCAGACCACTGCTTACAAATGTTTCAAAAGAATCAGCAGAAATTAATTTATAATCAGGCTAAAGAAAAACCCCTGCGTTTGATGCGCAGGGGCCTTTTTGTCTTACTGTCCTAACATGAAAGCAATTAATTTATCGATATCTTCTTTTTCGTAAGCGATAATTTCAAGTTCAGGAATTTCTCCGTTAGAGAAAATGTTTGCCATAGAAACATACTGGCATAATTTAGATTTTAAGTTTAATCTGTCTCCTTCACCTGTTACGAGTTCAACTTTGCCTGAGCAAGAGTCAACTACTTTAAAGAATTTGTCGATGTCTGTAATGTTCTGAATTTTCATAGTACCTTCTCCTTTAAAATATGAAATTTACATCAATCTTATTATATTGAAATCCCGTAAAAAAGTCTATCTAAAAAATGTAAATGATTCTTTAATTTTCTGAAAATTTTCTCACATTCAATTTACCAAAACTTAACAAAGAAAGGGTGTTGCATTTTACATTCGGGTCTTATCCTTGAACATGTCAGGAGGACCTGATACGACGATCGTTTTGGAAAACACTTTTAAACAAAACAAGGAGATTGAAAAGAATTATGAAAAAGAAAATTGTAACATTATTTATGGTAGCTGCACTTGCAATGGCAGCACTCGTAGGATGCGGCGGAAAAGAAGAAACAACAGAAGCACCTGCAGCAGAAACAGTTGAAACAGAAGTAGAAGAAACAGCAGAAGCTTCAGACTTTGATTATGACAACGATATCGCAGTCATCTCTCGTGAAGATGGTTCAGGTACAAGAGGAGCATTTATTGAACTCTTCGGTGTAGAACAGAAAAATGAAGCTGGCGAAAAAATCGACTACACAACAGTAGAAGCAACAGTAACAAACAACACATCTGTTATGATGACAACAGTAGCAAATGATGAATATGCAATCGGTTACATTTCACTTGGCTCTTTAAACGACACAGTAAAAGCAGTGAAGATCGACGGCGTAGATGCAAGCGTAGAAAACATCAAAAACGGTACATACACAGTAAACAGACCATTCAACCTTGCAGTAAAAGGTGAACTTAGTGATGCGGCTCAGGACTTCTTAAACTACATCATGAGTGCTGAAGGCCAGACAGTCATTGAAGAAAATGGTTACATCAAAATTGATGATGCAGCAGCTGCATATGAAAGCAACGGTGCAGAAGGTAAAGTTGTTGTAGCTGGTTCTTCTTCTGTAACACCAGTGATGGAAAAATTGAAAGAAGCTTATGCAGCAGTTAATGCAAACGTAGAAATTGAAATCAATACAAGCGATTCTTCTACAGGTGTTTCTTCAGCAATCGAAGGTACATGTGACATCGGTATGGCTTCCAGAGCATTAAAAGATACTGAAACAGCAGAAGGTGTAAACGAAGTAACAATCGCTAAAGATGGTATCGCAGTCATCGTAAACAACGACAATCCAGTAGAAGACTTAACAACAGAAACAGTAAAAAACATTTACGTAGGTGACATCTTAACATGGTCAGAAATCTAAAAGAAAAAGTTATGGAAATTGTATTTCTGATAGCAGCGCTCGCTTCTATCGTAGCAGTTGCTCTGATCTGCATTTTCCTTTTTCAAAGTGGTTTGCCTGCAATGAAGGAAATCGGCTTAGCCGATTTCCTTTTTGGACAAGAATGGCGACCGGGAAATAATTTGTTTGGTATCTTCCCAATGATCGTGGGAAGCATTTATGTAACCGCAGGTGCAATCCTCATCGGTGTACCGATCGGCCTTTTTATGGCAGTTTATTTGGCAATGTACTGTCCTGCAAAAGTTTACAAAGTATTAAAACCGGCAGTTGATCTGCTGGCAGGCATTCCGTCCATTGTGTATGGATTTTTCGGAATGGTAGTCATCGTACCGGCAGTCCGTTATTTCTTTAATGAAGTCATTGACTTAAACGGAAAAGGTGACAGCATTTTAACAGCCTCCATTGTTCTTGGAATCATGATTCTTCCAACAATCATCGGGGCAGCAGAACCAGCAATTCGTGCAGTACCAAAAATGTACTATGAAGGTGCGTTAGCACTTGGTGCAGACCATGAAAGAAGCACTTTCTCAGTGGTATTCCCGGCAGCACAGTCAGGAATCCTGGCAAGTGTGATCTTAGGTATCGGCCGAGCAGTTGGTGAAACTATGGCAGTGGTCATGATTGCAGGAAATCAGCCACGTATGCCGCAGAGCATTTTAAAGGGTGTTCGAACCATGACAGCGAACATCGTATTGGAAATGGGTTACGCAACAGACCTTCACAGGGAAGCGCTCATTGCAACGGGCGTTGTGCTGTTCGTATTCATTTTGATCATTAACTTGTCATTCTCAGCACTGAAGAGAAAGGGGAAATATTAAATGAAGATCGCAGGCAGAAAACCACTCTCTTTTGTACTTAGATGTTTCGTCTATTTATCCGCAGCCCTTACCGTAGGAGCTTTGGGATTTTTAATTGCATATATTTTGATCAAGGGTGTTCCGCATCTTTCGCTGGATCTGTTTGCATGGGAATATACTTCCGATAACTGTTCCATGATGCCGGCAATCATTAACACTCTGGAAATGACATTTTTAGCACTTCTGATCGCAGTACCATTTGGAATCGGTTCTGCCATCTATCTGGTAGAATACGCAAAACGTGGTAACAAACTGGTGGAAGTGGTACGTATCACAACGGAAACACTGACAGGAATTCCGTCCATCGTCTACGGACTTTTCGGAATGCTGTTTTTTGTAAATAAATTACAGTGGCGACTGTCCATTATGGCAGGTGCCTGTACGCTGGCAATCATGGTATTGCCGGTCATCATGAGAACAACGGAAGAAGCACTGATCGCAGTACCGGATTCCTACAGAGAAGGAAGCTTCGGACTTGGTGCAGGAAAGCTCCGCACCGTATTCCAGATCGTACTTCCTTCTGCAATGCCTGGTATTTTATCCGGTGTGATCCTGGCGGTAGGACGTATTGTTGGAGAAACAGCAGCATTGATCTACACAGCAGGTACGGTGGCAGGTGTCGCAACAGATCTGTTCTCATCAGGAAGGACTTTAGCAATTCATATGTATTGTCTCTCAAGCGAGGGGATGCACATAGATCAGGCATATGCAACCGCAGTCGTTCTTCTGGTAGTTGTTATTTTTATCAATTTGCTTTCTTCACAGATTGCAAAACGTGTATCGAAAGGTTAGAAATTTATGAATAAATTTACAGTCGAAAATCTGAATTTACATTATGGGGATTTTCACGCATTGAAAGGAATCTCCATGAATATTCCTGCAAATGAAATTACAGCCTTTATCGGACCATCCGGATGCGGAAAGTCTACTTTTTTAAAGACTTTGAACCGTATGAACGACCTGGTAGAAGGATGTAAGATTACAGGAGATATCCGTCTGGACGGAGAAGACATTTATGGACCGATGGATGTCAACCTTCTTAGAAAGAGAGTTGGTATGGTGTTCCAGAAACCAAATCCATTCCCAATGAGCGTTTATGACAATATTGCATTCGGCCCAAGAACTCACGGAATCCATTCCAAAGCAAAACTGGATGAAATTGTGGAAAAATCTTTAAGAGATGCAGCTATTTGGGATGAATTAAAGGATCGTTTAAAGAAAAGTGCCCTTGGCTTATCAGGTGGACAGCAGCAGCGTCTCTGTATCGCCAGAGCACTGGCAGTACAGCCGGAAGTTATTTTAATGGATGAACCAACCTCTGCACTGGATCCAATCTCTACAAACAAGATTGAAGACCTGGTACTGGATTTAAAGAAAGATTACACCATTATCATGGTAACACATAACATGCAGCAGGCAACCCGAGTGTCCGATAACACTGCTTTCTTCTTATTAGGAGAGGTTATCGAATACGACAAAACAGAAAAGCTCTTCTCTATGCCGTCAGACAAGAGAACAGAAGACTATATCACAGGAAGGTTTGGTTAATAGATCATATGAGAAATCGATTTGACAGACAATTAAAACAGTTAAATGATGAGCTCATCGAAATGGGCAGCATGATTGAAAAGTCCATTGAAAAATCGGTGGTGGCACTGGTTACCCAAAATGTGGAAAAAGCAAAAGACGTGATTGCTTTTGATGCAGAGATTGACAGACAGGAGAGAGAAATCGAAAGCCTGTGTATGAAGCTTCTTCTTCAGCAGCAGCCGGTAGCAAGAGATTTACGTCTCATTTCTTCTGCTCTGAAAATGATTACAGATATGGAACGTATCGGAGATCAGTCAGCAGATATTGCAGAGTTGGCACTGATGATGGCTGACAAACCATACATCAAAGATTTAAAACACATCAGTCAGATGGGACAGGAAACCATGGTCATGGTGGTCTCCAGTGTAGATGCCTTTGTAGAAAAGGATCTTGAAAAGGCAAAAGAAGTTCTCGCTCATGATGATTTGGTAGATGACCTGTTTGATGAGGTAAAAAAAGAACTCATTGAACTGATTCACCAGAATATGGAAAATGGAGAACAGGCAACAGATCTTTTAATGATTGCAAAATATTTTGAACGAATCGGGGATCACGCTACCAATATTGCAGAATGGGTTATTTATTCCATTACAGGAGAACATGACTTTTCATTGAAAAGTAAAGAAAACGAAAAAGTAATGTAAAATATTTTACATGGATTTTACATAGATTACCTCTTTAATTTTACTTGGGTACTATATTGTTGTTTGTACAAACTAACATTTGGATAAAATTTACACAAGAAAATGATTAAGAGGTAAAGATTATGGACTTTTTTGGAATCTTGAAAATGGTCGGAGGACTTGCACTCTTCCTCTATGGTATGGAACTGATGGGAGAAGGACTTGCGAAAGCATCCGGCGGAAAACTTGAAAAAATCTTAGAAAGACTTACATCCAATCCGATCAAAGCAGTACTTTTAGGAGCGGGTGTTACAGCAGTGATTCAGAGTTCTTCTGCTACAACCGTTATCGTTGTAGGTTTCGTTAACTCTGGAATTATGAAATTAGAGCAGGCAGTAGGCCTTATCATGGGTGCAAATATCGGTACGACTGTAACCTCCTGGCTGCTTAGTTTGGCAGGAATCGAGAGCGGTAATTTCTTTATCAATTTATTAAAACCGTCATCTTTCTCGCCGATCCTTGCGATCATCGGTGTTGTTTTCCTTCAGTTTTTAAAAAGCGACAAGAAGAAAAACATTGGTATGATCATGGTAGGTTTTGCAATCCTCATGACAGGTATGGATACCATGAGTGCTGCAGTAAAACCTTTGGCAAATGTACCCGAATTTACAAACATTTTATTAATGTTCTCTAACCCGGTCTTAGGACTTTTAGCAGGTGCGATTCTTACGGCAATCATTCAGAGCTCTTCAGCTTCTGTAGGTATCTTACAGGCACTTTGTATGACAGGTGCGGTAACTTATGGTACAGCCCTTCCAATTATCATGGGTCAGAACATTGGTACTTGTGTGACTGCAATGATCTCTGGTATCGGTGCAAGCAAAAATGCCAGAAGAACAGCGCTGATTCATTTATACTTTAACATTATCGGAACGACGATATTTTTAGTTATATTCTATACGATCAATGCTTTTGTGGACTTTGCGTTCTTAGATACAGCAGCAAACGCTGCAGGTATTGCAGTAATCCACAGTGTATTTAATATCACAGCTACAATTGTTTTATTACCATTCTCTAAAGTGCTTGTAAAACTTGCATGTCTTACAATCAGAGACGACAAAGTGGAAGAAGAATTACCAGACAATGCAGGCAGAGTAGTCAGCATTCTGGAACCGCGTTTCTTAGAAATGCCGGCATATGCTACAGAAGTATGTATGGAAGCTTCAGAAAAAATGGCTTATCTCAGCGTAAAAGCAGTTGTAAAAGCCATGGACCTTTTAAAGAAATATGATGAAACAGAAGCCCAGAAAGTGATCGATTTAGAAGAAGAAGTTGATTCTTATGAAGACGAACTGGGTGCATATATGGTACAATTAAGCAGAAAAGATTTAGCAGTACAGGAAAGCCAGACACTTTCCATGATGCTCCACAGTCTTGGAGATTTCGAACGCCTTTCTGACCATGCAGTAACCATTAGGAATGCAGCAGAAGAAATGTCTAAGAAAGGCATGAAATTCTCTGAACATGCTCAGCAGGAGCTGGATGAATATATGATTCAGGTACGCAAGATCATGGACGCAACGATCAGCAGCTTTAAGAACAGAGATCTTGTGGCAGCAGGAAGTATTTTCCCTATGGAAGAGGTTGCTGAAAAGCAAAGTGCAGACGCAAAAAAGAATCATATCAGACGTTTAAGAGAAGGAAAATGTACGATCGAACTTGGTTTCGTACAGTCTGATCTTTTAACAAGCATGGAAAGTATCGTGGATCATTGCTCTAATGTGGCTGAAACAGTAATTAGTTATCGTTAAGGAGGCAGCTTTATGGCACTCATTTACATCGTGGAAGATGATCAGAATATTCGTGAAATTGAAAGTTTTGCATTAAAGAACAGTGGTTATCAGATTCAGGATTTTTCAAATGCAAAGGATTTTCATCGTGCAGTGAAGGAAAAAAGGCCTGATCTGGCACTTTTAGATATCATGCTTCCGGATGAAGATGGTATGGAAATCTTACAAAAGCTTCGCAAGAATCCGGAGACAAAACGTCTGCCAATCATTATGGTAACGGCGAAGTCTACAGAGCTTGACAGAGTCAAAGGGTTAGATAATGGTGCAGATGATTATATTGTGAAGCCATTTGGTGTTATGGAGCTGATTTCCAGAGTGAAAGCACTTCTTAGAAGAAGTATGGGTGAAGAGCAGGAAAAAATACTAAAGGTGGATGAAATTCTTTTAGATGATGAAAGACATTTAGTATTTGCAGGAGATAAGCAATGTGATTTAACATATAAGGAGTACGAACTGTTAAGACTGTTGATGCAGAATCGCGGGATCGTTCTTTCAAGAGATGTCATTATGGACAGAATCTGGGATATGAACTGTGATGTGGAGTCCAGAACTCTGGACGTTCACTTGAAAACACTTCGTGCAAAGCTTGGCGACAGCGCTCATCACATTAAGACCATCCGAAATGTCGGATATCGTATGGAGTAATTTGATATGAGAAAAAAGATTAACACGGAACTTGTGTTAATTGCTGCTGTGGCGATTATACTGACCAGTATTTTCGCCACATTTACGTATTATCGCATTTTCCAGACAGAAGTATTTGGCAGTTTAAGAACATGCGCCCATGTATTGGCACAAACCATACCGGATGAAACCTCGGATTTAGGGGATTATCAGCTGGTAGACGAGGCTCTTCGTATTACGGTCATTGCAGAAGACGGAACTGTTATGATGGACAGCAATGCAGACATTGGAGAAATGTCGAACCACAGAGCAAGGCCGGAAATCAAAGAGGCCTTTTTAGAAGGGGAAGGGCAGGATGTGCGAAAGTCCGAGACCCTGGAGAAAAGTACGTTTTACTATGCAATGCGTTTAAATGACGGAAATGTATTGCGAGTGGCAAAAGAGACTGGAAGTATTTACAGTATGTTTTTAGATGTTATTCCATCCCTGATGCTGATCGCATGTATTTTATTTGCGTTCTGTGTGGCATTGGCATATTTTATGACCAAAAGTTTTATCGCGCCAATTGAAAAGGTGGCAGAGAATTTAGACAGACAGGTGGATGTTGGCTCGTATAAGGAACTGACCCCGTTTCTTGTGACCATTCAGGAACAGCATAAAAATATTATTAAAAGTGCAAAAATGCGTCAGGATTTCACCGCAAATGTAACTCATGAGTTAAAGACGCCGCTGACTGCTATTTCCGGGTATGCGGAGCTGATTGAAAGCGGCATGACGGGAGAAAAGGAAACGAGACGTTTCGCAAAAGAGATTCACAGGGGGGCCAATCGGCTGCTTCACCTGATCAATGATATTTTGCAGCTTTCAGAGTTGGATACAAGAGAAACAGCGCTGGAAACAGAACGTTTAAATCTCTATGGAATGGCGTATACCTGTGTAGAAATGTTAAGAGTCAATGCAGAGGCTCAGAAGATTACATTAAAGATGACCGGAGATTTTGCATGGATTGATGGAAACAGAGGAATGATCGATGAAGTAATCTATAATCTCTGCTCTAATGCAATTCGCTATAATAAAGAAAATGGAAGTGTAGAGGTTCATGTAGAGGAAACGCCGGAGGGTGCGCTGCTTCGTGTCAGCGATACAGGAATTGGTATTCCAAAGAAGCATCAGGAACGTATTTTTGAGCGTTTCTATCGTGTAGACAAAAGCCGCTCGAAGGAACGTGGCGGTACCGGGCTTGGACTTGCTATTGTAAAACATATTGTTGCAGAGCACCACGCACAGATTTCTCTGGAAAGTGAAGAGGGTGTCGGTACGACAATCACTGTTTTATTTCCAAAAGTAAATAATTAAGTTTAAAAATCCTTTTTCCAAGAGATTCGTCATAGAATACAGAAAAAGGATTTTTTTATGAAGAAATTAGAGAAAAGCCAGTTATTGATCGCTGTTTTAAGCGTCGTTCTTTTGAGTTTGGTGCTGCAGCTTGCACTGAATCATAAAGGTGAGATAAAGAGCGTATTTTCTGAAAATGAGGAAAATAATTATTATCCGGCATTGATGGCTCCCCGAAGAACTGTGAAGCCTTTGGCAGAGGGAGAGAGAATCTGTTATCTGACCTTTGATGACGGACCGAGCGAAAATACAGAGAAAATACTGGATATTTTGGCAAAATATGATATTAAAGCTACATTTTTTGTGATTGGAGAGGCACTTACGGAAGATCGAAAAGCGACTGTAGAGAGAGCTATTGAGGAAGGCCATGCCATCGGAATGCATGCCAATGTCCATGTATATGAAAAACTTTATGCGAATCTGGACAGCTTTTTAAATGATTATGAAACATTGTATGAAAAGCTGAAGGAAGATTATGGAATTGAGACTGCGTTATTCAGGTTTCCGGGGGGAAGTGTCTGTACCTGTTTGAATGGTCAGGGAAAAACTTACCTTCATGAAATGGAAAAGAGGGGATTTTCCTGCTTCGACTGGAATGTCAGCGGTGAGGATTCTGTGGGAAGTCCCACCGTCAGCTCTATTCAAAAAAATGTGCTGAAAAAAGGACTGGACTGCCGCAGGGCAATTGTACTGCTGCATGATTCAGGCTCGGCAGCAAAAACAGTAGAGGCTTTGCCGGAAATTATCGAGCAGTTCAAAGAAGAAGGGTTTGAATTTCAATCGTTGGAAAATGCGGAAAGTTATGTATTTCCTGCCAGCAGAGAATGAAAAAGGCGTGGGACATTGAACCTCACGCCGATGTATTTCTATTTATTTTTTATGTCCTAATGGCTGACGAATCAGGTGGATTGCACCGGATTTTTCAAGCGCCTTATAAATTGCCATGAAGATCAATGCTTCTAATGGAATTAATACAACGTTCTTAAATAATCTGGTCGGGAGCAGAGCCATAAATCCTTTGCCGTACATGATGTTAAGCCAAAGGGTACCGAAGAATACATTTACGACTAAGGAGTTAATAAGTCGTACAATACAAACTCTGATATATGTAATTTTCTTTTTGTAGAGACCAAGACCTACGATCAGACCTGCAAGACCTGCATTAAATGTCCAGCCCCAGAAAAAAGCTCCATCCGGTTTGATCAGGTACTTTAATACATCCATACCTGCTCCGAAAATAGCACCTGCAACTGGTCCGAAGAGACAGTCTACCAGGTAGTTGCATTCGGAAGAAAAACCGATTTTTAATGAGTTACCTACCGGGATCGCAAAGCTGCTTAAGATAATGGAAAGCGCGCCTAACATACCGATGACACAAAGTGTCTTAATGTGTTTGAATTCCTTTAAGGAATCTGAAAAAATTTTTTGCATAAAAAATACACCTCCGTATTATGCAGTGATAATAGTAGATAATAATAAATTCCCACACAAATAAAAGCTTTTTGTGCTTCACTACAATATGAGATGTACTCATCTGCAGCAACGGGTGCGAGACCATATCGTAAGAATCATAGATTCTTTTCGTTTCGGGGCAACTCCCCAGCCATCCGAACACTTGACGCATGAATCTCTACTTCGCTTATTATTAAATTACCATGATTATAGCATAAATTTCATGGATAGCAAGTACTAATCACTAAAATATGGAAAAACCAATATAAAAAATAGTTGAAATCTCGTCTGTCTTATTATAAAATAACATAAGGTATGAGGTAATTGGATGAAAAAAGACCTCACACATTGATCTTAAGGAGGAAACTTTAGAATGATTTCAGCAGGTGATTTCAGAAATGGCATTACATTAGAAATTGAAGGTAATGTTGTTCAGATTTTAGAATTCCAGCACGTAAAACCAGGTAAAGGTGCTGCTTTCGTTAGAACAAAATTAAAAAACATCATCAGTGGTGGTGTAATTGAAAAAACATTCAGACCTACAGAAAAATTCCCAGCAGCTCGTATCGACCGCCAGGAAATGCAGTATCTGTACTCTGATGGTGATTTATGGCACTTCATGAATACAGAAACTTATGATCAGATCGCATTAAACAGCGATGATATCGGTGATTCTTTAAAATTCGTAAAAGAAAACGAAATGGTTAAAGTATGTTCACACAACGGAAAAGTATTCGCAGTTGAACCACCATTATTCGTAGAACTTGAAATCACAGATACAGAACCAGGTTTCAAAGGTGATACAGCTACAGGTGCTACAAAACCAGCTACAGTTGAAACTGGAGCAGTTGTATACGTTCCATTATTCATCGAACAGGGTGAAAGAATCAAAATTGATACAAGAAGCGGAGAATATCTCTCAAGAGCTTAAGGACAAGCAGATTTACGGGTTCCGCAAGAGCGGAACCCGATTTTTTCTATAACATCTATTATTGATTATTTGGATGCAGTCGCATCAGGATTTCCGTAATTTACAAAATTAAATAGAACCGACGATCATTAAGACTTAAGAATGCATTTTAGAGGGGTTGGCATTTTTAGGAATATATAAAACAAGAGGTGTTCTATGAATTACGAACAATTTACTGCTGCCATCTTTGAATGTGCAAAAAAGAAGCTGTCAGAATCAGCGCTTGTGGAAAAACAGAAGATTCTGAAAAATAACGGGGTAATGGCAATCGGGATTTCCATTCGAAAAAAGGGAGAGAATGCAGCACCGATCATTTATCTGGAGGAGTATTTCAAAAAATATTGTCTTGGAGCGGATCTCGAAACATTGACGGAGCATCTGATTGAAAGAAGCAAAAGCGCCCCGCCTGCGCCGCTGTGGGAATATGAGGATTTTCTGGATTTTCGGAAGATCAGACATCAGGTCATCTATAAACTGGTCAATGCGAAGAAAAATGAAAAGCTTTTAAAAGAAGTTCCAAATCTGCCGATGTTTGATCTGGCCATTGTCTTTTGTGTAATGATTCCGGTAAATGAGGGGGAATACTGTTCTATTTTAATCAGGAATGTGCATATGGATTACTGGGAGCTGCCGATTTCTTTGCTGTACCAGTGTGCAAAGGAAAACACCAGGAGATTATGTCCGTATGTATTTCGTCCGATGGAAGTGTATGTAAAAGAACATACGGGAGTATGTGTACCGGAAAGCCCGCTGCTGGTTCTTAGTAATGAAAGCGGCGTTAATGGCGCTTCTGTGCTTTTATATCCGGGGATGCCAAAGTACCTGTATGAGTCCATTGGAAAAAATTACTATTTGCTTCCTTCAAGCATACATGAATTCTTGATCGTTCCGGAGGAAGAGGGTGTATTTTCGGTGCATTTAAAGGAAATCGTTAAGGAAGTCAATGAAAATCACATTGCGGAAGAAGAGTTTTTATCAGACAGTGTCTATTACTTTGACGGCAATATTATTACGAAAATGTAACAAAATTGTGACAAATTGTTGTGCGGGGCTTGCAAGTCCCGCGCATTTAGTGTATGATAGGTAAGGTCTTTTGGTTTAGACAAAAAAGATTGGCACTTGTAGCTCAGTTGGATAGAGCACTGGCCTCCGACGCCAGGTGTCGCTGGTTCGAATCCAGTCAGGTGCATTTATGTTGGAAACAAAGCAGAATTAAGGAGGATTACATGAGCTTTCAAAAAAAAATAAAAAAAGCGTTGAAGAGTATTTTCGGTGACCTTTCAGCAATTAAATGGAAGGACCTTGATCATAAAAAAGTATATATGGCATTGGCAGTTCTGGCAGCAGTTGTGATTTTAATCATTGTGTTGATCTCATCAGATGTTTCAGGTAACAAAGATAAGACAGAACAAGGAACAGTGGAAACCCAGCCTGTTGCGGAAGAAGCAGCAGAAGAAACCGTGGACGAAAATCCACTGGAAGTAGATGCCTATGAAGATATCAATGAATTGTTACTAATCTATTTCCATGGACTTTCTACCGGGGATATTCCAATGGTAGAAGAAGTTGTAGATGTTCTGACCGATGAAGAAAAGCAGACCATCGAGAAAAAGAAGGATTATATCGAGTCTTATAACGATATTACCTGCTATACCAAAAAAGGTCTGGAAGAAGGTTCTTACGTAGTATTTGCTTCTTATGAAATGAAGATTTACAATATTGATACTCCTGCACCGGGCATTATGGCATTGTATGTAATGACAAATGAAGATGGAAATCTCT
The DNA here is from genome assembly GCA_017622875.1 of Lachnospiraceae bacterium. GTDB lineage: Bacteria > Bacillota > Clostridia > Lachnospirales > Lachnospiraceae > HGM12587. The sequence goes on from JAGAQG010000043.1 coordinate 39,356, forward strand.
ATATCTTTAATGGAGAAGCACCGGAAGAACTGACAAATTATGTATTAGAGCTGGCAGCTGAAGAAGAGGTAGCAGCGGTAATCGCAGATGTAGATGCCCGCTATCAGCAGCTTGTTGCAGCGGATGAAGATTTGGGTAAATTTGCTCAGACAATGTTAGAGTCTCAGCAGCAGAAAGAAGAAAGCGACGAACCGGAAGAACCAGCAGAAGGCAATGATGAAGAGACAGCAGAGCTTGATGAGCCGGTTTCTACAGCGGTCACAGACAATATCCGTATTCGCGAAGGACGTTCTACAGACAGCAGAATGCTTGGAACCCTTGCATCTGGTACAGCGGTCAATGTTTATGCAAACTACAGCGATGGCTGGAGTAAGATTGAATATGGCGGACTGACAGGCTACTGTAAGACAGAATTCTTAGAAAGTACAGAAGGCGTTCCAATGGCTGGAGAAGAATCTGAGGATGCTGAAGCTGAAGAAGCAGCTGCAGAAGAAGCAACTGCAGAAGCAGTAAATAAGAAAATGAAGCTGACGGATGCAGTGCGTATCAGGGCTGATCGTTCTACAGACAGTGAAATTCTGAAAAATGCTTATACAAGTGAAATCGTGACAGTTCTTGAAAACTACAGCGATGGCTGGAGCAAGGTTGACTACAGCGGAACTGTAGGCTATTGTAAGACAGAATATCTGGCAGAAGCAGAATAAAATTGAATGAATATTTATTGGTAAATCTCCGTACCCTACTCTTGAATGAAAGCGTAGGGAAGGAGATTTATTTATGTTAATGGAAAGTGACAGAGCAGTGCTGGATGAGACTTATCGTTCCTGCACTATGGGAGTGGAAGCCATCAATACGATCATCCATAAGGTAGCAGATGAAAAACTGGCACTGGATTTGAATCGTCAGGCATGCAAATATACCAGCTTTGCCAGAAAGGCGGCGGAGAAGCTGGCCATGCAGTATGAAGCACCAAAAGGGCAGATGACAGGAAAAGCCATGCTTTGGGCTGGAATCCAGATGAATACGCTGGCAGATACCAGCACAGAACATGTGGCAGAGCTGATGATCCGGGGAAATACCATGGCGATTACAGATATGATGAAAGTGTTGAAGGCGAATAAAAATGCGAAGAAGGAATATTGTGAGTTTGCAAATGATCTGATGGATTTTGAAGAAAAATGCATTGAAACATTGAAGGCTTACTTGAAGTAAAAAAATTCCTTTGTTATACTTGCATAGAGACTAAAACAGGCAGAGTAAGAACATGAGATTAAACAAATATTTAAGTGATATCGGTTATTGCTCCAGAAGAGAAGCAGACCGACTGATTGAGGCCGGAAAGGTCTTTGTAGATGGTGTACAGGCTGGTCTTGGCGTGCAGGTAGAGGAAGGCCAGGAAGTGCGTGTGGGGAAAAAGGTAGTTACCAAAACTGATCGCCCGGTGCTTCTGGCATTACATAAGCCAAGAGGAATTGAATGCACCACCAGTAAACAGGTAAAAAATAATATTGTAGACTTTATCAATTACCCTTGCAGAGTCTATCCGGTGGGAAGACTGGATAAAGATTCGGAAGGGCTGATTCTGATGACAAATCAGGGTGATTTAGTAAATAAAATGATGCGTTCAGGAAACCGTCACGAAAAGGAATATCTGGTGACGGTGGACAAACCGGTAAACGAAGGATTTTTAAAAGGAATAGCAGCACCAGTTTATTTAAAAGAGCTGGACGTGACTACCAGACCCTGCGAGGTAGAGCAGACAGGAAAATGTTCTTTCCGTATCATTCTTACCCAGGGGTATAACCGGCAGATTCGAAGAATGTGCGAGACGTTTGGCTTTAAGGTAACGAAGCTGAAGAGAATTCGCATTATGAATATTTATTTGGACAATTTAAAGGTGGGAACCTACAGAGAAGTAACACCGCGGGAAATGAAAGAGCTTCTGGAGATGATCAAGGATTCTTCCAGTGAGACAGTGAGGGAAATTCATGAATAAAAAGATTGAAAGAATTAATGAGCTTGTAAAGAAATTAAATGAAGCGGCGAAGGCATATTATCAGGAGGCGTCAGAGATCATGAGTAATTATGAGTATGATGCATTATATGATGAGCTGGTTGCCTTGGAAAAAGAAACAGGCATCGTTCTGGCTTCCAGTCCGACAGTCAATGTGGGATATGAAGTGCTGACAGAGCTTCCCAAAGAACGCCATGAAAGACCAATGCTGTCTTTGGATAAGACAAAAGATGTACAGGTTTTAAAAGAATGGATCGGAAATCAGAAGACGATACTGTCCTGGAAACTGGATGGTCTTACGATTGTACTTACCTATCATGACGGAAAACTGGTAAAAGCAGTAACCAGAGGAAACGGAGAAATCGGTGAGGTCATTACAAATAATGCAAAAGTATTTAAGAATGTACCGTTATCCATCACATATCAGGGAGAACTGGTGCTTCGTGGAGAGGCGGTCATCACATACTCCGATTTCTATAAGATCAATGATGAAATCGTGGATGCGGATGCAAAATATAAAAATCCGAGAAATCTTTGCAGCGGTTCTGTGCGTCAGTTGAATAATGAGATCACAGCAAAGAGAAATGTTAATTTTTTTGCATTTTCTCTTGTAAAAGCAGATGGGGTGGATTTTGAAAATTCCCATGAAAAACAGATGCTCTGGTTAAAGAGTCAGGGATTTGACATTGTAGAATATGAAGTAGTAACAGCAGATACCTTAGAAGAGAGTGTACAGCGATTTGCAGCAAAGATCGAGACGAATGATTTTCCTTCGGATGGGCTTGTAGTGCTCTATGATGATATTGCCTATGGGGAAAGTCTTGGAAGAACTGCAAAGTTTCCTAGAAATTCCATGGCATTTAAGTGGGCGGATGAAATCCGTGAAACTACGCTTTTGGAAATCGAATGGAGTCCTTCAAGAACAGGCTTGATCAATCCGGTAGCGATCTTTGAACCTGTAGAGCTTGAGGGAACCACAGTATCCCGTGCTTCTGTACACAATATCAGTGTCATGGAAGGGCTGGAACTTGGTATCGGTGATACCATTGAAGTTTATAAGGCAAATATGATCATTCCTCAGATTGCGGAAAATAAAACACGCAGTGGTCTTGTAGAGCTGCCGAAGCAGTGTCCGACCTGCGGCGGAGCTACAGAGGTTCGCCAGATTGCGGATGCAAAAGCATTGTACTGTACAAACCCGGAATGTCAGGCAAAGAAAATTAAGGCATTTACTCTATTTGTAAGCCGGGATGCCATGAATATGGACGGGCTTTCAGAAGCAACTTTAGAAAAATTTATCGCAAAGGGATTTATCCATGAATTTGCAGATATGTTCAAGCTGGAACGATTTGCAGAAGAAATCAAGGAAATGGAAGGATTTGGTGAAAAATCCTGTAAGAATCTGCTGGAAAGCATCGAAAAGGCGAGAAATACAACATTGCCTCGTTTGATCTATGCGTTAGGCATTCAGAACATTGGCGTGGCGAATGCGAAAATGCTGGCAAAACAGTACCATTACAATATCGATGAACTGCAGAAGGCATCTGCGGAAGAACTTTCCGCCATTGATGGTATCGGTGAAGTCATTGCAAAGTCTATTGAAGAATATTTCAGGGATGGAAAGAAGCAGCAGGCCCTGAGCAATCTTCTGGCAGAGGTTCATCTGGAAAAACCAGAGGAAAATAAAGGCGCTCAGATTTTTGAGGGCATGAATTTTGTCATTACAGGGAGCGTAGAACATTTTGCAAACCGTAATGAAGTAAAGGCTGTTATCGAAGCAAGGGGAGGCAAAGTGACAGGCAGTGTAACGAGCAAGACGAATTATCTGATCAACAATGATACGACCTCCAATTCGTCCAAAAACAAAAAGGCGAAGGAGTTGAATATTCCAATCATTTCAGAGGGAGAGTTTCTTGAAATGCTGAAGTAAGATCAAGGAGGAAGAAATGAAAAACTTAATTTGTGCTTCTGAAGTCACATTGAACATTACTGACGTGGCAGAGGCGAAGGAAGAACTTGGAAGATTTGCCCAGTGGCTGGAGGATCTGTTTCCAAAACTGCTTGACTTTATTCTGCAGGTCGCACTGGCATTTGTAGTTATTGTCATTGGGATGAAGGTCATTGGCTGGGTTCGAAAGATTTTAAGAAAATCGTTAGAAAGAAGTGAAGCGGACACAGGACTCATTCAGTTTTTGGATTCGCTGGTAAAATATGCACTGTATCTGGTTCTGGGACTTAGCGTTTTGCAGAAATTCGGAGTGCAGACCACATCCATTGTAGCTGCCATCGGTTCTCTGGGGGTAGCCATTGGTCTGGCACTGCAGGGAAGTTTATCAAACTTTGCAGGCGGCGTGATCATTTTACTGCTGAAACCGTTCAAGGCGGGAGACTACATAGTTCAGGGAAGTCTGGAAGGATCAGTTAGCGAAATTCAGTTATTCTATACGACGCTTTTAACCGGAGATAATCGCAAAGTGGTAATTCCAAACGGACAGCTGGCAGATAACAGTCTGATCAATGTGACTTCTTCGGACACAAGACGACTGGATATCAAGGTGGGAATTTCTTATAATGCAGATATTAAGCTTGCGAAAGAAATTTTGTTAAACCTTGCAAACAGCGATGCGGATGTATTGCAGGAAGAAGGAAAAGCACCTATGGCAGTGGTGGAGAATCTTGGGGAAAGCTCTGTTGATATGATGCTCCGTGTGTGGACACCAACTGACAAATATTGGGATGTGAAATTTCGTTTAAATGAGGCAGTGAAGCTGTCCTATGATGAAGCAGGTATTGAAATCCCATTCAATCAGTTAGATGTTCATTTAATAAATTCTTAAAAATATGACGCTTGTCAAAAAAGCGAAAATAGTGTATTCTAAATAGTTGAAAATAAATGAATATTAGGAGGTACGAATGAGACATTTAATGACTCCTTTGGACTTGTCAGTGGAAGAACTGGACAAGTTATTAGATCTTGGGAACGACATTGAAAAGCATCCTGAGAAATATGCACATGCCTGTGCAGGAAAGAAGCTTGCGACTCTGTTTTATGAGCCAAGTACAAGAACAAGACTCAGCTTTGAAGCTGCGATGATGAACCTTGGCGGTAATGTACTTGGATTTTCATCCGCAGCAAGCAGTTCGGCAGCAAAGGGAGAAAGCGTATCTGATACGATTCGTATGATTTCCTGCTATGCAGATATCTGTGCAATGCGTCATCCAAAAGAAGGTGCACCAATGGTAGCAAGCCGTGTATCTTCCATTCCTGTGATCAATGCAGGGGATGGTGGACATCAGCATCCGACACAGACATTAACCGACCTTCTGACGATACGTTCTTTAAAAGGTCGTCTTGACAATCTGGTAATCGGTCTTTGCGGAGACTTGAAATTTGGACGTACTGTTCACTCTTTGATCAAAGCACTGGCACGTTATGAAGGCATCTCATTTGTACTGATTTCACCGGAAGAATTAAGAATTCCGGAATACATCCGAGAAGATGTTTTAGATGCACAGGGAATTCCTTATAAAGAAGTAGAGCATATTGAAGATGTTATGCCGGATCTGGATATTCTCTATATGACACGTGTTCAGAGAGAACGTTTCTTTAATGAAGAAGATTACATTCGATTAAAAGACTTCTATGTGTTAGATAAGAAGAAAATGGAACTTGCAAAAGAAGATATGCTGGTTCTTCATCCGCTTCCACGTGTAAATGAAATTTCTGTTGAAGTGGATAATGACCCTAGAGCAGCATATTTCAGACAGGTACAGTATGGAGTTTACGTGCGTATGGCACTGATCCTCACATTACTGGGAATCGAGGTGTAGGATGTTAAACGTAGGTACAATTCAGGAAGGCTTTGTTCTGGACCATATTCCGGCCGGAAAGAGCATGGATATTTACAAATATCTGCATTTGGATCAGCTGGATTGCTGTGTTGCCATCATTAAAAATGCAAGAAGCAATAAAATGGGCAAAAAAGATATTATGAAGATCGAATGTCCGATTGATTTCATTGATATGAATGTCCTTGGATTTATTGATCACACAATTACAGTGAATATTATCAAAGATGCAGAAATCGTTGAAAAGAAAGCATTGCAGCTTCCGAAAGAAGTAGTCAATGTGGTAAAATGTAAAAATCCTCGCTGTATTACATCTATTGAACAGGAGCTGGAACATATTTTTGTGTTGACAGATCCGCGCAAGGAAGTTTACAGATGTAAATGGTGTGAAGAAAAATACAGAGGAAGATTAAGAAGAAAACTTTAATTTTCAGGCAGGTCCTAAGGGACCTGCCTTTTTTGGTACTTCAGCTGTTTCTGCGCTGGCGTTTGAAAAGTGCCTCATAGAAAAGCCCCAGCCCGAACCATAAGGGAGCGTAGTCTAAACGGATGACCCCGTCTACATTAAATGGGGTTCCGGAATAATCCCATGGACAGATGCCAAATTTCTTTAAGATACTTCCGGATACAAATTCTGCGAAAAAAATGTGTACCATATAGATAAAGCCCCGGAAAAAAGTGTTGAACCTGCGATATATGCGGGATAAAGGTTCTATGAGTGCTGCACAGCCATAGATTGGGAACATCCAGAGGGAGGAGTGTCCCATAAGATTAAAATGTCCGGTAACAAGTGAATTGAGGCCGGTCCAGAGAATTTCGACGCACCAGCCAATGGCGCCGCAAAGGATAAATCTGTTTTTCATAATAGAAAGTATGTCCCTGTTTTAAAAGAATATGTTTGAAAAAAAAGGTAAATCGAGTTATACTGTTACCATTCACCGTGTCAAAGTGTTTGGCTGGGCGCGATGAAGCTTAAGGATTGTGAAATGAGGAAGAATGAAATGACAGATTTACTGGTCTTAAGAGATGAGATTGATAAGATTGACAGACAGATGGTGGAGCTTTTTGAAAAGCGAATGGAAATCTGCGCAGAGGTGGCAGAATATAAGATCAGTACCGGAAAAAAGGTATTGGACAGAGAGCGTGAGGTCAGCAAATTAAATACTTTAGGTGCGCTGGCACATTCGGACTTTAATAAGCATGGAGTGAAAGAACTTTTTCAGCAGATTATGGCAATGAGCCGTAAATTACAGTATCAGCTTCTGGAAAAGAATGGAGTAAAAGGAAAACTTGATTTTACCGGTGTTGAGAAGCTTGATATGGATGGTGTACGCGTGGTCTATCAGGGGCTGGAGGGTGCTTATGCCCATCAGGCGGCTTTGGAATATTTTGGAGGAGATGTAAATTGTTTCCATGTGGAACGTTGGAGAGATGCGATGGAAGCGATCAAAGAGGGAAGTGCGGATTATGCAGTGCTTCCGTTAGAAAACTCTACAGCGGGAATTGTCAGCGATAATTATGATCTGTTAAATGAGTACAGCAATTATATTGTAGGCGAAAAGGTAATTTACGTGGACCATGTGCTGATGGGATTGCCGGATGCAGAGATGGAAGATATTGAAGAGGTATATTCTCATCCGCAGGCTTTGATGCAGTGTTCCAGATTCCTGGAAGAACACAGCGGATGGAAGCAGAGAAGCATTGGAAACACCGCAGTTGCAGTGAAGACGGTAAAAGATTTTGGAGATAAGACAAAGGCAGCCATCGGAAGCAGACAGGCGGCAGAATACTATGGCATGAAGGTGTTGAAAGAAGGCATCTGTCATGGTAAATCCAACTCTACAAGATTTATCATTGTGACAAATCAGAAGATTTTTGAGAAGGACGCGAAGAAGATCAGTATCTGCTTTGAAGTACCGCATGTCAGTGGTAGTCTTTACAATATTCTGTCTCATTTCATTTATAATGATCTGAATATGAATAAGATCGAGTCCAGACCGATTCCTGACAAACAGTGGGAATATCACTTCTTTGTGGATTTTGATGGAAACTTAAATGATTCTGCAGTGAAGAACGCGCTGAGAGGAATCAAGGAAGAGACGACGAATTTTAAGATTCTTGGAAATTATTAAAAATAATTGACATTTCGAAAATGAGATGCTATTATATTTTGGCATGATAAATGCAAGCTGCTATGGCACAGGTGGTAGCGCACCTCATTGGTAGTGAGGAGGTCACGAGTTCAACTCTCGTTAGCAGCTTTGAAAATCAAAATTGAAGACTCGAAGAGACACGATAAGAAGGCACTTTTTCGGAAGTGCTTTTTTGTTTTTCATTTTATGCATGAAAACTTTCCATCCTTTTTGTGAATTTTGTGGACTTTTTGCTGGAAATAAAAGAGAAAAAACTTGCAAAATAAAGATTATTCGTGTATAATTATGCAAGTATATTACTTTATCAGGTTGAAGTGATAAAGGAGAAATATATTAAAGAAAAAAAGTAGGAGGATGAAGAAATGAAAAAGATTATTTCTTTATTACTTGCGCTTACAATGACTGTATCTTTAGTAGCATGCAGCAGCGCAAGCACATCAACTGAAGAAGCTGCTCCAGCTGCAACAGAAGAAACAGCAACAGAAGAAACAGCAACAGAAGAAGCAGCAACAGAATCTACAGCTGATTACAAAATCGGTATCGTAACAGGTACTGTATCTCAGGGTGAAGAAGAATATCAGGCAGCTCAGAACATGAAAGCTAAATATGGCGACATGATCGTAACAGCTACATATCCAGATAACTTCTCTACAGAAACAGAACAGACAATTGCTACAGTAACAAACATGGCAGCTGACCCAGACGTTAAAGTTATCGTTTTCGTACAGGCAGTTCCAGGTGCTACAGCAGCTATCAACAAAGTAAAAGAAACACGTGATGATATCCTTTTCATCTGCGGTGTTTGTGCTGAAGACCCAGGCGTTATCGCAGCAGCTTCTGATATCTGTATGTTAGTAGATGAAATCTCTATGGGTACAACAATCATCGACGAAGCAGCTAAAATGGGTGCTAAGACATTCGTTCACATTTCTTTCGAACGTCACTTAGGATACGCTACAATTGCTGGTCGTCAGGCTCTCTTCAAAGAAAGATGTGCTGAACTCGGCATCGAATACGTTGAAGCTACAGCTCCAGACCCAACAGGTGATGCAGGTGTTACAGGTGCTCAGGCATGGGTAACAGAAAACATCAAAGTTTACGTTGATCAGTATGGCAAAGATACAGCATTCTTCTGTACAAACTGCTCTATGCAGGTTCCATTGATTCAGCAGGTAGCTGAACTTGGAGCAATCTATCCACAGCAGTGCTGCCCATCTCCATACCATGCATATCCTTCAGCATTCAACATCTCTACAGAAGGTCATGAAGGCGATGTACCATACATGTTAGATCAGATCACAGCGAAAGTTGCTGAATATGGCAACACAGGCCGTATGGCTACATGGGAAGTACCTATCAACATGATGATGATCGAAGCTGGTGTTGAATACGGTATCAAGTGGTGTGAAGGCGAAATCACAGATCGTTGTGATGAAGAAGCTTTATTAGCTGAAATGAAAGCTATCGCAGGTGATGCTACAACAGTTACACATTACTCTGATGATGCTACAGGCGAACTTGACAACTTCTTCATGATCCTTTGCCCATTCTATGAATTCTAGGATTTGGCAATTGCTTAATTAAAGGATTGAAGTATTAATGATAGTTGATGCGTTCATCGCTTTTATAACGATGAACGCATTGCTATGTTTTTACGCTGTGAGGATTTTGCAGCGTATGTCTGAAATGTATTTGCACATAAAGACACACTGTAATAGCACTGTGAGCGCTGAACAGTTTGCACGCAGCAGTGTAGTATTAGATGTCGCGTAAAGCGTTCAACGCTTACAAAAGGGGTAAGGAAATGGAAACTAAGTATTTATTAAAGATGGACAACATCTCCAAAGAGTATTTTGGTAACAAAGTACTGAAAAATGTTCAGCTCCATGTTGCACCAGGTGAAATCCACGCACTCATGGGGGAAAACGGTGCTGGTAAATCAACATTGATGAACATCCTGTTTGGTATGCCGGTCATCCACAATACAGGCGGTTTCGAAGGAACAATTCAGTTCGACGGACAGACTGTAAATATCGATAGCCCACAGAAGGCTATGGAACTTGGTATCGGTATGGTACATCAGGAATTCATGTTAATCCCAGGTTTTACAGTTACAGAAAATGTAAAGCTGGGCCGTGAAATTACTACACCAACAATTGCCAGCGGAGTATTTGGCAAATCATTGGAAAAATTAGACAGACCAGCCATGGCATCAGATGCCCGTAAAGCACTTGATACCATTGGACTTAACATTCCGGAAACAGACACAGTTGGCGGTATGCCGGTAGGTTATATGCAGTTTATCGAAATCGCCCGCGAAATTGATAAAACAGGCATGAAGCTGTTGATCTTCGACGAACCAACAGCCGTTTTAACAGAAAGTGAAGCGCAGAAGCTTCTTGAAACAATGCAGGTACTGACTTCCAAAGGTATCTCCATTATCTTCATCACACACCGTATCGATGAAGTGATTCAGGTTGCGAACAGCATGACAGTTCTTCGTGATGGTACATTTGTACAGCACGTAGAAACAAAAGGTACAACCGCAGCAGAAATCGCTGAAATGATGGTTGGACGTAAAGTAGAAAAATTAGTAGATGATGCAGGGAAAGATACACGTACCATCAGCGATGATGACATCTTACTGCGTCTGAAAGACTTCCATGTAGATATGCCGGGAGAAAAGGTTCGTGGTGTTGATCTCGATATCCGCCGCGGCGAAATCCTTGGTATCGGTGGTCTTGCAGGTCAGGGTAAAGTTGGTATTCCAAATGGTATCCTTGGACTGTACAAGAGCACAGGAACTGTGAAATTTGAAGGTGAAGTCATTGAAACAGAAAAACTTGGCGCTGCCTTAAAGAAACACATTGCGTTCGTTTCTGAAGACCGTCGAGGTGTAGGTCTTCTTCTGGAAGAATCTATTGAAAATAATATTACATTTACTGCAATGCAGATTGATGGCAAGTTCTTAAAGAATTATGGTCCATTAAAACTGTTTGACAGTAAAAAAGCACGTGAACATGCACTTGATATGATCAAACAGCTGGATATCCGCTGTACAGGTCCTGAACAGTATGCAGGCAGATTATCCGGTGGTAACCAGCAGAAAGTTTGTCTTGCACGTGCCATTACAATGGAACCAAAACTTCTCATCGTATCTGAACCAACTCGTGGTATCGATATCGGTGCAAAGAAGCTTGTTCTTGAATTATTAGCAAAAATGAACCGCGAAGAAGGAATGACCATTATCATGGTAAGTTCCGAATTAAACGAACTTCGCAGCTTATGTGATCGTATCGCAATCGTATCTGACGGACAGTTAACAGGAATCTTTGCTCCTGATGCTTCTGATGCAGAATACGGTATGGCGATGTCAGGCGTGAAAGGAGGAAACAAGTAATGACGAAAGAAAAATTCAAAAAAGCACTTGATGTCATCGGTATTCCTCGTTTGATCGTATTTTGCTTCTTATTAGCAATTGTTATCGTAGCATACGTAAATGGAATCGATGTTAAATCATACCTTACTTCTACCATGAAATATTGGGGAATGTGGGTTATCCTTGTACTTGCAATGATACCAACTATCAAATGTGGTATCGGACCAAACTACGGTGTCAGCTTAGGTATCGTAGCAGGTTTACTTGGACCACTGCTTTCAATCCAGTTCAATATTGCACCAGCAGTGAACGCAGTGCTTCCGGGCTTTGGCCCATGGGCAGCGATGTTCTTCGCAATGATCGTATCTGGTGTACTTGCATGGCTTGTAGGTATTGTCTATGGTAAGATCTTAAACCTTGTAAAAGGTTCCGAAATGACAGTTACAACTTATATCGGTTATTCTGTTATTTATTTAATGTGTATCGTATGGTTCCGCGCACCATTCTCCAGTGGTGAAATTACATGGCCATTAGGTGGTGTGGGTGTACGTAACTCCGTATCTATGGAAACAAGCTTTGGCGGATTATTAAATGACGTACTTAGCTTCAGCATCTTCGGAGTAGAAATCCCTACAGGACTCATTCTGTTCTGTCTGTTAATCTGCTTCGTTGTATACTTATTCTTCCGCACAAAGACAGGTCTTGCAATCCAGGCAACTGGTGCAAACCCAACATTTGCACGTGCATCAGGTATCGATGTTGACAAAATGCGTGTCAAAGGTGTTGCATTATCAACACTGCTCGGTGCTCTTGGTATTGTAATTTATACACAGGGCTTCGGTTACTTACAGGCTTATACAGCACCTCTTCAGATGGGCTTTATCTGTGTAGCTTCCGTACTTATCGGTGGTGCTACCATGAACAAAGCAACAATCATGAACGTAATCATCGGTACATTCCTGTATCAGGGTCTTGTTATCTTTACACCGCCAGTATCTAACCAGTTACTTGCAGGTACAGATATCTCTGATACAATGCGTCAGATCATCCAGAACGGTGTAATTCTGTACGCTCTTGTAAAATCGAAAGGAGGTTCTTCAAATGAATAAATTACTGAATAGCCTCAAAAAAGCAATTTTTGATAACAAAGTTATTGCATTATTCGTTGTTCTCTGCGTTGCATGTATGGCTATCGCAGAAACATCCGTATCATACATTGCAGCAGAAGTATTTTCACGATTCAGTCGTAATGCCTGCCTCGTTCTTTCCCTGATCATCCCATGTCTGGCTGGTCTTGGTATGAACTTCGGTATCGTTGTAGGTGCCATTGCAGCTCAGATTTCTATTTTCTTTGTTGTACACTTTGGCTTTACAGGTCTTGGCGGATTTATGCTCTGCGTACTCATAAGTACACCTTTAGCAATCTTTTTTGGATGGTTAGTAGGAAAACTTTACAACAACACAAAAGGCGCTGAAATGATCGCTGGTCTGATCTTAGGCTTCTTCGCAGCTGGTTTATATCGTCTGTTCGTACTTTACATCCTTGGTGGTGTCATTCCATTCGATGATCCAAACCTTCTTCCACGTGGATTTGGTCTTCGTAATGCGTACGACTTAACAGGCAGCTTAAAATATGCACTGGATGATATCAGCTTCTTGAATGTATGCGTTGTGATCGGTATCATTGCTATCGTTGCAGCTGTTGTAACAAGTGCTTATGCGAAAAAGAAAGGCCAGACAGTTGATAAGAATGGCGCAATGAAAAAAGTGGTCATCGGTGCTGCAGCTCTGGTATTCGGTATCGTTGGACGTTTCATTCCAATGGTAAATCTGCTTTTCGGAAGCTCCAGACTGATTCTTACAGACGTTGCATTATTTGGCGGTCTTGCATTGATCGTATATGCGGTGATCAAAATTCTTTTAAGCCTCAAAAAAGGCGAAAAGAAACTTGGCAAGCTGATTGCAATGGCAGTTGCAGGTGTTCTCTTAATGGCAGGTACAGTGATTCCGGCAGTCAGAGAAATCTATCAGGCAGTACAGCTTCCATCAGCAGCTTACGGTGTAATTGTATTGTTCTGTTTCTTTAACAACTGGATCATGGAAACACGTCTTGGACAGAACATGCGTACAGTAGGTCAGAACCGTGGTGTTGCTACCTCAGCTGGTATTAATGTAGATAAGACACGTATCATCGCTACATGTATTTCCACAGTGTTAGCTGCATGGGGCCAGTTGATCTTCCTCCAGAACTTAGGTACATTCAATACAGTACAGCAGCAGGATAACGTAGGTCTTTACTCCATCGCTGCCATTCTGGTTGGCGGTGCAACAGTGCAGAAGGCAACTAACAGACACGCAGTCATCGGTGTTATTTTATTCCATACACTGTTCGTAGTAGCTCCACTTGCTGCTACAAAAATCGTTGGTGACTCTGCAATCAGTGAATATATCCGTATGTTCATCTCTTACGGCGTTATTGCAGTTTCTCTTGCATTACATGCATGGAAAACTGTTGCTAAAAAAGACGATAAGAAAGCAAACGCAGAATAATCTGAAAACAGCTTTAAATTTTTTGACTGTCATGGCGAAAGCCATGGCAGTTTTTTTGTGCTGTTAATACTTGTATTTTTGTATACAACCATTGATTTTATGTCGAAAAGTGTATATACTAGAGAAAGTGTGTGCAGCTTCGCACAAAAGAAGGAGAAACAATCTATGGAAAGAAAAAATATCTGGATGACCTACGGTGAAGGGGAACTGCAGGAACTCCACAAAATTACTGAAAAGTACAAAGAATGCCTTGATAAAGGAAAAACAGAAAGAGAATGTGTGACTCTGACTGTGGAAATGGCAGAGGCAGCTGGCTATCGAAGTCTTGAAGCTGTATTAGAGGAAGGAAAAGCACTTGTGGTGGGCGATAAAGTCTATGCGGTCTGCATGGGAAAGACCATTGCATTATTCCAGATGGGACAGGAACCGATCTCAAAAGGAATGAACATCTTAGGTGCACATATTGACTCTCCACGTATTGATATTAAACAGAATCCATTATATGAAAATGAAGATTTTGCATACCTTGATACCCATTACTATGGCGGTATCAAAAAATACCAGTGGGTAGCACAGCCAATGGCACTCCACGGAGTTGTAGCGAAAAAAGATGGTACAGTTGTAAATGTGGTAGTCGGTGAAAAGGACACAGACCCGGTTATGGTAATCACAGATCTGTTACCGCATCTTGGTGCAAAACAGATGGACCAGAAAGCAAGCGTTGTGATTACTGGAGAAAATCTGGATATCCTCGTCGGAAACAGACCGATGGAAAAAAGCGAAGATGAGGAAGACATCAAAGAAGCTGTAAAGGCGAACATCTTAAAAATCTTAAAAGATGCATATGATATGGAAGAAGAAGACTTCTTATCTGCAGAATTAGAACTGGTACCAGCAGGAAAAGCAAGAGACTGCGGTCTTGACAGAAGTATGATTCTTTCCTATGGACAGGATGACAGAGTTTGTGCGTTTACCTCTCTTTTTGCAATGCTGGATGTGGAAAACACAGCAAAAACAACCTGCTGTCTGTTAGTTGATAAGGAAGAAATCGGAAGCGTGGGCGCTACAGGTATGCAGTCCCGTTTCTTTGAAAATGTAGTGGCAGAACTGGTTGCATTAAATGAAGGCGAATCTGAATTAAAGACACGCCGCGCGTTACAGAATTCCAGAATGCTTTCTTCAGACGTTAGCGCAGGCTATGATCCATTGTTCGCAGACGTATTTGAAAAGAGAAGTGCAGCACTTCTGGCAAGAGGAATTTCCTTTAATAAGTTTACAGGAAGCCGTGGTAAAGGCGGTTCCAATGATGCAAACGCAGAGTATATCGCAAAGCTTCGTAAAGTATTTGATGATGCAAACGTAGCATACCAGATTACAGAGCTTGGAAAAGTAGATGCAGGCGGCGGCGGAACCATCGCTTACATTATGGCGAATTATGGTATGGAAGTCATCGACAGTGGTGTGGCAGTCTTAAATATGCATGCACCATATGAAGTGAGCAGTAAAGCGGATGTATATGAAGCAGTGAAGGGCTACAGAGCATTCCTGCGTATGGAATAATTATTATAGAAGAAAAGGAGTTCATAGAATGAAATTTTCGCAGATGGCCTATGAAAGACCGGATATGGAACTGGCAAAGCAGCAGCTGACAGAGTTAACTGCGCGTATGCAAACAGCAGATAGCTACGAAGAAGCCAAAAAAGCATTTATCGAAGAAGATAATTTGGAACGACATCTGGAAACAGTGATGACACTGGTACACATTCGTCATTCCATTGATACAACAGATACTTTTTATGATGAAGAAATGAAATTTGTCAATGCAGCAATGCCTGTGTTGACTGAATACACACAGAAATGGACAGAAGCATTGCTTGCAAGTCCTTTCCGTGCGGAATTTGAAGAAGAATTTGGAAAACTCACATTTTTAAATGCGGAAATCGCACAGAAGACCTTTTCTCCGGAAATCATTCCGATGCTTCAGGAAGAAAATGAGTTAAAAACAAATTATGAAAAACTGCTTGCGTCTGCACAGATTCCATTTGAAGGAGAAACTTATACTCTTTCTCAGATCACACCATTTAAAAATGATGCGGATGATGAGAAGAGACTTGCTGCGTGGAAAGCGGAAGGACAGTGGTATAAAGATCATCAGGCAGAACTGGACGATTTATATGACAAACTGGTTCATGTACGTGATGCCATCGGAAGAAAGTTAGGCTATGACGGATATACAGAGCTTGGCTACTACCGTATGACAAGAAACTGCTATACAAAAGAGGATGTGGAAAAATTCCGTGCAGCAGTGGTAAAATACCTCGTTCCTGTAGCAAATGAAATTTACAAAGAACAGGCAAAACGTCTTGGAAAAGAATATCCGATGAGCTTTGCTGACAATGCACTGGAATTCCGTTCAGGAAATCCAAAGCCATACGGTACACCGGATGAAATTCTTGCTCAGGGTAAGAAGTTTTATGATGAACTTTCACCGGAAACAAGTGAATTTTTCAATATGATGCTGGATAACGAGCTGTTAGATGTACTTTCCACAAAAGGAAAAGCCGGCGGCGGATACTGCACAAGCCTTCCTGATTATGAAGTACCATTTATTTTTGCAAACTTCAATGGTACTCAGCATGACGTGGAGGTAGTTACCCATGAAGCGGGACATGCCTTTGCGGCATGGATGAACCGCAAACGTGTACCACTTGCGACTGTATGGCCGAGCCTGGAAGCCTGTGAGGTACATTCCATGTCTATGGAATTCTTTGCATGGCCATGGGCAGAAGAATTTTTCGGTGATGATACAAAGAAATTCTATTACAGCCATTTATCAGGGGCATTGACATTTATTCCATATGGAACCATGGTTGACCATTTCCAGCATATCGTATATGAAAAGCCGGATATGACTCCGAAGGAACGCCACGGTGTATGGAAAGAGTTGTTGGGTGTTTACATGCCATGGATGAAACTGGACGGAGAAATCCCATTCTACAGTGAAGGGGAAGGCTGGCAGAGACAGCACCACATTTACTCCAGCCCATTCTACTACATTGATTACTGTCTTGCACAGACGGTCGCATTACAGTTCTGGGCAATGCTTCAGAAAGACCAGAAAAATGCATGGGAACACTACATGGCTTATACAAAGCAGGGCGGAAGCTGTGTATTTACAGAACTTCTTGCCAATGCAGGCATGGAAAGTCCATTTGAAGAAGAAACCTTAAAGGGTGTCTGCGAGACCGCAAGACAGTGGCTTTCTTCATTTGACATGGAAGGAATTGCTTAAGATGGCTGAGAAGAAACGGAAAGGCCGCAAAGCTTACCTGAATGATTTCCATAAGAATGCCCGTGGTGAGTATGAATATCAGGGGGCAGTCTATGAATGGAAAGGAGAAAAAGGAGGACTTTGTAAGGAACTGATCCTTCTCTGGATTCTCTGCATCTCCATGCTTATTGTACTGATCGCGGCAGGTTGCCTGGATGCACCGGGAGCAACGAACAGATTCTATGTGGTGCTTCCGTATACGATCAGCTTTGTGTTTGGAATCAGTACAGTTTGGGGCGTGTGGAGACTTTTCTCAGGTGGAAATCCGCTTCGTTCCTATATTTATGATGCGAGTATTGCACAGATTCCGCTTCGCTGTATTGGTACCATGGTGTGTGCAGGAGCAGCAATTCTGGGAGAAGTCATTTATCTTTTCAAAAATGGTTTTGAAGGAAAGACGGCAGGAATTCTCGGATTCCTTTTTCTGGAAGCAATTGCACTTGTTTTGTCAGGAATTTTGAGAAAACGCGTTCAAAAGATGCCATGGGAAAAGAAACAGCAGTAACGCAGGAATTGACAAAAAAAACTGGAGCATATATAATATTTATTACGTATGCTTTCAATTAAATTCACAGGGAATTTAAAAAGCATAAAAAGGGGGATTCCCCTTTTTATGTATACATCGATAGATGTATACATATAGAGATTGTCTTTTTCACAAAAAATAATCTCTCGGAATCCTGAGTGATTATAGCCAGCAATGCTGGCAATGGACTTTGAAAAGTAAATATTATCGAAATTAAAGAAAAATGGGTACGAGAAAAAGACATAACTGTTGCTATGCCTGAAAATAGTGTATAATAC
>JAGAQG010000003.1 GCA_017622875.1 Lachnospiraceae bacterium
AAGACCAATCCCTATATTTTCTGTTGTAGTAGTCTTTCCGGTTCCACCTTTTTGATTGACCACTGCAATTATCTTTGCATTTTTTTGCACTTAATTACTCCTTCCTTTACATCTTCAATCTTTAAAGTCCCTGCAGTATTTGCTTTAAAAGTTTCTCATTATTTGTTTCATTGCTGAAATAGCTAAAGTCCTTTGTTTATTTCGTTTCTTCTTCACAACTGTTGTTGTATTGCATTGTAAAATAACTGTTAATAGTCAGTGTGGCATTATAAAGAGCTGTAAGTATGTACTGCTTTGTATTTCGAATGTTTGAAGCCTTCTCCATAATTTCCAAAACATAGCGAATATGATTGGCTTCTAGTTTCATGAATTGTCCATATACAACCTCTTTCGGTTTATCATCACCTGAGATTCGAATCATCTTTCTTTTTGAGCATACAGTATCAAGTACGATTGCATATATTTCATCAATACATTCAGCCTTTGTGGGATACTCTTCTTTCAAGCTTTCTATAGACAAGTTTCTGTAAAAATATTTTTCCAGCACTTCTCTTTTTCCCATCTCCTCTCTGTCCCATCCGGAAAGGATAGGATTAGTATTAATAATATTAGTCTTATTAATATTAGTATTATTTGCGTGTGATTTTAACACTTCCGGAGATGTGATTTCCACACTCCCAGAGATGTGATTTTCACACGTCTGGAGGTGTGAATTTAACACTACGCTACAAACACTCTTAACATAGATCAGGTTTGGCTTGCAAAATCCCTGCTTTTTACGTTCTATCAGACCATACTCCTGCTCAAGTTCCATTAATATCTTTGCAGCTTTCTGATTTCCACATCCCATAACACGCATGATATCTTCTACCGGATAAATAATATAGATCCGTCCAAGTTCATCCCTCCAGTTGTTACTTGCTGATAATGCAGCACGATCCAAAAACAGTACATACAGCAATTTTGCCTCTGCAGACATTCCAACATACAGCTTATTTTCTATCAAAGCCTTTGGAAAACGATAAAAGGCATATAATTCAGCTTCACTGCCATAAAGATACTCATGATACATGCCACATCCTTTATCATTTTCCAAGCTTTCTTTTGTCATGTCACCTGATACTCCTTCTTCTTAATTTGCCCTAAGATTATCCGTGTGCACCATCCAATGCATGGTCTTACTCTGCCATACGGACAGCCATAACACCGTGATTGAACACGTTTCTTCTTAACTTTACGGACGATATAATAACACTCATCAAATTTACATTTCTTCTTTCCAGGTATCCAAAAATAGCAATACTTGCAGTTACTAGGTTTATCTTCTGAATATCTTACAAGCACAGACTTCCCCCTTGGGTTCTTCTGCAGCCAATATCCTGATTCCGTCTGAGATGATCATCTCTAGCTACATCATGCTTCTTCGATTCTAAATTTCCCAAGAGTGACTGCTTTTCTTTCATACGAGCTTCGTATTTATCGGCTATTTCAAATACTTTCTCTTTCCAGTCGTAATGATAAACATTGTAAGATAATAATTCCTCTGGATCTAAAACATTGTCGTTAACATCTTTAACAATCGTTTTAAGCTCCTTTGCACTCATAGTTTCATCTTCACCCAAAATCAAAAATTCATGGAGAGATGATGGTAATATATAAAAATTACCGTTTAAAATATCTGCACATCTTTCCAACATACCTGGATAAAAAAGCACACTGGCACCATCAATGCCAGATTCATTCGTGACTACTAACAAAGGACTCTTAGGAGTATTTTCAGGCAATTCAGAACCAAGAGCATTTATGACATCATTCATGCTTTGAATTTTATCAGGTCTATTAATTGGTGCATGTTCTCTGGCAATATAAAACAATTCTTCTTCACTGATGTTCAATATATCCAGCCACTCCTCAGAAATAACAATACTCCCCTCATCATTCGCTGATATTTCCACATTGAATCTACATATGATTGATAAATCTTCAATTTCTAAATGCGGAATTTTCTCCAGATACTTTTTGTTTGATTCTGTCTGTACGACTTGAATGAAAATATTTTCTTCCAACTTATCTAAGTCAATGTCTAATTTAGGTGGAAGCTTATCAAGTGCATTGACTGCATCATTCACGATAAGATTCAGCACATGAAAATAAGGTGTTCCATGCATGTACTCTTCGTAATATTTTCCAGCTTTCAATAATGGACCAATATTTCCTTCCGGTTTTAGTTCTATCCCCAAATATGATCCTCCAATTTTTTCCACATTTCTTGAGCTTACTTCTACATGCGCATATTTATGGGGTAAAGTTGTTTGCAGATCAGTTGCAATTCTTTCTGTAAAATGTTCTATATTCATATTTTCCTCCTTTTTTTAGCGAAAAAAGACCACTTACCTAATTTCAAGTGGTCTCATATTAATTACACTTGTTCAACAAGTCATAATCCTAATACAATGATTAGGAATTTTCTTATAAATCAGAAAATGTCCTCACACCTATTTAAACTTGATATGGTCATTCTTTCAATCTGCGTTCTCTGTATCGTGGCGGTAGGATTATATCAGCTGATTCAGCTGCTGGAAAAACAGCTATCCAAATCCTGGTAAGCCACCTCGTTTCAGTCGCTTTTGACCGAAAAAAGCAGCTGCGCATCCACGCAGCCGCCTACATAATTTTCACGATTTTCCGTTCTAAATCTCTGCCATCTCTCTTTCGTACGGTAAGATTTCCGTCAGCATTCCTTTTTCTCTTAATACAGCTTCTATTTCATCCAGAATTTCTTCTCGTTCCGCCATAATTTTATGGAAGTGATACCCAGAAGTTACATTAAGCAGCGGCGTAGATTTTCCGCTTTTCAACTGCTCCATAAAAATCTGCACATCTCTGCGGTTTCTGATATTTAATGGAGCTGACATTTTTCCATAAACACGATGATTTACCATGACATCCAAAACACAACCGCCCAAATCCACGATCGCAGTTAATTCTTCTTCTGTCTGCTCATTGGTATGATGGGTTTTTAAAACTCTCACCATCTGCTTCGGGACGTTCAGAAGATAGCCCCGTGGAGTTGCCACAATTTCGTATCCTTCAGTACGGAGCAATGCAATATCCTGTACCACGATCTGCCGACTGACACCTGTCTTTTTTCCAAGTTCAGTACCAGAAAGCGGATTTGAAGACTCTTTGAGCAAAGCAACAATCTGTTTTCTTCTCCATGAACCATTTCCTGTCTTTTCCATCTTGCGATTCCTGTCCTTTCTGTCATTTTTATGTATTCAAACGGGATTATTCAATTACTCGTAAATGTTTTAAGCTGATATCCAGAATTGGTGAAGAATGTGTCAATGCACCACTGGATACATAGTCTACACCAATTTTTGTAATTTTCTCAATGTTTTCTTTTGTCACATTTCCGGAGCATTCTGTTTTCGCACGTCTATCAATGATCTTTACAGCTTCTGCCATCTCTTCCGGAGACATATTATCAAGCATGATAATGTCCGCGCCTGCTTCTACAGCTTCTTTTACCATATCCAGATTTTCTGTTTCCACTTCAATCTTACGCACAAATGGCGCATATGCCTTTGCAGCTTCAATTGCCTCTTTGACTCCGCCGGCAGCATCAATGTGGTTATCTTTCAAAAGAACTCCATCAGATAAATTGTATCGATGGTTGGAACCACCGCCTACTTTTACTGCATATTTTTCAAAAATACGCATACATGGTGTTGTTTTTCTTGTGTCCAAAAGAACTGTTTTTGTTCCTTCCAGTAATTTTGCCACTTTATTTGTATAGGTTGCAATACCGCTCATACGCTGTAAATAATTCAGAGCTGTTCTTTCACCTGAAAGAAGCACGCGGATATCTCCCACAACAGTTGCAAGATGCTGACCATTTTTTACTTCATCACCATCTTTTACATCAAACACTACCTTTGTTTCAGGATCAAGGATCGTAAATACACGTTCAAATACGCCTAATCCTGCAATGATACCGTCTTCCTTACAAATAAGCTGCACTTCACCTTTTTTGTACTCCGGCATTACGGAATTTGTAGTTACATCTTCACTGTTAATGTCTTCCTCCAGGGCAAGACGGATAAATTTGTCAGCTGCAAGCAGCATTGTAATCTGATTCATAATTCTCATCCTTTCCGGTCTGCTTCGATCTTTTGGGCAGCCCTCTGCGCAAATACAAGACTTTCCAGCAGACTGTTGCTGGCAAGTCGATTTCTTCCATGTACGCCGTTGCAGCTGGTCTCACCTACTGCATACAGGTGTTCCATCGTTGTTTTTGAATCACTGTCCACGTGAATCCCTCCCATAAAATAATGCTGGGCAGGAACTACCGGAATTGGCTCCTTTGTCAGGTCATATCCAGCTTCCAGACAGGTTTTATAAATATTCGGGAAATGACAATGAATCGTGTCCTCTGGTATATGTTCAAAAGACAGCCATACATGCTTACTTCCCTCTTTTTCCATTTCATTTAAAATTGCTTTTGTTACCACATCGCGAGGCAGCAGCTCGTCCACAAACCGTTCTCCCCTGCTGTTTAAAAGGACAGCGCCTTCTCCTCTGGTGGATTCAGAAATCAAAAAGCTTCTTCCCTCTTTCTCTGTAAACAGACTGGTCGGATGGATCTGAACATAATCCAGATGTTCCAACTCCACCCCATGTTTTTTTGCAACTACCAGCGCATCTCCTGTCAGGCTTGGGAAATTTGTGGAGTGCTCATAGAGACCACCGATTCCTCCCGTTGCAAGAATCGTATCCTCTGCATGAATATGGAAAATCTGGTCTTCATGAAAAGAATTTTTCGCAATCACGCCTGTACATTCCCCATTTTCAATCAAAATGTCTGTCATGGTAGTATATTCCATAATCGTTACATTTTGCAAGGTTTTTACATGGCGCTGCAAAGTCTCTGTAATCTCTTTTCCTGTAATATCTTCATGAAAACAGATTCTTGGTTTGGAATGAGCACCTTCCTTAGTATATTTTAAGCTTCCGTCTTCATTTTTTGCAAAGCGCACACCAAGTTCCAGTAAATCATCAATGACTGCACGACTGGAACGGATCATAATGTCCACGCTTTCTTTTCTATTTTCATAATGACCTGCACGCATGGTATCTTCGAAGAAGTCTTCGTAATCATTTTCATCACGAAGCACACAGATTCCTCCCTGAGCCAGCATGGAATCACAGTTTTCCATATTTTCTTTGCAGATCATCAAAATTTTCCGTTCTTTTGATAAATTCAGTGCCGCATACAATCCGCTGACGCCAACACCGACAATTACCACATCAAAGTTCAGATGTTCTATCATGGTTCTTTCCTTCCTGCTATTTCGCCAGTTCGAGCATTTTATCCAATGTTCTTTTTGCCGCATCTGCAGTTTCTGCAGCAACTTCAGCCTGATTTTCCTCTGTTTTCAGAACATGAAGTATTTTTTCCAATGTAATCAGCTTCATGTCGGTGCAGACCGGCTCTGTTTTCGGGAAATAGAAATGATTGTCCGGATTTCTCTTTTCCAACTCATAGCGCACTCCTACTTCTGTCGCAATGATCCATTCCTTTTTCTCACTTTCAGATGCATATTGGATAATTCCTGAGGTGGAACCAATGTAATCTGCCATGGCATTGACTTCCTCACTGCATTCCGGATGAACCAAAATTTCTGCTTCCGGATGAATGGCTTTTAATTCTCTGATTTCCTCTGCTAAAATTTTTTCATGGATTGGGCAATAGCCATTTACCAGCATCACATTTTTTTCCGGTATCTGCTCTGCCACATGACGTCCCAGATTCTTATCCGGGATAAATAAAATATTTTTGTTTGGAAGATTTTTTACGATCTTTACTGCATTGGCAGATGTCACACTGACATCTGACCATGATTTGATCTCTGCTGTGGAGTTAATATAGCATACCACCGCCAAATCCTCATAATTTTTTCTTGCCGCTTCCACCTCTTCTTTCAGCACCATGTGTGCCATCGGACAATCCGCTGTTTTGTCCGGCATCAGTACCTTTTTATCCGGGCTTAAAAGACAGCCGCTCTCTCCCATAAATGATACACCGCAATATACAATGATCGGATTTTCCAGCTTTGCCGCAATCTTGCTCAAATAAAAGGAATCTCCTATGTAGTCTGCAATCTCCTGAACCTCTGGTCTCACATAATAATGTGCCAGGATTACTGCCTGCTTTTCTTCTTTTAATTTTTTTATTTCTTCCTGTATTGTCATTCTTCCTCGCCTCCAGTGTTAGAGTGCTCTTTTCTCAACAAGACAGCAGTATAGCACATTGTTTTGCACATGACAAGACACATGTAAATATTTTTTGCATTTTCTGTAAACCTGATGAAAGACTCACGTAAAAAGGCAGCTACGCTTTCGCGCAACTGCCCTGCTGTCAATTCAATTCTTATTTAATTACCTTTAACCATCCTTCCGGAGCTTCGATACGTCCCATCTGGATACCTGTTAATGTTTCATATAATTTCTTTGTCACTGGTCCCATTTCTGTCATGCCGCTTGGGAAGCAGATTTCTGTTCCATGGTCAACAATCTTTCCTACTGGGGAGATAACAGCTGCTGTACCGCAGAGACCACATTCTGCCATATCTTTTACTTCTTCTAATGCAACCTGTCTTTCTTCAACTTCCAGTCCTAAGTATTCTTTGGCAACATACATTAAAGAACGACGTGTGATAGATGGTAAGATGGTGCTTGATTTTGGTGTTACAACTTTACCGTCTTTTGTTACGAATAAGAAGTTTGCTCCGCCTGTTTCTTCTACATAAGTTCTTGTAGCGGAATCAAGGTACATATTTTCATCATAGCCCTGATTGTGTGCATCAACGATGGCATATAAGCTCATTGCATAGTTAAGACCAGCTTTGATGTGTCCTGTTCCATGTGGTGCTGCACGGTCATAATCACAAACACGGATTGTTAATGGTTTTACACCGCCTTTGAAGTATGGTCCAACTGGTGTTGCGAAAATACGGAACTGATATTCATCTGCCGGTTTTACACCGATAACCGGGTTAGAACCAAACATATATGGTCTGATGTAAAGAGTTGCGCCTGAACCGTATGGTGGCACAAATGCTTCGTTTGCTTCTACAACCTTGCAAACTGCTTCTACGAATTTATCTTCCGGGAATACAGGCATCTGTAATCTTTCACAGCTGTCTTTCATACGGGAAGCGTTTAAGTCAGGACGGAATGTTACGATGTGTCCGTCTTCTGTTGTATATGCTTTCATACCTTCAAAGCATGTCTGTGCATACTGGAGAACTCCTGCACATTCGCTGATCACTACGTTTGCGTCTTCTGTAAGGACACCTTCATCCCATGCTCCATTTTTATAGTTTGATACAAATCTCTTGTCTGTCTGCATGTAACCGAACCCTAAGTTACCCCAATCGATGTTTTTCTTTTCCATGATAAGTCATCCTTTCTTCCTCGGCTTTAACGACTCTTTTATGTACGTTTCATCACGTTAAAGCTATAAACTAATTACTCCAATCTTAACTCTGTCGACTTTTACAGTCAAGAAAAATTTATCATCTTTTCCAAGCTATTCTTATCTGCTATAATCCTCATTATTATAAGATGTGCAGTGGCCGTTTTTTCCGGCACTTGCTTCGCATCGCAAAACTGGAGAAATCATGGAAAGTCGAAAGAAGTTAAAGGATGAGCAAATGCGCTCGATTCTTTTTGAATATTATGAATCCAAAGGGAAACGCCTGCGTTTTTTTGAGGAGTTCCGCCTTGGACGAAAGACCCGCGCTGATGCACTGCTGATCACTGAAGAGGAAGTCATCGGCTTTGAATTTAAGAGTGATAAGGATAATTTGAACCGCCTGGAGCACCAGGTCCATGATTATGAGCGCTTCTGCGACCGCAATTACCTTGTGACCGGACAGAAATTCAAAGAAAAGGCCCCGGAAGAACTTCCGGAGCACTGGGGCATTTACTGTATTTATTTAGATGATGAAGGAACCCTTCAGCTGGAATGTATTCGCAAGGCACAGCCAAATTCCAAACGAATGCGTCTTCATAATCAGCTGAGACTGCTTTGGAGAAGTGAGCTCATTCCAATCATCAGGAAATATGAGCTTGGCGGTGTAACCACAAAAAACAAACTGGAACTTGTCCGTACCATGGAACATAATCTTTCCAAGGAAACGCTTCATCAGGAGTTATTAGAATCATTGATTGAACGGGATTACACTCAATATGAAAACTAATAAAAAACTCACGTATTAGATTTTGGAGCATACCATTTTTCTAACAACGTGAGTTTCTTCATTTTATTCACTGATATATTCTGCAAGCATTTTGCAATAAGTCTTTCGTCCCTGACCGGATAAATGAATCAAATCCTGAAAATTTGCACCGTCTGTATGGTCGAAGTCAAACGTTTCAGCCAAAAGATATGGTGCATTTTTCGTTTCTGCCCAGCTTACCATTTCCGCTAAGAGATCAGAATAGGAGCCTTCTCTGGTATCGTTAAGCAGTTTTTCATATTTTGGTGTTTCGATGAATAAAAGATTGATATCATATTCTTCTGCCAATTCTACGATTCTGTCATAGCCTGCCAGCTGAGATTCGAAAAGGCCGTCACGCACTCCCAAGTCCAAGGTATCCAGATATTCCTCTGTCTGTCCATTCAGTGTAAGCAGAGAACCTCCGTTTCTGAACTGAGAGGATACGATTGCATTGTTGATCGGATACATTAAAATCTGTTCATTGTTTGCAGTTACGAACATTTCATAAAAATCGCTCAGACTCACATCATTATACTGCGACATTGTTTTCCATGCATCGATTTTAAATGACAGATCTGTATCCAGAAACATTTTTGTGTCGCTGATCCACGGAACTGCAGTCAATGTATAGGCGTAAAAGTCAATGTAAAGATTCTTCACCTTCAAGCCACGTTCCAGCATGTATTCCAGCTCTTTTGCCATAAAGACCGGCTGATTTCCATTATAGGATAAAATATAGACATTTCCGTCCAGATTTTCTTCCAGAGCATCAATATCCATCCCCTGACGGAACATGGAAGAGCCAATAAATAAATGATCGATTTCTCCCTGCTCGATAGCAGTCGGCATTCCGTAGGTATTCCCTGCAAAGATGCTTCCATATTGATTTTTCAATACAATTATCAGTGTCACAGCCACAAGGACTGCTGCAACTGTCTTTAAAATCTTCTTCATTTTTACCTCGTATCTGTTTTTTATGGACACATTTGGTTAGTACTGTCCATATAAAAAGCTGCTGCTTCCAAACTGACCAAGCAATAAGGTGATTGCCAGCATTGCCGCGATCCATCCATAGGAAGTGCCTTTGCCTTTCGTTCTTCTCCATTCAAATACTGCAAGGAATAAGATCAGCAGACAGATGATAAGAAAATAAGCCGCACAGGTATTATCTCCCGTAAATGGCAACAGGGATGTGGTAATCTGGTCTACAGAAAGTCCAAAACCAAGGATGGCATGTTTGATCATTACTACTGCTGTTGTCAAATCCTTTGCACGGAAGAAAATCCAGGTAAAGGTCACACCACAAAATGTGATCAGTGTTTGTAAGATTTGTTTCCAGACAGATTCATCCTTCTTTTTCGGTGTAGAGATCATATTCCAGAGGCCATGTAATCCTCCCCAGAACACAAAACTTAAACTGCTTCCATGCCAGATACCGCTGACCAAAAATGTTGCCAGCGTATTCAGATTTTTACGCACCTTTCCCTTACGGTTTCCGCCAAGCGGAATGTAAATATAGTCTTTTAGCCAGCCGGACAGAGAAATATGCCAGCGGGTCCAGAATTCTTTGATGCTTCTTGAAAAATAAGGATATGCAAAATTTTCTCTCGTGCGGATACCAAGCATCTGCGCCATACCGATTGCCATATCTGAGTAACCGGAAAAGTCGCAGTAGATCTGAATGGAATAGAAAAATACAGCCATGATAGTCGCAAGCCCCGGATAGGCGGTCGGGGCATCAAAGATTGTGCCTACATATAAGGAAAGTCGGTCTGCCACCGCAAGCTTTTTGAAAAGGCCAATAATAATTCGTTCCAGACCTTCCGATGCCAGTTTTTCCTCATATTTGCATCCATATTTGATCTGAGGAATAAAATGATCTGCTCTCTCAATTGGTCCGCATAAAATCTGTGGGAAAAAGCTGACATAAAGCGCATAATATCCAAAATGTTTTTCCGCTTCTATTTTTTCTTTATAGATGTCTGCCAGATAGCTGATGATCTTAAATGTGTAATAGGAAATTCCCAGGGGCATGGCAAGCTGTAGAACCCCTGAATTTGAGCCCAGTCCTACCTTACCAAGCAGATTATTCACTGCCTCTGCAAAGAAACCGAAATATTTAAAGAACATTAATATAACAACAAGAAGTATAATACAACCCATCATCCAGCGTTTCTTTTGTTTTTCGCTTTCCGCCTGCTGCATTTTCAGTCCGGCATAATAAGATATCGCAATGCTGCCTCCAATGAGGAATAACATTTTCCAGTCTGCACTAGCATAAAAGACCGCACTAGCTGCAAGAAGCAATCCCCAACGGAATCGTACTGGTATCATATAATAAACGGCTAATATCACCGCAAAAAAGCACAATGTGCTCATGGTTCCTGTCATAGTCTGATGCTCCGTTTAATAAAATATTATGTGTATTTTACCATGGTTGGACAGGAACTTCAACGCAAACAAGTTCTTTACAAATTTCTCACATTGGAGTATAATGATTTTCGCTTGAAAAAGCATAAGCTGGAATGGCGCAGTCGGTAGCGCAACTGATTCGTAATCAGTAGGTCGTCGGTTCAAGTCCGATTTCCAGCTCTATTTTTTTGCCCAAAATCACAAAACGCTGTCGGAAGTTGGCAGGAACCCGGAATCCCGGAGACCTTCATTTCCGACAGCGTTTTTCTTTGATTAAATAATTATTTGCAAAGTTCAGCTACAATCTGGTTGATTACTTTACCGTCTGCTTTTCCTTTTAATTCGCCCATGACATTTTTCATGATCATGCCTTTGTTCTTGGTTGCAACAACATCTGCGAATTTTTCCATGATCACTGCTTTTACTTCTTCTGCCGAGAGCATCTTTGGAGCATATTCTTCAAACACTGCATAACGTGCCCTGTATGCATCTAAAAGGTCTGTTCTTTCTGCTGGGCAGGTATCGATCTGCTCTTTTACGCTCTTCATTTCTTTTAAGATGACTCTGTCAACTAATTCTTCCGGGATGTCATCTCTTACTTTCTCATCAATGGCAACTTTTTTTACTGCTCCGACTAAAGAAGAAATGGAGTCTTTTCTTTCCTTATCTTTTGCTTTCATTGCGGCAATCATATCTTTTTGTAATGTTTCTAATTTCATAATGTTACCTCCTGCTTTAAATTTCATTTTCCTTGGAAAACATTTTACACCTCAGGTTTTCATTTTGCAACAAATGACTTTACTTTCCGATACCCGCACCTTAAAATATAACAAACAACTTAAGAAGACCAACTTTATGGATAAATTAAAATACAAAGCATTGGCACTGGACCTTGACGGCACATTGACTGATTCTGAAAAAAGGCTTCCTGAGGAGAATAAAAAGGCGATTTGGAAAGCTATTGATGCCGGAGTTACAATCATTCTCGCTTCCGGCCGCGCTCCTATGGGAATCAACTATATTGCTGAGGAACTGGAGTTAGATAAACGTGGCGGAATCATCGCTGCGTTGAATGGCGGAAAGGGAATCGACTGCAGGACCGGTGAGGTGATTGTAAACATCTTATTGCCACACGAACTGATTCAGGATATCTGTGATATTTCCGCAAAACATGGAGCTGCTCCGGTATCCTACACTGATACGCAGGTCGTTTCTGCCCATGAAACGGAATATGTTTTAAAAGAATGCAAATGTAACAATACCACACTTTTTAAAGTTGATGATCTCCCTGAATTTTTGGATTATCCAATCAATAAATTGATGATTTCCGGGGAAAATGAACGTTTACTTAAGGTACAGGCGGAAATTCTGGCCAAGCATTCTGATCAGATGGTAAGCTTTTTCTCTGAATCTTTCTTTTTAGAAGCCGCACCGCTTGGTGTCGGAAAGCATCTGGCTCTTGCCAGAATCTGTGAATATCTGAATATTTCCAAAGAGGAAGTAATGGTTTGCGGAGACGGACCGAATGATGTGACAATGTTTGACTTTGCCGGATTTGCTGTTGCCATGAAAAATGCATATCCAGAGGCTGTGGAGCATGCGGACGTGGTAGTTCCAAAGACCAATGATAAATGTGGTGTGGCATATGCCATTGAAAAGTATATTTTAGGGGAATAATATGAATATTCTTGTAATAAACGGAAGTCCGAAGGGGAATCACAGCATCACGCTGCAGACAGTTCTCTATTTGGAGAAACTTAATCCTGAGCATCAGTTCAACATTTTAAACGTGGGAGCGAAAATCAAATCATTGGAAAAGGATTTCTCACCTGCCATTGATGCAATTCGGGATGCGGATGTACTGCTTTTCTCCTATCCTGTATACACATTTATTGCACCATGCCAGCTGCATCGATTTATCGAACTTATGAAGGAATATGGGGTAAATGTAGCCGGAAAAATCGCAACACAGATTACAACTTCCAAGCATTTTTATGATATCACTGCCCACCAGTACATTCAGGACAATGTACAGGAACTGGGGATGAATTACATTCGCGGGTTTTCTGCTGATATGGAGGATTTAACTTCCAAAAAAGGGCAAAAGCAGGCGG
Source organism: Lachnospiraceae bacterium (assembly GCA_017622875.1). Classification (GTDB taxonomy): domain Bacteria; phylum Bacillota; class Clostridia; order Lachnospirales; family Lachnospiraceae; genus HGM12587. The sequence goes on from JAGAQG010000003.1 coordinate 12,815, forward strand.
TGGATTTCTGGAATCATTTTTGCTGGTGCGTGGAGAAAAAATATTATGAACCTGTGCATGTAACACCTGTGACTTTGAATTACCATCAGACAACTGTTCCTGCGAATGCGTTGGAAGCACAGGATGGGGATGTTGTGATCATTACGGACTGCACACCGGAAAACAAATCGCTGACGGCGATGATTGCACGCTTTCAGGCAGTATTGCCTAAGAAAACACGCATTGTAAATATTTCTGAATATCCGTTTAAAGGCGGATGTCTTGGCTGTTTTAACTGTACGGTGGACGGCACCTGCATTTACAAGGACGGATTTGACAAATTCCTGCGTGAAAATATCCAGACAGCAGATGCCATGGTGTATGCATTTACGATTCGGGACCACTCGATGGGGGCTCGTTTTAAAATGTATGATGACAGACAGTTCTGTAATGGGCACCGTACTGTTACCATTGGGATGCCGGTTGGATATCTGGTGAGCGGCTGCTACTCTGCGGAAAAGAATTTGCAAACAATCATCGAAGGGCGTGCAAATGTTGGACAAAATATTCTGACTGGTGTGGCAACGGATGAATTTGACCCAAACAGCGAAATTGACCGACTGGCGGATGAGCTTGTGTATGCATTGGAGCACAAAAATGTGGGGCCTCAGAATTTCCTTGGAATCGGCGGAATAAAAATTTTCAGAGACCTGATCTATCAGATGCAGGGGATGATGAGGGCTGATCATAAGTTCTTTAAAGCACAGGGACAGTATGATTTCCCACAGAAGAAAAAGGGGCAGATTGCATTTATGTATCTTGTGGGTGCAATGCTGGGGAACAAGAAGCTGAAATCCAAGATTGGGGACAAGATGAACGAAGGCATGCTGATGTCTTATAAGAAGGTTTTAGACGATTTAGATAAGAAATAGTTTTAAAGGCTGGCAGCAATGATGAACTGTCAGCCTTTGTTATTGTACTTAGGTATGTTTCTGCTGTTTCATCCAGATTTCCATGATCAGTTTGTGAGGGAGTAATTTTACTCCAAGCACCTGTAACTTCACTGGTAATCCATGGATTGATACATCTTTTTTCGAATGATACAAATCACGCACCGCGGTTTTTATGACATCCTTTGCCTCGTACATGACATTGTAATAGGTTACTGCATCATTGCTTGTCTGGGTAGCATGGTCGAAGAATTCAGTTTTTACCCAGCCAGGATTTACGGACATGACACGGATACCTTTGGATTTAAGCTCACGATTCAGCGCACGGCTGTAGCTTAAGACGAAGGATTTGCTGGAGCCATATACATTCAGATATGGTGCCGGCTGAAATGCGGACAAGGAATCTAACTGCAAGATTTTTCCGCCACGTTTCATATATGGCAGGGTCAGCTGTGTCATTGCAACCAGTGCCTTACAGTTCAAATCGATCATTCCCATGCAGTCATCGAGAGAGATTTGATCATAACGGCCAAACTTTCCGTAACCTGCACAGTTGCCAAGCATTGCCACTTCTGGTTTTTCTTTTTCCAGAAGGGACTTGTAAGTTTTAAAGCTTTCTGGATTTTTCAAGTCCAGTGCGATAGAGCGTACCTTTATTTTGATTTCCTTTTTCAGACTTTCCAGCGCTTGTTCACGTCTGGCAATGACCCAAATTTCGTCAAACTGTTCTTTTTTGATACCTGTACTGCCAGTTCACGTCCCATGCCTGAACTTGCACCGGTGATTACTGCTATTTTCATAGTTTTCCTTCTCTCTTTAAATATTCCAGAAAGCCTTCACAGCCTTCTACAATATCATCATAGGTCACATCGAAGTTTCCTGTGTACCACGGGTCTGCGATGGAGGCTCCCGGACGGGCTGTATAGTCTAATAAAAGGCTTACTTTGCCTTCTTTGTCTTCACCGATAATTCTTCGTAAGTTTCTCAGGTTATTTGTATCCATGCAGATTAAATAATCATAAGATGCATAGTCGGATTTCTTTACCTGAACTGCTCGTTTTCCTTTGCAGGAGATGCCGACGGAGGCCAGCCTTTCGCGGGCTGGCGGGTAGACTGGATTTCCTACATTGCCCCAGATTTCTTCGGTGCTGGTGGCGGCCGAGGCGATGATGAAATTTTCTGAGATATGGCGCTTTGCGACCATATCTTTTAAGATGAATTCAGCCATAGGGCTTCTGCAAATATTGCCGTGGCAAATGAACAATACTTTAATCATTATATTTTTCCTCCTGAAATGCCTCGTTTTGCCCTATTTTACGCACTTTTTCGGTTTTTTCCGGTATTTACAGTTTATCGGAAACTGTAGTGAAAGTGGCAAAATACGGCAGTTTGAGACCAAGTGTAGTAGTTTTTTGTAGTCAATTGGTAGTCGGTTTAGGGGGTGCAGACTACCGAGATTTTTGAACCTTTTAACGATTATGGAAGTAGGGGTGTGCAAAATGTTGATGCTTTATTTAACACACTAATTGATAACAAGAACTTAACTCTCCTATTCTTCGGTTAAAAATCTCTTGGTAATATATCTCAAAAAGTGTTGAAAATATGCAGTTGTATAAAAAATCCCCCCTTCATAACCAAGGTAAATTCCTGTCAATTCTTTACAAAAACCACTTTTAGAAATACTCATCATAATACCTTCCAATTGTTTCTCACTAACCTTCCAACGTTTTTTTGCTTCTAATTTAAATTTCCCATATGCTTTTTGGCTTCTCTGCATTTTATTTTCCAAATGCTCATGCGATACCAATCGTTCAAAATGTTCTAGGCACATCAATAAATCAATCTCTCGATATGATAACGAAGATAGCTGATTTAAATATTCTTCGTACAGGTCTACATCTCCCTGATGATTCTCAGCCAAGAAATAATTTCCGAATAAATTACATATATAACAAACTTTTTTGTCATTAGCAAGACGCACTAATACTTCTTGCGTTTTTGCATATTCAATAAGAAAAGATACCCCTTCTATTTTATCTGGTTCTATGATCCCCTCGTAATCTAAAATAGTGTCTATTAGAGCCTTCTTTACTTTGCTCTGATGTTCATCTATACGCATATCTATTGTTTCCGTCACAAGAGATCCTAATACGGGAACTTCTTGTGCCAATGCGAATGCAACACTTTTCAGACCACCTAAAGGAGTATTCCTTATCACTTCTTCTCTTCTTTCAATTTTCTCCCAATCTTTAACGTTTTTTTCTAATTGTTCAATTCCATTTTCCATTTTTATTCCCATCATAAAAACTATTCCAAAGAACTAACCGTATATTTTGCGATACTATCATAGTCACAATATATATGTTTCAAATTGAATCCTATTGCATCTAATTCTTTTCTTATACTTTCTGGATTCTGGACTTCAATTGTAAAGTCAGGTACAATTTTCTGCCACACTTGAACAGGTTTTCCTTCAAAATGCATCTTATTTGTTGAAAATGGCTGAAATACAAAAACTGAAGATTGATTTTTTACACGCTCGTCTATAATAGGTGGACGATAAGTAAAATAAAATGGAAATTCTAATTCGAATTCCAACTTATTTCGAGAACATCTCTCGTAACAATACTCAATTTCTTCCATTTTCAGTAAAAACATCATTATAAAAATATTTGCACTATACTCAGCACCGTTTATTACTGTGTTAGATATTTTCCCGAAATTTTGAAAAAACAAAGTTGGATAATGCAAATCGCCTTTATAAATTTTTTGCATTCCTTGTAAAAATATTGATACAGAACGATAAATCTGCAAAGTAGGATCTTCTTTAATACTTTCATCTGCAATCCATCTTATTCTATCTGCTCTATACTGTTCTAATGCTTTTTTAAAATCATCAACACCGCCTTCAAGAGATTCCAAAAAACCTGGTGCTCGAATTCTTCGAAATTCTTCAATAAATTCTTCCGCATGCTTTTCAAAAAACGAAACCATTTCTTCCCTATTAGCAATAAACGCTTCTGACATCTGAGGCAATACTTTTTTATATAAATCACTTTCAAATTCAAGCAATTCCTCAAATAGTCCCCATCCTAATGGTCTTTCATAAAGGACATTATTTATACTGACCATTTTGGATTTATTTACAAAATATACATATCCCTTATCCTTACATCCATCCATGCTAAAATATAAAGAAACTAATGGAGAAAATGAGAAATCTAATAAATTTGTTGGTATTCCATGATGTTGTGCAAATGCGAGAAAATTTTTATCTTGTGTACGATTAATTGACATTTCTACATCTAGATGATATTGTTCCAACATTTTCGAGTATATCTCAAATTTTTTTCTATGTATTCCTGAACTCAAAGGTTTCTCATACTTCTCACTCTCGCCTCTGGAAATATAATTAAATAAGTCATATTTTTCAATAGCAGCAATATATTCAGATAAACTTCCTACACTACATGTATTTTCTTTATTCATAGACTACGACCTCCAGTTTTACATCTCCCTTAATTATACTATCTTTCTTCCCATCCCACAATTCCCGAACACAAAAATAACGCCCAGGGTCTCTCCTGAGCGTATCTGCAATCATTATACTACTTTAAACATATTCTGCCTCATCGTCTTCTTGCCTTCTGTCTTATCCACTTCTTTTCGTGCCTGTTCCAATTCTTCCATTCGAATCATTTCATTTTTCGCATCATCCAATCCCAGATGGGTATAAGTATTCATCGTCACTCCGATGTCTGAATGTCCCATCAGGTACTGCAACGTCTTCGGGTTCATACCTGCTTTCGCCTGGTTACTGCAGTAAGTATGTCTGCAAATATGAGGCGTAATCTTCGGCATCTGCACTTTGAAAATGCTGTTGTATCGATTAACTGCATTTTTGAATCGATGTTCCCAGTGCAGCGCAACCTCCGGCATTCCATTCTTGTCTCGGAAAAGGAATCCAACATATCCATTAATCATAACCTCCGGAAGATCTGTAGGTCTGTCTTCCAGAATCGCTTGGAACATTCGATACACGTCTTCCGTCATTGGAATCTTCCTTGTTCCAGCATTTGTCTTCGTGGATTCGATATGATATTCCATGTTATTCAATCGCTGAAGCTGATGATCTATATTGATAATTCGATTTTTCATATCCAAATCTTTGATGGTTAATCCACAGAATTCTGAAATTCGAAGTCCGGTATGAAATAAGATATAAAAAACCTCGTAGTACTTGCAGTACACATTATCGTCATGCACAAACTTCAAAAACTTTCTCATCTGGTCCTTTGTGATTGCCTCTCTGGTATGCTCTGTATTTACCACAACTCCTGCAAGCTGGAATGCGAATGGATTCTTTACAATAATGTCATCATCCATTGCCATCTGAAATGCCGGTCTAAGAACTCCACGAACTGTTTTGATGGTACTGGAACCTCGTCCGTCCTGTTGCAATTTAATAAGAAATAACTTTGCATCGGAAGTCTTTACCTCTGCAATCTTTCTGCTTCCGAATTCTTCCTTTGCCATCAGATTTTTTACATAACTGTAATTGGTGAGCGTATTCGGTTTTACACCAGTTCTGGTCTGCAGGTACCGGTCAATCAACTCATTGACCGTCATTTTTCTACCCAGTGGGTCCAGCTTGGATTCGATATCCTGTCTTACCATTTTCTCCATTTCTCGGAGGGAAAGGCAAGGTGCCTTCCCTACCGGTTGCGGATCTGTCGGAACCAATCGCCAACTGTAGAGGAATTTCGGTTTTCCATCTACCATGTACTTATACTGGTATTTCCCGTTGGCTCTGATGGATTCGCCAGTGTGTAAAATTCTATGCTTCGAGTCTCTTCTTTGTCCTTGGCTTGCCATTTGCTAATCCCTCCTTCACTCCCGGTCTTTTCAGGTATTTCTTGAACTCATCTTTAATAACTAATTTTCGTGTTCCGTACATTGCAATAAAAGGCAGGTTCTTCTCCTCCGCCAGTCGGAATAACTTTCTTCTGCTAAGTCCAAAATATTCTGCCGTTTCGATGACGGTAAGAAAATCCTTATCTGCTAATGATGGTCTGCTCATCGTTTTTTCCTCCTTCTTCGCTTTTGGTAGTAACATATATCACTCTAAAACGCATAAATAGCAACTACTTTCGGCAGAATAAATGCATTTATATCATAGGGTTATTCTGCAGAAATTCCTCAAATTTTGTGCGTATAATCAGATATCTATTTCCGCTGTAAACAGCAAAGGTTCCCAGATTATCTTCTGCCAATCGGCGCATCTTTTTAACTCCGATATTAAAATACGCTCCTGCTTCATTTATCGAAAGCATATATTTTTCATTTAATGCCAACTTCTCCATTTCCTACACCTCCACATATTTTTAGGTAGTCGTATATTCCCGTAAAGTCCAGAAAAATGCAACTACTTTCGAATATAAAATTCTTAATTTTTAGCCACTGCCCCAAACCTGCCCCTTACATAGCAGACATGACTGCAATATTTCCTTTTCGCATTCCCATATACAGAAAAAGGCTTGCCGCAGATAGGGCAGATATACTCATAAACTGCCTTTCGTTTTACCTGATCCAGATGGGAATTCCACCACTGATTCCTGCATTTATCGGAACAGAATCGCTTTTTCTTCTTTCCTTTTTTCTGTTCAATGCTCTTGCCACAGTTTTCGCAAGCCGACTCTGGTAAACTCTGTTCTAAAGCTTCATTGTTCAAACCATTTCTTCTGCAATAAGACTTTACACTATTTGCAGACAAATCCAGCTCCTTTGCAATCTGTTTATAACCAATTCCTGCCTTGCGGTATGCCGCTATCTGAAGTTTCTGTTCATTCGTCATAAAGAATACACCTCCTACCAGGTAGCCCCGGCAAAAGGTGCAAAAGGACGTTTTTAATCTTTTTTGTAAAAATCACACGTATAACCATCTGCACGGAGCAGTAACCCTTCCGCCCATTCCGGTACCCTTGCCATCTGCTCACACACTGCATCAAGAGTCATACGTGGATCTGCTTCTATAATTACCTCATCGTGAACATGAGCCACAATGCTGCAGCACCTTAAGGTCTTCATTGCATACATCAAAATATCGCGGGATGTTGCCTGCACGATGTTCTCCACGAACTTCGGACCATAACTCTCCAAGCGTTCCCATTTCTTTGTTGCACCAACGCCCTCATAGGTAACAGATTCCCCACCAAATTTATTTTCTCCGATACATGGTTTCACATAGGATAATACTCTGCCGGAAGGTAAGGTAATAAACAGCATTCCACTTCTGCAGGAAATATGGATTCCATAAGCAGATACCGATGTCTTTTCTTTAATGGCTTTCTTCACTGCACGGTCAATCTCCCACCAAAACTTTACAATATATGGATTGGAAGTCCTCCATGCAGATACCAGTTCCGGAAGTTCTTCTTCGGACAAACCCATTTCAATGGCACCCATTGATTTTAATGCTCCAACCGAACCACCATATCCTAATGCAAGCTCTGCAATCTTTCCCTTCTGACGAAGATGGCCGTTCACACCATGCTTTTCCACAGGGACGCCAAACATCTGACTGGCAGATGCACAATAAATATCTCCTCCCTGTGCAAATACATCTTTTCTCCAGCTCTCCCCTGCAAACCATGCAATCACCCTCGCTTCAATAGCAGAAAAGTCAGCAACGATGAATGTCTTGTTCTCCGGTGGAATAAAGGATGTTCGAATGAGTTGTGATAATGTATCCGGGATATCATCATATAAAAGGTCAAGAGAATCATAATCTCCACATCGAACCAGTCCTCTAGCTTCTGCCAAATCTTCCATATGATTCTGTGGTAGATTCTGTAATTGAACAAGTCTTCCTGCGAATCTCCCTGTACGATTGGCACCGTAGAACTGGAACATTCCTCTGACTCTGCCATCCCCACAAACCGAGTTCTGCATCGCCTGGTATTTACGTACAGATGACTTAGCCAGTTTCTGTCTTAATGATAGAACCTCTGACATCTCATCCGGCACTTCATCAATCAGTGCTGCAACGGCCTTTTTGCCAAGTGTTTCTGTTTTGATTCCATTATCAAAAAGCCATTCCTTCATCTGTGCTACGGAATTTGGATTTTCAAGACTGGTAAGTTCCTGCATCTGACTCATCAAATGCTCTCTCGACACTTTATCAATCTCCATACATTTTTCAACAAATGGAACATCTACCAGAATTCCTCTATCGTTAATTTCCTGATCCAAATGGTATTCATCCCAAACAAACTCTGGCACAGGGAACTTCAGTAATTTCTTTTGTATCTGCATTTCCGTTTCCACGTCCCTGATATTATAGGTTTTAAACTTTTCCCACTTTTCCATATCGTGAAATGGTAAGTTCCTAACCCTGTTTCCGTTCGATTTTGTCGGCTTGCACGGTGTACAGAAATATCTTATAAGCTCTTTGCCCTCGGTAAGTTTCTGCTTTTCCAAACCAAGCACAGCACCTACACCTTCCAATGATAACGGAAGTCCCATATAGGCGGACCACACCATAGAACATTTCCAGGAATCCGGAGCAAGATATGTTCCAGCTTCGTAGCCTAGCATTCTGGAGATACAGATACGTTCAAACTGCGCATTAAAAGCCCATTTCGTAACCGCCTCATCTTCCAATGCGTTCAATATTTCTTTTGGAATTCTTTCACCATTTGCAAGATCGACCACTTTCACATCCTGTCCATCAATGCTGTATCCAAAGAGCAGAACCTCAAAGTCCGGTGATTCTGTATAACGATAAACACCCGCCTTGGCAAGATTTACAGATGAAAATGTTTCAATATCTATTTCTAAGTTCTTCATTGCGCTCCTCCAATAAAAAAATCGGGCGATACAGGAATCCCCCATACCGCCCTTGAAAATGTTATTCGTTATTCTGTTTCTTTTGCTCTTTTTTCGCGCGTCTCTTCTTGATCAGATACTGGATACCATCCGATACCATGATGCTGAATGTTCCAATCAGGAATCCCATCGTGCATCCAAAACATACCATAAGCATAAAGTTCTGTACTTCTGTCATTGTCGTGTCCTCCTTATGCTAAGAAATCATCGTCATCTACTGTACCAAAATCATCTGCTGCAGATGTCTTACCACCAAGAGACTCTCCATCTCTAATCTTCTGAATGTTTCCAAGACCACAGGCGATACCTTTATTGCCATTGGAATTGAATGCGTAGAAGTTAAGAGATACTCTCGCATAGCAGCCAGAATACACTTCTCCTCTATCAAGAATAGGTTTTACTGCACGGTCTACGATCTGCGGTGCGGTTGTGCTGTTTGCATTGATGAAGTAGTGACCTTTGTAAGCTTCATCATCTCGTTCCAAATCTCCGTCACGAAGCGGAAGCTTAAGTGCTGCTTTATTAGGTTTCTTACCACCGAACTTCGCAATGCCATCTTCGATTGCAGCATCGATTGCTTTATTAATTGCGTTTACTGTCTCTGTATCATCTTTTGGAATAAGTACAGATACGGAATACTTTTCTGCACCGCCATTGATGGATACCGGTTCCCAACCGTGAAAATAAGATAATCTTGTGTTTACACCAGTTACTACTTTTGTTCTGTTCATGTTAGCCATAATATTAATCCTCCATAATTTCATTAAATTCGTTTTCTGCGTTTGTTACGTTCATAGTCGGACGCTTGTCCGTGTTTGGTACCAGTGTCGGCTTACCCGGTGGTTTATAAATGAGGTCACCGAGAATTTCCTCAAAAGCAGATTTTCCCATCAGTTTCTGCATCTCCGTCATAGGAATTAAGGACTGACGATAAATATCTGTATAACCATGTTCCTTTGCAGCTTCTGCTACCAGTTGCTCATCACGGTACTTACGATTGGAACGGCCTTCTACTACCTTAAATCCATTCCATTCTTTTCCGTGGTGGATTGCAGCCTCCGTTGCATAAGCAGTGATTTCATTCGCCCACTTGGTTAAGTCAGGCAAAACGGTAAGTACTTCTTCAATCTCTGCATCGGTAAGAAGCGGCGGCATCTTGAATTCCATTCTTGCCAGCTTCATTTTTTCTTCCGCTCTGGCTCTGCATTTGACGGCTGCCTTGCAAAAGGTACACCATTCTCCCGGAAGATACTCACCATCTCCATCGTAGGCCAGCTGCGCCTTTGGTTTCAGTTCTTCCTCCGCCCAGGCTTTCAGGTCCTCAATTGGAATTGTCCATGTACTGATATTTTCCCTTCTTGGCTGAAAGATGGTCATGGAAATCTCTTTGATGTCGTAAAGTGCATCGTAGATTTCCAACGCCCCTAGTGCATATAGCATCATCTGTGGGTTATGCTCCGCTTCAACAAAAATGCCTTGTCCATATTTGAAATCAATGATATGAAGCTTGTCATCGGAAATGATGATGCAGTCTCCTGTTCCAAATCCCTCCGGCACATAGCAGGAAAAATCTAGTTTCTGCTCGATGAGAATGACCGGATCTTTGCAGTACTTCTTAGCTTCTTCATACTGCTCCATAACAAATTCCGCATAAGCATCGGTGCATTCTTCCATTTCATCTGAGTTGTAATCAGAAACAGGACGTTTGCTTCGTTTCTTTAAGAACTTCTTCAGCTTATGCTCACAAAGAGCGTGAGCCGCAGTTCCTTCTCTTGCCGCTTCTGATGTGGTATTTTCAAACTCCAACTCCAATCTTGCAGATGGTGTACAGTTCAGCCACCTGTGAGAACCGGAGGCTGATAATATTGCGTGTTTACTCATTTCCAATCGCCTCCGCATCTTTTAATACTGCTGCAAAGTCTTTCGGATCAATGTCACTCAGACGGCTTGCTCCATA